>BBBM01000001.1 GCA_001311565.1 Desulfothermus okinawensis JCM 13304
ATATAACAACTTTGATCAATTTATGGATGAAAATGCATCTTATGACCTGGAGTCCAAAGAAGCAGGTGCACTTCTCGGAGACTCTATTGCCAGAACTGCTCAAAATAACATAAGGTCTATCCTATCAGGAATAGTACCGGGAACAGGTGACAATGCATATCAATACCTATCTCAAATAGGCATTGAGTTTAAAGACGATGGCACCATTGAAGTTAATGAAACTACATTAACAGATGCCTTAATCTCACACCCAGATGATGTCTCTGCCCTCTTTACAGGAGATAATGGAATTGCCACAAGACTGAAAAACGCCCTATCTTCTTACACAGATACCGCCTCAGGTATTATAACAAAAACCATAAGATCTATACAAGACAAAATTGATGACCTCAATGATGAGTACCAACAAGCACAGGAAGACCTACAAAACTACGAAGAACAAATGGTTAAAAAAAATACTCTAACCTCGAAGAAGTGGTACTAAAATATAAATCTATCCAGGAACAACTAAATTCTTATATTGATATGTGGAATAATTTAAAAGGATAAGAGGTTTGCCATGACAGAACAAATAAAAATAGATCAAACCCCTCCAGTAGAAGTAAAAGATAAGGATTTAAACATCCAGGAATACAAACAAAGGGATACAAAAAGACAAAAAACAGATGAAATTAAGATTGATTTAGATAACCTAAGCGAAAGTCAGAGGATTTTAGAGAAGAAATTACAATCTTCACAAAGGGATTCTGAAGTTACACAAATATCAACAGATGAAGATCTGCTTAACAAAAGAGATAAAAAGAGTCTTATCCAGAAGCTAAGTGAAGATGATTTAAAAAAAAATTAAAGATGCTACAAATGAAGTCCTTGCTCAAATAGGCATTCAACTGGACTTTGAGTTGGACAAGAACCTTGGAAAAGTTATAGTAAAAGTTATTAACAAAGAAACTGGAAAAGTGATAAGACAAATTCCACCAGAAGAAATGCTTAAAATTGCAAAAAGAATGGAAGAGATGAGCGGGGTACTGATTGATAAATGGAGTTAAGGGATAGTTAATTGTGATTTTCTAAACTACACCCAATTTTTTTCTGACCTTTCCAGAGCCAGTCCTGGGACAGAGATTTTTTTGTTTTTTTTATTTACTTGACACGCCTAAACAAAACAAATACCGCTATCTTTCAACTCTTTAATTCAGGTTTTCATAAACCTGGATTAAGTCAATATATAATTAATTCCTATTCAAATAGTTAATAGTATGAAAATTCCTTTAAGAAATATTAAAATATCCATAAAAAATTCCCCTGAGGACTTTCAGGTAGAGGAAGTTGTTGATTTTTGTACGAAAGTCTCAGGTGAATTTGGGGTGTATCTTTTAAAAAAAATGGAGAACCAACACCTGGGATGTAATTGAAGACTTAAAAAAAAGGCTGAGGAGAAAAGGAAACGAGATTTCATATGCAGGATTAAAAGACAGACACGCTATAACATCTCAACACATCACTATATTTCATGGTCCTAAAAAGGATATTCGTGGGAAAAATTACCTTTTAAAATATCTGGGACAAATAGACAGACCTATAACAAGGGCTGACCTTAAGGGTAACAAATTTATTGTAAAAATAAAGGTCTCAAAAAAATGTTCCTGAAAAAAAAGTTTCTCCAACAAATTGAATTAATAAAAAAGTTTGGCATACCAAATTACTACGATGACCAGAGATTCTCGTCTGTAAGTAAAAACAAAGTCTTTTTTGCTAAGGAGCTCATTTTAAAAAGATATAAAAATGCACTTTATACTATTTTAGTCCACTCAAGCCACAAAGAATCTTCAAAAACAAAAAAAATTCAGAGAGTGCCTAAAAAAAGAAATGGGGAAATTTCTCAGAATGTATCCAGCTATCACCTTTATCCTGGGAAAGGAAGGTCATTGAAACCCTCTCATCAGGTAAACTCTCAAATTCAAATTGTAAAAGGGCATTATCCCTAATCCACAGGGAGTTCTTATTTTTTCAATGCAACGTGTATCAATCATATATCTGGAATAAGGTCTTAATAACTCTCTTACAATCCTTTGATATCCCCTTAAATAAAATAGATGGAGATGTTTTTGACATCTATTTTTATGAATCTTTAACTCAAAAGGCTTTTAATAAGCTTCACGGACATTACATCCCTTTACCTGGCCCTAAAATTTTGTTAGACGCTAATATTCAAGAAGCTTATAATAGTGTCTTGAGGGATGAGGGGATAAAATGCATAAACGCCTTTAGAACGAGAGTTAAAGGTGCTGTATTTAAATCCACTATGAGACAAGCAATTGTAGTACCCCAAATATATAAATGGAAAAAAAATAACCCCTTATGTCTGGAAAATTGAATTTTTTATGGACAAAGGAGCATATGCAACTGTCTTTTTGAAACGTCTTTTTTTCATCCTTTGGGGGAGAAAATGAAAAATAATAATTATAAGGTAGTTGTTGTTACAAGGAATAAGTCCATTATATCTGATATATCAACTATTTTTAACAAGGAAGATAACTTTTCAATCATTTCAATAAGCAAGTCCGTGGAGTTTGCCAGTCAAAATCAAGTTGACGTCATACTCCTTGACTGGGAATTAGAAGATGCAAACTCCATAAAGGATATCTGTCTTCATGCACCTGTGGTATACATATTTTCAAAAAAAAATTGGCAATGAAGTAAAAAGCAAAGCATTAAAAAAAATATGGATATGTTGTATATCCTTTTCATAAGGATGCTGTTTTAAATACGCTTCACCTTGCATTGCAAAAATTTAGACTAAAAAAAAGAAGTGGACCAATCCAGAAAGATAAAGAGCTTAAGGATCTTTGCAGCTGGAATTGCACATGATTTTAATAATCTACTTGGAGCAATAATTGGATATACAGAGCTTTTAAAATTTAAAACAAAAAAACAGTGAAGAGCTAAGTCGTTACGCAGATCTCATATTAAAGGCATCTGACACCGCCAGGATGTTAGTTGAACAACTGACAGTTTTTAGCCGCAATTGGGAGAGGTTAGAAAAACAAAGATTTCCCTTTCACATAATTTTAAAGGAGACATTGCGCTCTGAAAAATCAGACCTATTAAGAGAGCTAAGTGTAATAGAAGACATAAACAAACAAGGGGATGAGATATATGCAGATCCCTATCAAGTTTATCTATTGTGTTTGTCCTTATTAAAGGCATTAGAAAACATTCTTAAACTTAAAAGCGAAATAAAAATCTCTCTAAAAGGCAATGGCCAAACCCCAAGGCAAGAATCTGGAAATAAAATTATTTGTATGTCAGTTGAGGTTTACAAACAAGACCTAATCCTAAAAAAACTTCCATGAAATTAAAGAAGAATTAAATTCAGTTGACGTATTTGAGTTTTTAGAAGAGTTAAATGGTAACATGGAAATTGTAGAACTAGATGACAATAAAATTGTTATAAATATTTTTATACCCACACAAGTAGAATAGGAGACACAAAATGAAAAAAAGAAATCGAAACTCCAAAAAAACTTCATTAAGAATATAATAATTCAGGATTTAAAGGAAGGAAAGATTGAAAAGGTGGTCACAAGGTTTCCTCCAGAACCAAATGGATACCTCCACATTGGGCATGCAAAATCCATATGTCTCAATTTTGGACTTGCCCAAGAATTTGGAGGAATATGCCACTTAAGATTTGACGATACAAATCCAGCAAAGGAAGATGACATATATGTTGAGGCCATAAAAGAAGATGTTAGGTGGCTTGGGTTTGACTGGGGAGATCACCTCTATTTTGCATCTGACTATTTTGAAAAATTATTTGAATTTGCAGTGGAGTTAATCAAAAAGGGAAAGGCATATGTATGCGACTTAAGTGCAGAAGAAATCAAAAAAATATAGGGGCACATTAACAGAACCTGGAATAGATAGCCCATACAGGAATAGATCCATAGAGGAAAATCTGGACCTTTTTTTATAGAATGAAAAAGGGTGAATTTGAAGAAGGGTCAAGGGTCCTCAGGGCCAAAATTGACATGAAATCCCCAAATATCAATATGCGTGACCCTGTTATATACAGAATCATAAAAAAATCCTCTTCACCACAGAACCAGGGACAAATGGTGCATATATCCAACTTATGACTTTGCCCATTGTCTTAGTGACGCAATAGAAGAAATTACCCATTCCCTTTGTTCCCAGGAATTTGAAGACCACAGACCCTTATATGATTGGTTTGTGAATGAGTTAATAGACAACGAGCCAAAACCAAAACAAATAGAGTTTGCAAGGCTGAATCTATCCTATACAGTCCTTAGCAAAAGAAAGCTTATCCAATTGGTTGAAGACGGATTTGTCAGTGGATGGGATGATCCCAGGATGCCAACAATTGCAGGTCTTAGGAGACGTGGGTATACACCAAGATCCATCAGGAGATTTTGTGAATTAATTGGAGTTGGCAAAAGTGAGTCAATGGTGGACATGGGTCTGTTGGAATATGCAGTAAGGGAAGATCTAAATAAAATAGCACCAAGACGGATGGGCGTATTGGACCCAATTAAGGTTGTAATAGTAAATTATCCCGAGGATAGGGAAGAATACCTAGATGCAATAAACAACCCAGAAGATCTATCCCAGGGCACAAGAAAGGTCCCATTTTCTCGAGAGCTATTTATTGAGCGAGAAGACTTTATGGAAGATCCCCCTAAAAAATTTTATAGACTTGCCCCTGGAAGGGAAGTTAGACTGAGATACGCCTATTTTATCAAGTGTGTTCATGTAAAAAAAAGATGAGTCTGGAAATATAGTTGAAATTCACTGTACATATGACCCAGACACCAGGGGAGGAGATGCAAAAGATGGTAGAAAGGTAAAGGCCACTCTACATTGGGTATCAGCAAAACACGCAATTTCTGCTGAGATAAGGATGTTTGATCGCCTATTTGTAAAACCAGATCCAACCGAAAATGAGAAAAAGGGAATTGATTTTAAAGAATATATAAATCCAGACTCCCTTAAGGTATTAAAAGATTGCAAATTAGAGCCAGATCTAAAAAAATGTAAACCCCGGTGATAGATTTCAATTTGAGAGAAAGGGATATTTTTGTGTAGATTTAGACTCAACCAAGGATAACCTGGTTTTTAATTTAATTGTCCCACTCAGGGATAAATGGGCTAAGCTTTCAAAAAAATAAATAAATATAGCCCACCCTGTTAAATAAACTCATAAGATACCAAAGGATTCGCCATCCCAAGCAGGTGGGATATGTTTTTCTTGATGAGAGTTTAATTATTTGTTAGATAAAGCGCTCTCACACATTTTAAAAACCCAATAAAAAAAACGGAGGGGCTCGGTCATGAAAAAAAATTTTGACTTTTGCTGTAGGCATGCTTTTCCTTTTCTCAGGTTATAGCTTTGCAGGAAAAAAAAACTTATATCAATGGAATTGATGCCAATTTCCCGCCATTTTCCTATGTGGATAAAAATGGACATCCCACTGGCTTTGATGTAGAAGCAATAAACTGGATTGCAAAAAAAATGGGATTTAAGGTGGTCCACAAACCCATGGACTGGGATGGAATTATCCCCAATTTGATTGCAAAAAAAATAGATATGATTGCAGCAGGTATGAGTATCACCCCTGAAAGGCAGAAAGTAGTTAACTTTACAATTCCATACTGGGAAATCAAACAGGTATTGGTTGTGAAAAAGGACTCCAAGTTAACAGTTGATGATATTTTAAAAGGGGAAAAAATCTTAGGCGTTCAAAGGGGAACTTCTGAAGCAGAATGGCTGGAGAAAAACAAAGAAAAAAAATGGCTGGAATTTTACTTTGAGATATTATGATTCTGCTCCCCTGGCAGTAGTAGACTGGTAAATGGAAGGATCGATGCCGCTGCCATGGACGATGCACCTGCCTATGATGCAGCTAGAAAAAAAACCTGTAAAAGTACTTGGTACATTTGGAATGCCCCCTGAAAGATTTGGATATGCAGTTAGAAAACAGGACAAAGAACTTTTAAAAACTTTAAATACTGGCCTTAAAATGTTGATGAAAGATCCATATTGGCAAGAACTAATTAAAAAAATACAAACCAGGCCAATAAGAAATAAAGATCAGGGGCACAATAATGGGATGCCCCCTGCTTTGCACAAAAGAAAAATGCTGCACTCTATAGAGGTAATCATATCAAGTCTTCCATATGTGCTTGGGGGAGCTGCTGTTACAGTGGGTATTGTGGTTGGGGCCATGACCATTGGCTTCTTTATTGGACTTCCTCTTAGCCTTGCCCAGGTATACGGGAATAAACCTTTAAAATTTTTAGCAGATACTTATGTATGGTTTTTTTAGGGGAGTTCCTGTTTTAGTACTATTGTTCTTATTTTATTTTGGTCTATTCACACTAATAAATCTCAATATCTCGGCATTTTGGTCAGCAGTCCTTGTCCTTGGATTTAGAGGTGGAGCCTATCAGTCCCAGATCTTCAGGGGAAGCATACAGTCCATTCCAGATGGACAACTAAAAGCAGCAAAGGCCCTGGGAATGACACAGTTTCAGGGTATAGTTTACATAATTCTCCCCCAGGTAATCAGGATCTCTTTACCTGGATGGTCCAATGAATATTCTATTGTATTAAAGGATTCAGCAATTGCATTTGTCTTAGGGACTTCAGAGATAATGTCCAGGACACATTTTGTGGCCTCTAGAACCTATGAGCAACTGGCAATGTATATTTGTGCAGGGGTAATATATTTTATCCTCACATGGGCTGGAGTCTGCCTTTTAAAACAACTTGAAAACAAACTAAAAATCCCAGGATATACTGTATAATAATGGATAAAGTAAATAATAGTACCTTGTTAAAAATAGAGAATTTGAGCAAGAGCCTGGGTGGCAAAGAAATAATAAAAGATGTCTCTCTCTCCCTGGGAAAAGGGGACTTAAAGGTCCTAATCGGCCCATCAGGTGGTGGTAAATCCACTCTGCTCCAATGTATCAATCTACTACACATCCCTGATAAGGGAAAAATAATTTTAAATGGAAAAGAGGTTTCATTTAAAAAAAAGAAAGAGATACTCAATTTAAGACAACAAATTGGAATGATTTTTCAAGACTTTAACCTCTTTGATCACTTAACTGCAATAGACAACGTGGCAATTGCCCTTAGAAAGGTCAAAAAGTTGCCTAAACACCAGGCTTATGAAAGGGCACAACTTGAGTTGGAAAGGGTAGGACTTGGGGACAAACTCCATTTTTACCCTGCAGAATTATCTGGAGGTCAGAAACAAAGGGTCTCCATTGCTAGGGCCCTTGCAATGGATCCAGTTGTGTTACTCTTAGATGAACCACATCAGCCCTTGATCCAGAATTAATTATGGAAGTATTGGCAGTGATTAAGAATTTAAGTAAATCAGGAATGACAATGCTAATGGCTACCCATCAAATGAGCTTTGTAAAGAGCCTTGCAAAGGAGATACTATTTATGGAGCAAGGCAGAATTATAGAACATGATACACCTGAAAATCTTCTAAATAAAAAGACTCGTACCTTAGATTTTTGCTCAAAACTTGCCTAAAATGAGGAGAGTTTGTTAAGTTGTTTGACACGTCATTTTATGTAAATGAGGTAATACCGGCTTTAAATAAAGGGCTTTTGGTATCTCTATCTTTAATATTTCCCTCAGCTATTTGTGGACTACTAATTGGAATTATTGTTGGCACATTGAGGGCTTATGGAAAAGGTGTTTTTGCTAAAATAGCATCATCTTATGCCACCATCTTTAGAGGCACACCCTTGGTGGTACAGCTATTTATTTTATACTTTGGACTACCAAATTTAGGTATATATCTCTCACCTTATATGGCAGCGGTAATGGGATTTACACTGTGTAGTGGGGCCTATCACTCTGAATACATACGGGGGGCCCTTCTATCCATAAAAAGAGGTCAAATAATGGCTGCTCAAGCACTTGGATTTTCGTCAATATCCAGTCTCATGAACATTATTCTCCCCCAGGCCATGAGGCGTGCACTTCCAGGATGTGGAAATGAAATTATTTATTTGATAAAATATTCTTCCCTTGCCTATATAATTACATGTATTGAATTAACTGGCCAGGGAAAAATTATAGCTACCAAGACGTTTAGATTTACAGAAGTATTTTTGGCTGTGGGTCTTTACTATCTAATTATGGTCACCATTGCTGGGTGGTTTTTGAAATGGATTGAGAAAAAATTATATGTACCTGGTTTTGGAAACAAATAGGATATTGTTATGAAAAATATTTTAACTGGTCTTTCTTTTGGTATTGTAAAAGAAGGTATCCCTTTTATATTCTTTTTTTGTTTTTTTGCAGTTTAATCTTTGCACTGATAAATTTTCGAATTCTGGCTCTATTATTTTTAATATTGACTTTTTTTTTGTTATGAATTTTTTTTCCGTGATCCTGAGAGATATCCACCAGATGGTAAAAATATAGTGATCAGCCGGCTGATGGAAAAGTTGTAGATATAAAAAAAGGTTCCTGATCCAATAAATGGATTAGAAAAAAACCAGGATCTCTATTTTTATGAATGTATTTAATGTACATGTAAATAGATCCCCAGTATCAGGAGAGGTAAAAAAAATAAAATACATTCCAGGCAGATTTTTCAATGCATCATTGGATAAATCATCTGAAAAAAAATGAAAGAAACTTAATTGTAATTTCATCAGGCAACCAGGAATTTACCGTTGTGCAAATTGCAGGTCTTATTGCAAGACGCATCGTATGCTGGATAAAAGAAGGAGAAAGAGTTACAATTGGACAGAGGATTGGGATGATAAAATTTGGTTCTCGGGTTGACCTTTACCTTGCTCCAGGATATGAAATTATAGTATCCAGGGGAGAAAAAGTCATTGCTGGACAAACTATTTTAGCAAAAAAAAGAAGGAAATTAATCATGACAAAGAATAAACGCATACCAATAGGCTATTACGTCATTCCAAATCTACTTACCACAGCCAGTATGTTTACAGGTTTTCTTGGTATTCTATGGGCTATTTCAGACAAATTCTATCACGCTGCAGTGGCCATACTTATTAGTTGTGTATTTGATGGCTTGATGGTAAAGTGGCGAGACTCACAAAGGCAAGTTCTGATTTTGGAATTCAGATGGATTCACTGGCAGATCTAATTGCTTTTGGAGCAACTCCAGCTATAACCATCTACCTCTGGAAATTGCACTATTTTGGAAGACTGGGAGTTGCTATGTCCTTTCTTTTTCTGGCATGTGGGGCGCTTAGGTTAGCAAGGTTTAACCTAATGGCCATGAGAAAGGATGTATATGATCCAAAATTTTTTATGGGACTCCCTATTCCTGCTGCTGCATGCTTTTTGGCAACATTTATATTGTTTTCAAAATGGGCAGCCTTTGATGACCTTTTCTCAGAAAAGGTCATAGCTGGATTCTCACTGGCCTCCACATTTTCCCTTGCACTACTAATGGTCAGCAATGTAAAGTACTACTCGTTTAAGGACATGAGTCTATTCAAGGCAAGGCCATTTACCTCATCGGTCCTAGTTGTACTACTGTTTGTTTTAGTTGGGTCAGAGCCTTACTTAATTACCTTTTTATTTTTCCTATTCTATACTCTATATGGACCAATTTATACATATTTATATCTTCCACTAAGCAAAGGTCGTCCACTGCTTAGAGGACTTGCAAAGCGCAAGTCCTAATGTAAGATAGAAAAAGTCCAATATTGTTTTTTTGTTGATAAAGGCCTGAAGCTGTAAAAAGTTGATTTAGAACCATCAAAATAGCAATGGATCTAGTTAAAAACTCTTTTCTTAATTTAAATCAGAAGATTATCTGCTTATCCAATTAAAGGGGGTAAAATACATGGCTGAAAAAATATATATTTTTGACACAACACTCAGGGATGGTGAGCAGTCTCCAGGGGCAACCATGAATACAGAGGAAAAAAAAGAGATTGGCAAGACAACTTGATACTCTTGGAGTTGACGTAATTGAAGCTGGATTTCCAGCAGCTAGCCAGGGAGATTTTGAAGCAGTAAGAGAAATTTGTAAGGTTGTTGAAAATGCCCAGGTAGCAGCCCTTTGCAGGGCGTCAGATGCAGATATTGATAGGGGGTGGGAGCCATAAAAGGTGCTCGTTATCCCAGAATTCACACATTTTTAGCCACATCAGATATACATATGCAACACAAACTGGGGATGAGTAGAGAAGAAGTGATTACAACTGTAAAAAAAGGCGGTGTCCAGGGCAAGGGGATATACCCATAATGTTGAATTTTCCGCAGAAGATGCCTCTCGCTCAGATTGGGATTTTCTAGTAAAAGTGGTTGAAACAGCCATTGATGCTGGAGCCACTACAATAAATATTCCAGATACAGTGGGATACGCCCAACCAGAGGAATTTGGAGACTTAATTAGATATCTTAAGAAAAACGTACAAAATATTGATAAGGCCATTTTGAGTGTACATTGTCACAATGATTTAGGTCTGGCAACTGCTAATACCCTGGCTGCTGTAAAGGCTGGGGCAAGGCAAGTGGAAGTGACTTTATGCGGCATTGGGGAGAGGGCAGGAAATGCTGCCTTAGAAGAAGTGGTAATGGCCATTCATGTTAGAAATTCCTACTATGGTTTTGAGACCAATATAAAAAAAGGAACTCCTCTATCCAGCCTGCAGACTACTCTCCATGATAATTGGTATGCCAATACCAGCATATAAGGCCGTAATTGGAGGAAATGCCTTTGCCCACGAGGCAGGAATTCACCAGCATGGCATACTCCAAAATAGATTGACCTATGAGATAATGACTCCAGAGTCCATAGGCAGACCACCATCAGAGTTAGTTCTGGGTAAACATTCAGGACGCCATGCCTGTAAACAGCAGTTGGAAAACCTTGGTTACAGACTGACTCCAGAGCAACTGGATCAGGTATTCAAAGCAGTTAAAAATTTAGCAGACAAGAAAAAACAGATCTTTTTAGAGGACTTGGAAGCCCTTGTATTGGAGGAGGTCTTCAGGATTCCAGATAAATACAAACTAAAATATCTATGCTCCATATCAGGGAACATGGCTATACCAACAGCTACCCTAAAGATGGAAGTAGATGGCACTGATGAGCAAATTTCAGAATTTGGAGTTGGGCCTGTTGATGCAGTATTTAATGCCATTAGCAAGTTAATTGGAAGACACCCCAAATTGCTGAAATTTTCCATAAATGCAATCACAGGGGGAACAGACGCCCAGGGTGAAGTAACAGTAAAATTGGAAGAGGGAAACAAGACAGCCATTGGGAGGGGCTCTGATCCAGATATTATTGTGGCAAGTGCAAAGGCATATATTAACGCATTAAATCGTCTCGCCCGGAAACAGGAGGAAAAGGTATGGGCAAGGGTTTAGTTCAAAAGATTTTGGAACCACATACAGAAGAAAAAGACTTTAAGGTTGGCCAGATAATCCAGTGCAAGATATCAAAGGTGCTTGCAAACGATATCACTGCGCCTCTTGCAATAAAATCCTTTGAAAAAATGGGGGCTGAAGCTGTATTTGATAGGGAAAAGGTACTCCTTGTCTGCGACCACTTCACCCCCAACAAGGACATAGCATCTGCAGAGCAGGTAAAACTAGTTAGAGAATTTGCAAAAAAAATGGGTGTTGTAAATTATTTTGAAGGGGGAGATGTTGGGGTTGAACACGCACTCTTACCTGAACTTGGTCTTGTTGAGCCAATGGACGTAGTTGTTGGTGCAGACAGCCACACCTGTACATATGGAGGTCTTGGAGCCTTTGCCACTGGACTTGGCAGTACTGATGTAGCTGCTGCCATGGCCCTTGGTGAGACATGGTTTAAGGTCCCTCCAACTATTTTTGTTGAATTAAAGGGCAAGTTGCCAAGATTCATTCAGGGAAAAGATATAGTTTTGAATTTAATAGGTAAAATTGGAGTAGATGGTGCACTTTATAAAGCCCTAGAATTTGGAGGTGAAGCCGTAAGCCAGCTCAATGTAGAAATGCGGATGACCATAGCCAATATGGCCATAGAAGCTGGGGGAAAAGTTGGCTTATTCCCCATTGATGAAATAACCCAAAAATACGAGGAAAGTAGAGGCAAAAAAAGTAGATAAACTTCTGTTCCCAGATGAAGATGCAGAATATGAAGATAGAATAACCATAGAAGTGGACAGGTTATCTCCCCAAGTAGCCTGTCCCCACCTACCAGAAAATGTCAAACCAGTTGAAGAGGTAAAAGGTGTTCAAGTTGATCAAGTGGTTATTGGTTCCTGCACAAATGGAAGGATAACTGACTTGAGACAAGCAGCGGAAATTTTAAAGGGGAAAAAGGTAAAAAAGGGGGTAAGCTGATCATTTTGCCGGCAACGCCAGGGATTTATAAGCAGGCACTAAAGGAAGGGCTTATAGAAATTTTTCTTGATGCAGAGGCCATTGTAGGACCACCTACCTGTGGCCCATGTCTTGGTGGTCATATGGGAATTCTGGCCTCAGGTGAGGTTGCTGTGGCTACCACCAACAGAAACTTTAGGGGCAGGATGGGAAGCCTGGACAGTTTTGTCTATCTGTCCAACCCTTACGTTGCAGCAGCAAGTGCCATTTGTGGTGAGATTGTCCATCCTGAAGTGGTTATGAGTAGGGAGAAGGGTGAAGGATGTATGTGAAAGGTGAGTGTATGTGGAAGTTACAGATCACAGACCACAGACATAGATCACAGCAAAGAAGGGTGAAGAGTACCTAAAACTTTGAACATTGAACCTTGAACGTTGAACTTAAAATAAAGAGGTATGTCATGGAGTTTAGAGGCAAAGTACATAAGTTAGGCGCCCACATAGATACTGATGCCATTATCCCTGCACGTTATTTAGTGACAACTGATGTAAAAGAGCTTGGCAACCACTGTATGGCAGGGCTGGATCCCAATTGGACAAAAAGGGTCTCACCAGGAGACATTATAGTAGCTGGTCCTAATTTTGGGTGTGGTTCATCAAGGGAGCATGCACCCCTGGCTATCTTGGGCGCAGGTATACCCATTGTTATTGCCCACAGTTTTGCCAGGATATTTTATCGAAATGCATTTAACATGGGACTTCCTTTGGTTGAGATTGGAAATATGTGGGAAAATATTGATGATGGCGATGAACTTTTGGTAAATCTAGTCAAAGGGAAATTACAGAATTTGACCAAAAATCAAATAATAAACACTCCTAAGTTGCCTGATTTTATGTTAAATTTACTAAAAGTTGGCGGACTTATTGAATATGTAAAAAAACAAGATAAAGGGGAATTAAAGGTGAAAATCAGTATCTGCGTCCTACCAGGAGATGGCATTGGGCCAGAGATTGTGGAGCAAGGAGAAAAGGTATTAAAAAAAATAGCCCAAAAATTTAACCATGAAATCACAACAAAACATGCACTAATTGGCGGGTGTGCTATTGATAAATTTGGAGAGCCACTTCCTCAAAAAACAATAGATGTATGTCTAAAATCAGACGCAGTATTACTTGGTGCAGTTGGAGGCCCTAAGTGGGATCATGTGGACCACAGTATTAGACCTGAAAAAGGCTTGCTGGGGATAAGAAAGGCAATGGGTCTTTTCGCAAATCTTAGGCCAGCCAAGGTCTACAAAGAATTAAAAAAATGCCTCATGTCTTAAAACAGAGATAGTTGAAAGAGGTATTGACCTAATAGTTGTAAGGGAACTTACTGGAGGAATCTATTTTGGAGAACCCAAAGGAATTGAGACAAGAGATGGGGAGAGATTTGGATATAACACAATGGTATACTCTGAGACTGAGATCAGGCGGATTGCAAAGGTAGCCTTTGAAATTGCAAGGGTTAGGAACAAAAAAAAGTATGTTCTGTAGACAAAGCCAATGTGCTTGATGTATCCAGACTCTGGAGGGAAGTTGTAGAAGATGTAGCAAGAGAATATCCAGATATTGATCTCCAGCACATGTATGTGGATAATGCTGCCATGCAACTTGTGTTAAATCCTTCACAATTTGATGTTATTGTTACATCAAATCTTTTTGGAGACATTTTGTCTGATGAAGCATCAATAATCACAGGATCAATTGGAATGCTTCCTTCGGCATCCATTAAAAAGACAAATGGGCCTGGTCTCTATGAACCTATACACGGATCAGCCCCTGATATTGCTGGTCTGGATAAGGCCAATCCCCTTGCTACCATTCTCTCACTTGCAATGATGTTCAGATATTCCTTTTCACTGGAACAAGAGGCCATAGCTATAGAAAGTTCTGTAAATCAAGTCCTTTCCGAGGGGTACAGGACACAGGACATTTATTCAGAGGGACTTAAGCTTGTATCGTGTTCAAAAATGGGGGATTTGGTGGCCTCACATATCTAGCGTTAAACATTAAATGTGAAATGGATAACGTAATTTAAGGAGGAAATGATGGCAAAACAAAAGGAAAACAAGGGAATGCCCAGTGTGGATATAAAGTTAAAAGAACAGGTAAAGACAAAAGTAGTAGTGTCAACAGAAGAGCTAGAAAAAAAAGCTTGTACTAAGTGGCAGCGAGATCGTTTTGCTTGGAAAACAAGGTGAATATCTAGTTGGTGGTAAAAACTATAATACCGCTATTATTAGCCAGATTGACGGAATTAGGGCTCCCCAATTCAGGGCGATTTCAGCCAAGGCATTTCATAAACTACTGGACGAAACCAATGTCAATGCAACCTTGATCAGGGAGGTTGTTGAGCGAGAGTATGAACAGGTAGATTGGAACAGTGTTGAGGTGAACAGTGATCCAGAATTTTTGAGAAAATTTGTAAGATCAACAGCAGAAAAGGTAAAAAAAGCTTCAAGAAAGGGAAGGACAAAGGTTAATCAAACTCAGAAAATTTATAAATAATGTGGTTGAAGGTTTTGCAACCTCCCCTGAAGGAATAGATCAACTAAGAAAACGCTCAGTTCTTGTTCAGGTTGCCATTTTGTCAGTTGATCTACCAGAAGAGGTAAAAGAGGCAGTGCGCAAGGCCTATAGGGACATCTGCAAAGAGGTTGGAGAAGAAAATGTAAGGGTGGCAGTTAGATCCTCTGCTGCAGGCGAAGACAGCGCTAAAAAGGCCTTTGCAGGACTTCAAGACACTTACCTCAACATAACTTCAGAAGAAGAAGTTGTGCGTGCATATCAATGGGACTGTGCATCTGCATACAACTTGCGCTCCATGACCTATAGGAGAGAAGCAATTTTAGATGCTGTGGATCTAGCTGAAAAGACTGGTGACGATACCATTGCAGAAAATGCCAAAAAAAGAATGGGCTATTGAAAATACTTCCCTCTCTGTTTGCATAATGAGAATGATAAATCCAGTTATATCTGGTACAGCATTTTCTGCAGATACGGCTACTGGTTGTAGAGGTACAGACAGAAATGATTTAGTATCAATCGATGCCAGCTACGGTCTTGGGGAGGCAGTGGTCTCAGGCATGGTAACCCCGGATAAATACTACGTATTTCAAAGGGATGATGGGCAGGAAGTGGTTATCAGGCAGATGGGGAAGAAGGACAAAAAAAATTGTATACAAGGAAGATGGCAGTGGAACTGTAGTTGTAAGTGTATCTGATGATGAAATATACAAGTGGTCCCTATCCCTTGCACAAGCAGAAGAGGTAGCCAGGGGTGTTAGAAACATTAGCAAGGCCTATGGTGGAATCATAATGGATACAGAGTTCTGCATTGATGAATGGGACAGACTCTGGTTTGTCCAGGCAAGGCCTGAAACAAGGTGGAATATAGAATTTGAGAAGCATCCTTATACAATCTACATGAAAAGGTTGGAGGTTGACCCCAAGGCCCTGGAACATGCAGAGGTACTCTTAACTGGAAATGGCGCATCTAGGGGAGCTGGAAGTGGTAAGGTGAGGTTCCTTCGCTCTGCCCTTGAGTTAAATAAGATCAACAAAGGTGATATTCTCGCAGCTGAGAGGACAGATCCTGATATGGTACCTGGAATGAGGATTGCGTCTGCCGTGCTTGCAAGTGCAGGTGGAGATACTTCCCATGCGGCAATTACATCAAGGGAACTTGGAATCCCTTCAGTTATTGGAATAAACAAAGTGGAGTCTTTGAGGGCATTGGATGGTCAAGAAGTAACAGTGGATGGCTCCAGGGGAAAGGTGTATAGGGGCGCCCTTCCTTTAATAGAAGTTGGTGGTGAAGTGGATGTATCCAAACTTCCCCCCACAAAGACCAAAATAGGATTAATACTGGCAGATGTTGGTCAGGCAATGTTTCTATCCAGACTAAGATATTCACCAGACTTTGAGGTGGGACTTTTGCGCGCTGAGTTTATGCTTGGAAATATTGGGGTCCACCCAATGGCACTTGAGGCATATGACAATGGAACTTTAAATGTCTATGTGGAAGAAAAACTAAAGGAATTGGATAACGAACTCACAAAGATAATAAAGGAACAACTGGACCTTGGGATACTCACCTTTGACCTAAATTTAAGAAAATATGTTGGAATAATATCTGGCTTAACTGATATAATCGAGGATCTTAGTGGTAGGGTAACAGCAGGAAGAGAGGAAGAGCTGGCTGTTCAAAGAAAGATCAGGGAATGCGACAGAGCATTGGATGCATATCTGGAGAATGCAACCCATTATTTAAATGAGATAAAGACATCAACTGACATAAAAGAACACATTGCCTATGTCATGGGATACTATGACAAATTATTAACCCTCGGGGACTCCCCTGAAGATAGACAAAAGAAACAAGAAATAGAAGAGCACATAAATTCCCAATATGAGAGGATAAAAGATGACCCAGAAGTAAGACATGTAATCGAAAGGATTAAAAGACTCAGAGAAGATGTTGCCCAAAAAGTGGGACTTGGACAAAGAATGGATGAGGTCAGAAATCTACCTAAAAAGATATCAGAGCATATTAAAAGCAAAGGCTATAGGACAGGCAAGGAACTATATGTACAATCTCTGGCACAGGGCCTGGCCCTTTTTGCATGGCATTTTATGGTAGGGAGATCATTTACAGGACCACAGACTTTAAAACCAATGAGTACAGAAACCTTGTGGGCGGACTTTTATTTGAACAAATAGAAGACAATCCCATGTTGGGGTATAGGGGTGTATCAAGAAACCTACATGACTGGGAAATAGAAGCATTTAAACTGGCCAGGGGGGCATATGGAGGTAAAAATCTTTGTTTAATGCTGCCCTTTGTAAGGACTTTAGAAGAGGCCAGGTCCATGAAAAGGTATCTTGAGCACGTCCACAACTTAAAGAGCGGTGAAGATGGCTTAAAGATCATTCAGATGTCAGAAATTCCAAGTAATGCCATACTCGCAAAGGAATTTATAAAGGAATTTGACGGTTTTTCCATTGGTTCAAACGACATGACCCAGCTTGTATTGGGAACAGATAGGGATAATCCCAGGCTTAGAAAGGTATATGATGAAGAAGATCCAGCAGTGGTATGGGCAATTTTAACCACTATTTTAACAGGCCAAAAATATGGGAAAAAAAGTGGGGTTCTGTGGCCAGGGTGTATCTAATAGTAAAATAATTAGAGGACTTGTATGTATTGCAGGGATAGTATCAGCCTCTGTTGTTCCTGATACCTATGCACAGACCAAATATGACGTGTTTGAGCTTGAGCAGGAAAATATACCTTTAAAGAATCTAGGCAAGTGGCTAAAGCAACAACACTTTGAGAGACTTTGTAATATTCTAAAACAAGAAGGATACGGTCATATCATAAAACAAAATACCACAGCAGCAGATATACTCCAGTGGTATGAGGGGGAAATAAACAGGCTCAGCAGGCAACTAAATAACAATTTACAGACCCCCAAGGAACAATTCTATAGAAATGAACTGGAATCCTTTAGGGACAAATTACATAAACCTGTAATCTACTCTAATTGGAACTGGGATCAGACAGTTTTAGACGCCTTGCACCAGGCTGGTTTTTCTTCTTTTGAAGAACAAGAAGAGGCCTTAAAAAAAACAAAGAGAAAAATACAGCCATTAAAAAAAGATATAAGGTCCTGATCAGGTTAGATAGATGCACCTAGATTTTAGACTGAGAAGAAAAAAAAATGGTACAGGAGCAGGTAATTGGCAGAGGAATCAAAGATCCTGCTGTTATCTCAGCCATGTTAAAAGTAAAGAGACATCAGTTTGTGGATGAGGCACTAGCTGCCAGGGCATATTTAGGGGGATCACTTCCAATAGGATATGGTCAAACAATATCACAACCGTATATTGTTGCAAAAATGACTGAAGCACTTGAATTATCGCCTAACATGAAGGTATTGGAAATTGGAACAGGATCTGGCTATCAGGCAGCTGTGCTTGCTGAGATGGGGGCAGAAGTCTACACTGTTGAACGTATAAAACCCTTGTACATTAAGGCATTAAACCTACTCACCAAACTTAGATATTTTAATGTGAAGCTGAAGTTAGACGACGGAACTTTAGGCTGGAAGGAATTTGCTCCATATGACAGAATAATTGTTACTGCTGGTGGTCCTGAAATCCCATATCCTTTATTTGAACAACTAAAGGATCCTGGAATCCTGGTTATCCCAACTGGGGATGTACAGAGGAAACAGCGCCTTATCAAGATCTTAAAAAAAGGATGGGAAATACCTAAAAAAAGGACCTGGGACCTGCTCAATTTGTGGAGTTAGTAGGTAAATATGGATGGGTAAAGGGAGGCACTAAAGGGATAAATTAATGATAAGACTTTTTTTATTGTCTCATTATTTTCTTATTTTTTTTACCCACTTTTTTTAGATGCAGGAACCATATACTTTTATAAAGACAAAAATGGTGTATTACACTTTACAGATATCCCAACTAATCCAAAATACAAACCCTTTATTTCAGAATACAGCCTAATTGATAAAGAACAAATAAAAAAAGATCTTGAAAAGGTACTGTAGAATTTACAATGTAGACTACAACCTTGCCTATTCTATCCTTGCAGTTGAATCCAACTTTAATCCCAATGCAATATCTAAAAAGGGAGCCAAGGGCCTAATGCAGATTGTTCCCATCACTCAAAGGGAACTGGACGTGTTTTCTCCTTTTGATCCAGAAGAAAATATCGAAGGTGGAATAAGGTATTTGAGAAAACTCATGGATATGTTCCACAAAATAGAACTTGTGGTAGCTGCATATAATGCTGGACCAGGCACAGTAAAAAAAATATCACGGGATTCCTCCTTACCTAGAGACACAAAGATATGTAAAAAAAAGTCTTAGAGTTATATAGCAATCTAAAGAAGAAAAACTATCCCATGGCGTTATCCAGGGAAGAGTAGTAGAAATTTATATTTCATGGAGGAATTAATGATTAACAAGGCAAATCAAATGACATTACTCAGGATTTTAGCTATTCCTTTTATAATTCTTTTGCTTTATTTCCCTAGCAGACTTACCTGTTTATTGGCCACTGTGGTGTTTGTGCTGGCTTCTATAACTGATTTCTTAGATGGTTTTTTTGGCCAGGAGATACAATTTAATTAGCAACGTGGGAAAATTTCTAGACCCTCTTGCAGACAAATTACTCATTATGTCCGCCTTAATTATGCTCACATACCTAAAATGGATACCTGCCTGGATTTCTATTTTGATAATTGGCAGGGAAATGACTGTTACAGGCCTTCGGGCAATTGCTTCAGAAAAGGGAATAGTAATTGCAGCAGACAAATACGGGAAATTAAAGACGCTGTTTCAAATAATTGCACTGAGTCCCCTTATTTTTCATTATCCCATAAAAGGATTTAATCCATCATATTGGGGAAATATTTTTCTCTATATTGCACTTGCATTAACTCTGTTCTCTGGTGTAAATTACACATATAAATTCTTAAAAGAAGTAAGCTAAAAACCAGTGAGGGGAATAAATGGCACAAATTGATGCTTTTTTTCAAAATGATGCACGAAGTTGGTGCATCTGATTTACACCTCTCTTCAGGCTCTCAACCAATAATCCGACTACATGGAGACCTCCAGAGAGTAAAATATAAGGTTCTGGAGCACGAAGAGTTAAAAAAAGATGCTGTATGAGATAACCCCAGAGGCAAAGGTAAAAGAATTCGAAGAGACTGGAGATATTGATTTTGCCTATGAAGTGCCCAATTTAGCAAGGTATAGGGCAAACTATTTTTTTGCAAGGCAGGGGAATTGCAGCAGTTTTTAGGGAAATTCCCCAAAAAAATCTTGACCATAGATGAATTGGGACTTCCCCCTATCCTTAAAAATTTGACAATGTTACCTAAAGGCTGGTACTTGTCACTGGTCCAACTGGAAGTGGTAAATCAACTACACTTGCTGCAATGATTGATTACGCCAATAGAAACAGAAAAGATCACATTCTTACCATTGAGGATCCAATTGAATTTGTACACCAACCATTAATTGTCTTATAAATCAAAGGGAAGTGGGTAGGGATACTAGGAGTTTTAAAGCAGCCCTAAGGGGTGCCCTTCGTGAAGATCCAGATATTATTCTAGTAGGTGAAATGAGGGATTTTGAGACAATCGCCCTTGCCTTAGAGGCTGCTGAAACTGGTCACCTGGTGTTTGGAACCCTTCATACTATTTCAGCATCAAAGACAATTGACAGAATTATTGAGGTATTCCCATTTGAAATGCAGGGACAGATCCGTTCATCCTTAGCAGATTCTCTACGTGGAATAATAGCCCAAAATCTGTTTAAGAGAATAGACAAAAAAAGGTAGGGTTGCTGCCCTGGAAATCTTAATTGCAACTCCTGCTGTTAGAAATTTAATTAGGGAAAACAAGGTATTTCAGATCAACTCTATGATTGAGACTGGAAGAAAACATGGAATGCAATCGTTAGATGACGCAATTATGAAACTACTTGAAAAGGGAATTATTGATCCAGAGCAAGCATATAACAAAGCAGTAAACAAAGAAAAATTTAGGCAATTTTTGGCAGAACCGCCAAAGGATTTCACTGAAGCCTAAATGGAAATTAAAAATCCTGGAGATGTAATTTATGTTGAGGTCACAATTGGACCACATGGTTGGACAAATTTTAGATTTTGCCCCTAAAACATCTGATATAATATTCACAGTGGGAAAGAGAATACAAGCAGAAGTAGATGGAGAACTAGCAGACATACCTGTTGAACCTGACCCTGGCAAACTAAAGCGTGGCAGATTGATTGTATTGTAGAATGCCTTCTCAATAGAAATATAAAACTTTATCAGGACCTAATAAAGAGCGGCTCATGCGACTTATCATATGAGCTCAGGGGTCGTTCTAGATTTAGGGTAAACGTATTCAATCAAAAGGGTTCCCTGGCTATAGTTATGAGAAAACTTTCCATGGAGCCACCTTCTATTCATGAGTTGGGATTACCTGAAATATTCTATGAGATGGCGAAGGAAAAATTTGGGCTTATTCTGGTCACAGGTGCAACAGGAACAGGTAAATCCACCTCTCTGGCAGCTCTGATAGACTATATAAATTCCACCCAAAAAAAACACATTATTACCCTTGAAGATCCAATAGAATTTATCCATCCACACAAAATGGCCACTATAAATCAAAGGGAACTTGGAATTGATTTTGATACATTCGCCTCTGGTCTAAGGGCTGCTCTTCGTCAGGCCCCAAAAATAATCCTTGTTGGCGAAATTAGAGACAGAGAAACCATAGAAATAGCCCTTGAGGCCTCAGAGACTGGTCACCTGGTTCTTGGGACCCTGCACACTTCTGATGCTGGACAAACAGTAAACAGGATAATAGGAATGTTTGAACTTGCAGAAGAAAGACTTATAAGGGGTCGTCTGTCTGAGAGCCTAAAGTACGTGGTATCACAAAGGCTTCTTCCCAAAAAACAAGGGGGAAGGGTAGCAGCTTTTGAAGTTATGGTAAACAATATAAGAGTGCGCGACTTAATTGTTAATGGAGAAGAAGGAGAAAAGACATTCTACAATATAATAGAATCTGGATCTACCTATGGTATGATAACCTTTGATCAATACATTGCAAAATTGTTTGAAGATGGCATTATAACAGAAGAAGTAGCCATGTTAAATGGTTCAGACAAAGCAAGACTTGGACAGATGATTGATAAAATAAAGGCTAAGAGAGGGGAGAAAGTTACAGATATAGATGGGCTAGAGTTAGATCTAGATTATGAAAAAAGGATATCAGGGAAATAACAAAAGGAATTTTGTATGGATATACACTGTGGTAACTGTAATAAAAAAATTTAAAATACCAGATGAAAAAAATCCCTAATGTGGCAAAATTCAGTGTGAGATGTCCTGGGTGCGGAGAAAAAAAATCCAAATTGTTAGGGATACTGAACCAAATCCCACGGAACATAGAGTTGATAAGACCTATAATTTGCCGTCAATTGAACCAGAGATGCATCCACCTGGATCAAAAGTCGCGTTCTTATTTTTAGATCAAAAGGAACTATTTGACAAACTAAAAAAAAATATTAAAGGATTTAGACTATATAATAAGTACTGCCTCTAACATTGAGGAAGCCCTGGCAAAAATAAATTTAAATAGATATGATATGATAATTTTTTTCTGATAATGAAGAGGCATTGAAAATTCTGAGTGAAATAGATCTGTGGCCAGGTAATTTAAGAAGACAAATAAACGTAATAGCAATGGGAAGAAACTCAAAGACATTTGATCCCAATAGGGAATTTATTTTGGGCATAAATTCATATATTTCACTTGATGACGCTGAAAATATAGAAAACCTAATCCAAGATGTCATTAAAAGACACAAGGATTTTTTTAACTCCATGGAGATTTGTAAAGGAAAATGAATAACAAAAAGATAAAATTACAACTTGTAAATTGGATAGACTTTATCCTTGAAACTCAGAATATTTTTAGGAATATAATTGGAGCGAGCTATTTTGAAAAAGAATTTTTATTTTTAGAAAAATTCAGGAAAAATATCCATAAAATGGATATCTCAGATAAGGACTTTGAAAAGATTGAATTCATGACAAAGAATTTGTGCCAGGAAATTAATAACTGTATATTAAATTTAAACAAATTAAAATACATACAAAACTAAACTGAGGTATTGGCTTGAAACTATTAAAGGTTGGAGCGATCTTTTTACTAATTTTAAATCTATTTTTATTGTACAGAATTATTTTTTCCCCAATGGGAATTCCCAATTTATTAAAATTAAAAAAACATAAGAGCTGAATACAGAAAAAAAAATAAAAAAAACTCCACTTACAAAACATTGAACTAAGCAGAAAGATCCAGCTCATAAAAAAAATAATTCAGAGTTTCAGGAAAAAAATAATTAGACAAAAACTTCACCTTGGGAAAAAAAAGGTGAATTGCTCTACATCAGGGCTAATTGAATCCAAAGTTTACATAATGGGAATAAAATATGATTCTAGATGAGAGGATAAAATTTTTGAAGAGATACTGGAACAAGAGCCGTCATCTAAACTCTTTTTTCAACTGGCAAAGCTCTATTTTGAAAAAGGAGATATAGATAGATGCATATCCACTTTAAAAATGGGATTGGAAAAAAAACCCCGACCATGTTGAAGCCAGGCTCCTTTTAATTGAACTCCTCTCAAAAAAATAAACAAAATAAAGAGGCAAATTTTCATACTGAAAAAATTCACTCCCTTTTGACAACCTACTCCGCTTTTTGGAAGAATTGGGCAGACCTTGTTGCCAACAAGGGAAATTATGAGTTGGCGTTGATAATATCTCTTTTAAGTATAATTTTTAAAAATGGAACTACCTCTAATATAAGTGAGTCCCTATACAACTATTTAAATAGTGACCAATCTTTCAAAGGAGAACATATAGCAATAGATGAGCACACAGTAGTAGAGGCCCAAAAAAAGGACATGGATAACAAGGTAGGGACCAGAGAAGAGGGAGATAATCAAGTAAAAGAGGAGATAGATTTCAAAACCAAGACCATGGCGGACATATTAATGGCACAGGGCGATTTTAAAGGCGCCATTAATATTTACAGAGAACTCCTTGAAAAGGAATCAGATGAAGCAAAGATAGCTGAACTCAACGAATCTATCAAACAAGCTGAAAAAAAAGCTCTCCCAATTAACCATTACCAGGAATCAAACTAATAGAAAGGACAAGGCCAAAAAGAAAAAAAACTTTTAGTGAATTTAAAAAAAACTGGCAAACAGACTAGAGGCCAGGGCAATTTAATGTTCTTATACTAAAATTTCCCTTTCTTCCAGGTCTTTTATCTGTTCTTCTAGTTCTTTAATGTCTCGATCAATGGTCTCAATCTTCTTTTGATAAATACTCTTTTCTCTTTCCAGTGCCTGCATTTTTATTTTAATGGAATTGATACTTTCCCTTAACCTTCTCTCTTTAACAGACATTTGTGAGCTGTTTTGTTGGTACATATAACCTAGTACCCAAAAAGATATCAAAAATATAATTATTGCAGAAATTCCTATAACCATTTATCCATCTTTCCCTATTTTTGACTTAACAAGTTCAGCCCCCTTTGCATCCAACTTGCCCAACATAACCAGCACATCCACAATGGAAAGAGGAGAATTGTTATTTTTTTATAAACTCTTTTGCTTTTTTTTATATCATGGAGGGAGACCAATTTTTCAGAAAGTAAAATTTTAACCTCGTCAGGCTTGGATTCTGCCTCTTCCTTTGCTTTGACCTCTTGTTTATTTTTTTTAATTTTACATAGTAGGCTTCCTTCTCTTGGAGCTCTTTTTTTTAACACCTCTACCTCACCTTTTAGCTCTTCATATTTTGTCCTGATCTTGTTATATTCATCCTCAACTCTGGTAGAGGTATTTCTAAATTTTTCTTTCATATTCAAATAAATAAAAAAAATCAATAGAGGTGAACGCAATAACTAATAAAAAGATTACTCCAAATTCCATTTTTATCCCCTTTTTTTGGGTTGCCTTTTATGAGTCAAACAGGATAGAAGTTCAAGGGTACTGCAAATGATTTTTTTGTTAATTATTAATAAAATTTTATTTCTTTTACAATATAAAAAAATAAGAATAGGAGGATACGATTTGAAGAAGTTATTCTGGGTGTGTTTTTTTCATGATCTTTTTTTACAGGGTGCTCATCTATCTGGTCAAAGGTAACCTATCTATGGGAAGGACGATTTTTAAAGGTGGACACAAAAATCTCCCAAAAGAGGTGGAAACTGCCCAGGGGTGAGAAAAAAAATAGCAGATACTTTTTATAATTTTGATACTGAGCTGGACCAACTCATAAATATCATTGAAACTTTGTCCATTGACAACTTTGAACAAAAATCAAATATAGTCCTATCCCAAAGGCCTGGATACTGGGGATATATATAATGGAGAGCAAAAATGGTCAGGTTAGTTTAAGAAAACAAAGGGGTGAAAAACTATGCATAGCAAAAGAAAATATTAATGATCTATACTCAAAGGAGACCTTAAATCCTATATCTTATCTTATTTCTAAAAACAAACTTATTATTGTTAACCGCCAGAGGAATGGAGAGGATAATTACTATCTTATTTCAATTGTAGTAGATTTAAAGAATTTGGCCTTTCACAAGTGCAACCTGCTACAAAAATTTGGAATTGTAGCTGACAACCATGTAATTATTGGAAATGGAATTAATACAGCTAATCTCTCTGGAATTCATTGGAATTCGTTGATAAAAAAAACAAATTAAGGGTATAATACATACGAGAAAAGCCAATTTTTATTGGTTGGTGAGATTTTTAGGGGAAAAACCTATTTTTTTATTTAATTAAGTTATAAAAATTAACACCTTAAGGAGGCCATAGATGAGACAGGTAACTGTTGTGGAACATCTTCTGCTACACCAGAAGCAGGTTCCAATGGCAACTGGACGCTTTACCAGACTTTTAAATGAACTAATCTTATCTGCAAAAATTATATCCAGAGAGGTAAATAAAGCTGGCCTGGTAGACATTTTGGGTTATACAGGGGACAAAAATGTCCATGGGGAACAGGTTACTAGACTTGATGAGTATGCCCATAGAGTAATTGTCCATAGGATGCAAAGGGCAGGGGTTCTCTGTGCAATGGCATCAGAAGAACATGCTGACCTTATCCAAATACCCCATGGGCTACCACTTGGAGATTATTTTTTGGTATTTGATCCCCTGGATGGGTCATCAAATATTGAAGCCAATGTCAATATTGGAACAATTTTCTCCATATATAGGGCCAAAAGGGAGAGAGTTGGTCCAGAAGTTGAGTTAAGCGATGTGCTTCAAAAGGGAGTTGAGCAGGTGGCAGCTGGATATTTTATCTATGGCCCATCAACAATGATGGTATATACCACCAAGGATGGAGGCGTTCACGGTTTTACCCTGGATCCAACAGTTGGAGAATTTCTACTTTCACACCCAGATATCAGAATACCTGACCAAGGTAAGATCTACTCAGTAAATGAAGCTTATTGGAATTACTGGGACGGGGCCACCCAGAAGGTGGTTTCTACTTTTAAGGATCCAAATAGTGATTTGGGAAAACTATACAGTTTAAGGTACATTGGCTCATTGGTTGCTGATTTTCATAGGACACTGCTATATGGTGGCATTTTCATGTATCCTGCAGATTACAGGGACCCCAAAAAGCCCAAGGGAAAGCTTAGATTGCTCTACGAGGCTTCTCCTCTGGCAATGGTTGCAGAACACGCTGGGGGAATGGCTACTGATGGCCTAAAACGGATATTGGAGATAGAACCCCAGGAGTTGCATCAGAGGACACCACTTTTTATAGGATCTAAAAAAAGAGGTGGAGAAGGTCCAAGAAATATACAAAGAAAGTAAAAGCGATTAACTATAATATGACCATATACCTAGGGATTGAGACATCTTGTGATGAAACTGGACTGGCGTTGTTACAAGATAATGAAATATTATGTGAAAAGCTTATCTCTCAAGAAAATATACACGCTGTTTATGGAGGAGTTGTACCTGAAATTGCCTCGAGAAACCACTTAGAGGCTATCCCAATTTTGTTTACACAACTTTTAGATGAATCGTCGCTAACTCCAGAAGACATTGATGTTGTATGTGTTGCAAGGGGGCCTGGACTCATGGGGAGCCTGCTCGTTGGACTAGGATTTGCGAAAGGGCTATGCATCTCTTTGGACGTTCCTTTAATTGGCGTAAATCACCTCCATGCCCATATCCTCTCATGTGTTATTGACAAACATATTGAGTTTCCAGCAATTGGCCTCCTAATATCAGGAGGCCACACCCAACTATATATAATAAAAGATCCTATAACATTTGAGCTTATAGGAAGGACATTGGATGATGCAGTGGGCGAAGCCTTTGACAAGACCGCAAAATTACTAAACCTCTCTTATCCAGGTGGAAAATATATTGACATACTGTCCCAGCATGAAACTCCAGAACCAAATATGTTTCCAATTCCTTATATAGACAATAAAAATCTGGATTTTAGTTTTAGTGGACTAAAAACCGCGGTGCTTAATTTTATAAACAAACATCCAGAAATCAGGCTTAATAAAATGCCCACAAAAATTAATCGTGAGCACATAAAAAAAAATGAGCCCAATGATAGCTAAGGTCTGTTCTTCTTTTAATCACTGCGTTGCAAAAACCCTGGAAATTAAGTTGGATAGGGCAATAAAAAAACTTTAAAGGAATTAAGTCAATATTAGTTGCAGGGGGAGTTGCAGCCAACTCTATAATCAGAAGTTACCTAAGGGGCCTTGCTACTAATTACTCTTTGCCTATCTATTTCCCAGAGCAGAGATTTTGCACAGACAATGGTATTATGATAGCCTTTGGAGGAAAGATCTTATTTGAAAGGGGTTTTGTACATCCAATAGATATTGATGCAATACCCAGAGGTCGTCCCATCCCCTTTGACTACTTAAATGCTAAAACAAGAGTTGACAAATAACACATCTTGCTAATATCTATATTTAACATATTGGTGAGCAAATTTATAATTTAACTATTTTTTTCAGGAGGAACTTATGGCAAATCCAGTTAATGACAACAATTTCGAGGCAGAAGTGTTAAAAAGTGAATTGCCAGTATTGGTTGACTTTTGGGCACCCTGGTGTGGACCTTGTAGGGCTATTGCACCGGTTGTAGAAGAATTGGCCCAAGAATATGAGGGGAAAATCAAAATAGTAAAAATGAATGTTGATGAAAATCCATCCACACCAAGTAAATATGGCATTAGAGCCATACCAACACTTATTTTATTTAAAAATGGTGAAGTTGTATCACAAGTTACAGGCGCGGTTGCAAAAAGTAACCTGAAAAAGATGATAGATGAAAAGGCGTTTTAACAATGAAAAAAATATGAGGCTTTTGTAATTGGCGGAGGACCCTCAGGGATAACAGCCTGTATGTATTTGCTTAGAGCGGGACTTGAAATTGGATGGGCTGAGAAATTTGCCCCTGGAGGACAGGTGTTAAATACAGAGATTATTGAAAACTATCCTGGATTTCCAGAGGGGATAAAAGGATATGAGCTCATGGCAAAAATGGAAAACCACCTGTCCTCCTTTGATGTGGACAAGTTTACAGATGAAGTCCTTGAAATACAACATGCATATAAAGACAACAAAATAATACTCTCAGAACAAGAGGTTAGATCCAAAACTGTGATTATTTGCACTGGAGCAAGCCATAGAAAGTTGGGCATACCTGGAGAAGAAGAATTTACAGGCAGAGGTGTGTCCTATTGTGCCCTTTGTGATGGTATGTTTTTCAAGGATCAGGTGGTGGCCTGTATTGGAGGGGGTAATACTGCACTGGAAGAATCCCTATATCTCTCAAAATTAGCGAAAAAAAGTATATCTAATCCACAGGAGAGATCAATTTAGGGGATACAAAATATATCAAGAACGAGTACTCAACAATCCCAAAATAGAGGTTATCTACGACTCAGTGGTTGAAGAAATAAGAGGAAAAGAAAATGTTGAGGAAATTTTAGTGTTAAATAGAAAAACCCAGGACAAAACACAGCTAAAAGTAGACGGGGTCTTTGTCTTTATTGGGATGAGTCCAAATAGCAATTTTGTTCCACAAGATTTAAATCTAGATGAAAAGGGATTTATTGTAACAGACAATGAGATGAGAACCAACCTACCTGGTATCTTTGCAGCAGGAGATGTGAGATCAAAGACCTGTAGACAAGTTGTCACAGCAGCTGGAGATGGGGCACAGGCTGCTCACTCTGCATACCTTTTCCTCCAGGGAAATAATTAAATCAAGCACTGGATATAAAATATGAAAATCAGATTAACTGTAGTGAGTATATTTTTTTGTCTGGTGTTTTCGGGTTGTGGGATTATTGACTACTATTTTTTAAAACCAAAGCCAAAAACACCACTTGAACTCTTAGAAGCTGGACAAGATGCCTTAAATGAAAAAGATTATGACAATGCAATAGAATACTTCCAGAAAATGAAAGACAAATATCCCTTTAGCCCTTATACAGTTAGGGCAGAGCTACTCCTTGGTGATAGCTATTTTTATGCAAAAAAAATATGAAGAGGCCGAAACCACCTATAAAGAATTTGAGTCCCTACATCCTGGTCACAAAAATATAGACTATGTAATATTCCAGATCGGTTTATCCAATTACATGCAAAAACCAAGTATAGATCTCCCTCAACTATGTATACAAGAAGCAATATCCTATTTTACCAGATTAATTGAGGCCTATCCCCGTTCTAAATATATTCCCAGGGCTAAAAAAACTTTTAAGAAAATGTAGATACATTCTCGCAAAACATGAAATATACATTGCCAATTTTTACTTCAGGACAAAGCGATACAAAGGAGCGTGGAAGAGATTTGAATACATTCAAAAAAAACTTTCCTGAATTCAAAGAGATAGTGAATTATTCAAAATACATGGCTAAGGTTTCATATATAAGATATGACCTAAAATTATCAAAACAAAGACAAGAAAAAAAAATATGGAGGCCTATGGGTAAAAATAAAGAGCTGGCTATAGAGGAAGTTGTAAAAGCTAATAAGCTTTGCCCCATAGAGGACTATGAGTTTGACAGGGCTTATGATAGTATAGAACCATATGTTAAATCTATAATAAAAAAAATCTATCTCCCTTAGTTATAAAATTTTTCAGAAAAAAACTAGCCACTGCATCTTCAATAAAAAAAAGATCACTATTTTTTTGAACAAATAGAGATAATAAAAACATATCAAAAGAAAAAAAGGAGTGCTTGTTTTTCTATCTAAAGAAGTAGACTCTCTCGCCCAATTAATAGCCCTTTTGATAATTCCAAGGATACTTGGCATTGATACTTATGTAGTAGGAAGCTACAACACATGGCCAATAAATATATTGGTTACGTTGGAACTTTTGGGAATACCTGATGTGTATAGGATGACGGATGGACACGTGGGGAATTTAAAATTAGGCTTTGACCCATTTTGGTCCTATTTTTGGGTGGGAAGCTCCAATACCTCTCTACAAAACTTTATACAACATATTGCGCCTCCAAGGTATGGAGTTGTGGTTAAACGCAATAATTCCAAATCAGGTGTAAACCAAAAACACATCAAAATAAGCCATCCCTCATTAAATCTAATAGAGGTGAGTGTGGATAAATCTGAAAAGTCATACAGAGAACTAAATTTTAAAAGGGTAGATGTTATTTATACAGATGAGATGATATATAACCCGCTACCATCTAGCCTCATACTTGGGAGGGGTTTCGAGACCTTCTGGATGTGGCCACAAGTCAATATTAAAGACTTCTTTGTGGAGCGATACTATTTTTACACGGAAAAGTAATTGGTTTACCTTACCTATTCTTCATCCATATATTTTTTTGATTACTTCTATTAAATTAATCTTATTTGAACTGGATCTATAGTCCCCAACAAAATGATCAATCTCAACTCCATGTTTATTGCAAAAAGACTTGAGAGATGGTTTAGCCATACATCCAATTAATACACATCCATTTTGTCTTCCCCAAACAAAATGAGGACCATCACCTCCAGAATCACCGATTAAAAAAAATCCTCTTGATTTTATATTTTGTTGCCACAAAGAAAGTATTTTTGGGCTTGTCATCTATTTCATTTAGCTCCAAAAAAAGAATGCCCTTTGGAAGACATATTAAATCTTATAAACGGGCTACCGCTGATTATTCTTATATTGGAAAGTAGCCCCAGGGATATAGCTCTCTCAAAATACCCTATAAAACCAGTTGTATTAATCATAAAAAGTATGTGATTATCTCTACACCAATTAATAAACTCAAATATACCTGGGTAGACAGAAAACTTTTCCTTTAAGTAATAATCCATATCTGTTTGAGTTATTGCACCAGGTAAAAAAACTCTTTATTTTACCCAGTGCATCTTTATAAGATATCTGATTTGATGTATATTTAATAAAAATATCCTGAACCTTTTCTGAAAGTTCAGGATATCTGAAAGTTATAGGATCAAAGGGCCTGGATGGAGACAAACATTCATTCCAATCTGAAGATATAAGTGCTCGATACTTATTTTTATCCATCTACATCATCTGCAAAGATGCTTTTTCTTCTTTACTTAAAGTCTTGGTGAGATCTAATAATATAAGCAATCTGTCTTCTAGCTTGCCCACTCCTTTAATATATTCAGACTCTACCCCTGCTACTATAGGTGGAGGTGGTTCCACTGTATCTATTGGAATACGCAATACCTCTGACACTTCATCCACCACGAGTCCCACTGTTATCTCTTCTACCTTTACCACTATAATCCTCGTGGCTTTATCATGGGATTTTTCTTCCAGGCCAAATCTCTTTCTCAAATCTATTATGGGGATTACCCTACCACGTAAATTAATCACCCCTTCCACAAAATCAGGTGCATTAGGGACAGAGGTAATGTTTTGCATCCTTATTATTTCCTGAACTTGCATAATATCCACGCCAAATTCTTCATCTCCAAGCTTAAATGAAACTAACTGTAGCATCTGGTCATGTTTTTGTTTTGTGTCTTGCATACTTTCCTCTCCCTTTTTTTGAGGTTAACAAAAATATATATCACTGGGAGATGTATCTACTTTAGACAAAAAAACCAACTATTGCAAGAAAAATTTATTTTTCCTTATTTTTTTTGCCCGTTAAAATACCAGAGCAATTGCCTACATATCCCCATTAACATATTGAACTCATTTTTCTTTAAATTTATCCTATGGATAAATCTCTTTATGGGAAGCATAAAATACTCTGGATTTTCAGGCAATAAAAAGTCAATCTCACTAAGCACTTTTTTTTAGGCTTTCAAATAATAATTGTAAATCCTTATGGGTGGCATATCTACTCAAATCTTTTTCCAAATTCGTCTTATTCCATTTGTAAAAGGATATTTTATTAAAACATTCATATAAAATAATCAAAACTGCCTGCGCCACATTTAAAGACCATGCATTAGGATTTGTGGGGATTGTGATAAGTTGCCCACACAATTCTATTTCTTCATTTAAAAGCCCTGTATCTTCTGGTCCAAACACCAAGGCAACCCTTCTTCCTTCTGCTATGTCCTCTGCTATTTGAGAAGCTGCCTGCTGGGGAAGCAAGATCCTTTTCCTCCATCCCCCGGTCCTAGCAGTGGTACCATAAACTTTATTAAAATTCTCCAACGCAACTTCAAGATTAGATACAATGGATGCCCTTTCTAGAACGTTTTTGCCCTTGGGAGTAGCCAAAGGCCTAGCCTTATTTAAATCAAATTCTTTGGGACTTACCAATATCATCTCATCTACACCCATATTTACACATGCCCTTGCAACTGAACCAATGTTTTCTGAATATTTAGTTCTACAAAGTATAACAGCTATGTTGTCCATTGAGTCTCCCAATATCTATAAACCAAATCTCTCTTTTATTAAAGCAAAGACCTTAGATCTAACCTCCTCCACATTGCCCTGGGCATCTATAAGAGTAATCCTATGGCTAAAATTTCTGTGGAGTTGCAGATATCCTTCCCTCACCTTTTTGTGAAATTCCAAATCTTCTTCTTCAAATCTGGACTCATCATTACCAGGACCTCTATATTGTTGGTTCCTAGATCTGGCCCTCTCAATGCCTATTTCAACAGGCATGTCCAGAACTATGGCAATATCAGGCCAAAGGCCGTAGGAGGAAAAATCGCAAAGCTTATATACAAAATCTATATTTAGACCTCTTCCATATCCTTGATATGCAATGGTGGAATCATTAAATCTATCCACAATAACCACTCTACCCTCTTCTAAGGCAGGGATGATTTTTTTCCTTTACATGTTGGGACCTTGCTGCAAGATACATAAATAATTCAGACCGCTGATCAAGATTTTTATTTTTTTGAATCAAGCAAAATTTTTCTAAGCTCATTCCCCAGACAACACCCCCCCGGCTCTCTGGTATACACAATATCAAGGCCTGCTTCTTTGAGAGTCACGGCAAGCAATTTGGACTGGGTACTCTTTCCAGAACCCTCTATTCCTTCAAAGGCAATAAACATTGATCAATAGACCTCCTCTTCTTCGCTCTTCCATCTTCAACTAGATCACCTGTATGTACTGGTCTAAATATTTTCCTTTCCAAAAAAACGCTGGTACTTTGACCAATTCTCCTCTTCATACTCTAGGTCGTTAACAAGGCCATTCACTATATTTAACTTGGCATCTATGTTGTCAGCAAAATGCACAATCAAGGCCTCCCTTGTCTTTGGCCTTTTAGGTGAACCAAACTCATACTCACCATGGTGGGATAGTATAATATGCTTTAAGTGCATTATTAAGTCTTCGTTTAATCCCTTTATTTTCTTAATAAAAGGTTCTATCAACAAAACTGACATCACTACATGCCCAAGCAACTGACCTCTATCAGTATAGTTAAAGATAACACTTCCCTTAAATTCCTCAATCTTTCCTATATCGTGAAGTACTGCTCCAACAAGTAAAATCTCTCTATCCACCTCTGGATATAGGCTAGATATTTCCAGACAGAGCTTACACACATTTAAAGTGTGTTCTAAAAGGCCTCCAATATATGCATGATGCACTGTCTTTGCAGCAGGACAACTCATAAATCTATCTCTAATGTCTTTATCCTTTAATATCATCCCTATTAATCGACTCCATGGCCTGTATTTTAGATTTTTAAAACACAATTCCTCCAACTCCATCATAAGCCTTTCTGGGGGCACTTTTGTGGTGGGTAAAAAAATCCTCTATACTTACTTTATTTTCTATTAAGACCTTTAAGGACTGGACAATTATCTGGAGATTCTCCCTATAAGAATCAACAAATCCACTAATATAAACAAAAGTCTCTTCTTTTATCTCATCATATTGAGCACTTTGTGGATACCAAATTTTTGCAGGAATTCTCCCACTTTTGTCCTGGAGTTCCATATCCCAATAAGGACCATTTTTTGATGAGCCTGTCTTGCCTTGGTTACCACGAAGATATCATCAACCCTGTCGCCACATTTAAGTTCACTGATAAATTTCTTTTTAACTACCATAATCCTTGCCAAATATAAGGTTGTTATTTATCCTTTTCCCACATGTTACTCTTGTTAAAAACACACTAACCCAAAATGTAACCAAAATACAAAACAAGGTAAAGATGGAAATTGTTATAACCAATGACGATGGAATCTGGTCAGTTGGATTAAGGGCATTGTACAAAAGTTTAAGGGAAGCAGGTCATGATGTTAAAGTAATAGCACCCCTAACTGAACAATCAGCAGTGGGCCATGCTGTGACCCTTGCAACGCCCATTAGAATCAAACAGGTGAAAAATGAAAACTTTGAAGGAATAGGGGTTTTTGGAACACCTGTGGATTGTGTTAAACTTGGACTCACAAAGATCTTAAAAAAATCCTCCTGATTTGTTAATATCTGGAATAAATAATGGCGCCAATGTAGGGGTGGATATTTTATATTCTGGAACAGTTGCAGCTGCAACAGAAGCAGCCCTTGCTGGTGTCAGTGCTCTTGCTGTGTCAATAGACAACTTTTCACCTGAGGATCTTAGCGACCAGGCACAATTTGTTGCAAAATTAATAGAAAAAAATAGAATGGGATAGATTTAAGAACCGGGTATTAAATCTAAATTTCCCGGATGTACCCCTAAAAAAAAGTAAGGGGAATAAAGGTTTGTGCCCAGACACAGGCAGTGTATAGGGATTGGTATGAAGAAAGACAAGATCCCAGGGGAAAACCCTATTTCTGGCTCTGTGGATATATCCCAGAAGACAGATCTCTCCTGATTCAGACAGGGCGAATTTGACCAAGGGATATATAACCTTAACCCCCCTTCACTTTGACTTTACAGACAAAGAGCTATTAAATAGCCTGAAAAACAACATAGTGGTGCTGTAACTTTAGAAAATTATAGCTTAAAAAGTAAACTCCATGAACTAATGAGGACTAAAGAAGTAACATTAAACATACAGACCTAAACTCTGAATTCCCATATTCTACCTATAATTTGGAGTTGACACTATTTTCTCTGTTTTCTTAAACTATGGGCAAATTGAAGGCAACCATTTGAATATTTTTAAAAAGGGAGGAAGGACAAAATGGCAGAAAGAGAACAATGGGGTACACGGCTTGGTTTTGTAGTTGCAGCTGTAGGTTCTGCAATAGGGCTAGGGAACATCTGGCGTTTCCCTTACATGGCCTATGACAATGGAGGTGGAGCATTTCTAATTCCCTACTTCTTTGCAATGTTAACTGCAGGTATCCCCATTATTATTCTGGAATTTGCATTGGGACACAAGTATAAAGGATCAGCTCCAATGTCCTTTGCAAAGGCAAAGGAAAAATGGGAGTGGCTTGGATGGTGGCAGGTTTTTATTTCATTTATAATCTCCATCTATTATGTTGTGGTCATTGCATGGGCATTAAATTACACATTACTTGCCTTTAATTTAGGATGGGGTCAGGACACAAAAGGATTCTTCTTTAGTAAATTCCTTCACCTCTCATCCAGTCCAATGCAGTGGGGAAACATTGTGTGGCCAATATTTATATCAACTCTTGTGATCTGGTTAATTACCTGGTTGATATTGTTTAGTGGAGTAAAAAAAAGGAATTGAATTTTCCAATAAGATTTTTATGCCACTGCTTTTTATCTTATTACTAATCATGTTGGGTCGGGCAGTTACATTAAAAGGGGCATCAGAAGGACTCCAGTGGCTATTTAGACCTGATTTTAGTGCAATATTAAACTACAAAGTCTGGACTGCAGCTTATGGTCAGATATTTTTCTCGCTTAGCATATGTTTTGGAATTATGATAACCTACGCAAGTTACTTGCCAGAAAAATCCGATATAAATAATAATGGAATGATCACCACTTTTGTAAATTGTGGCTTTAGCATCTTAGCAGGTATCATGATCTTTTCAGTACTTGGATATATGGCCCAAAAACAGGGTGTTAGCATAAAAGATGTAGCTGGAGCAGGGGTTGGACTGGCGTTTGTGACAATACCAAAGGCAATTAGTTTATTGCCTGGTGCTAAGTTCTTTGGAACTCTATTTTTCTTAAGCTTAGTTTTTGCTGGTCTCTCTTCAATGATCTCAATAACTGAAACATGTGTTTCAGGTCTTATGGACAAGTTTAAATGGGATCGCAAACCAACTACATCTTTATTTTGTGTAGTAGGCTTTTTATTAAGCCTTATTTTTACAACTCAGGGCGGCTTACTTATATTGGATATAGTAGATCACTTTATCAATAATTTTGGAATTGTATTTGCTGGCCTGGTAGAAGTCCTCTTGCTCTCCTGGTTTTTCAAACTGGATTCATTACGTGAACATGCAAATTCCCTTTCAGACTTCTCTGTGGGTAAGTGGTGGAACTTTTGTTTAAAGATCCTCACTCCAATAGTTTTAGGTTATATGGCTATTGGTAATCTTATTGGCGATATCAAGAAACCTTACGGGGGTTATCCAACTAGTGCAATATTAATCTTTGGATGGGCAATAGTTATTGGAATTATAATCCTCAGCTTTATCATGCAAATGGGACGCAGCTTTAATAATAATTATAAAAAAATAAAAAGGAGCAGGTAATATGAGCACTGGATCAATTTTAATGATGATTTTTGGAATTGCAGTAACATGGGGGGAGCAATAACCTGTATTGGAATCGCCTTGAAAAAAAAGAGATCTATAACTAATAAAGTAATATAAAAAGGGGCTAAATGCCCCCTTTCTCCCCTTTATAAAATTTATCTGTTAAATTTATAACTAATATTACTTTTTCGTCTGAAGTCCTAAATGACTTACTATATTGTCAACAGCTTTTTTTATAAAATTCTTTCCTGGATAAGGAATCCTTTTCTGCAATATCCAAAACCAAGCTAGGAAAATTTTTTTAACTCATCCTTTGGAGAAATTTCATATTCTGTAGGGAAATTATCCTCAAAATACATTTGCTGAAATTTGAGAAATTTCAATGAATGAGCAGTTGCATCTAATATGCAAATTTCATCTTTATCAATTATCTTTTGTTCCTTTGCCTGTAACATACCTGCAAAACATTCACCACCCTGGGTACATGCTATGTGGCCATTTTTATTTACAGTTAACATGCCTTCAATTATCTGTTGCTCTTCCACCTGTACCACATTAAATATACCACCACCGCCTATGGACTCATATTTGGAAACGAGTTCCTTAACCCTTGGAAAGGAAACAGGATTTCCTATCATAGCAGCCTGGGCAACAGATGGTCTAACTGATACAGGCTCGTATTTTCTCCTATCTTCATCCATTGCATAGAACCTGTAAACAGGATCGGCATGGGATGATTGTACCCCCACAACTTTGGGCAAGGTATCTATTATTTCGAGCTCATATAACTTTATGAAACCAGATATAATGGCTGCAATATTTCCTGCATTTCCAATTGGAACAAAGATAACTTTGCCAGATAAATCCCAATCAAACCACTGAGCTATTTCAAAGGAATAGGATTCCTGCCCTAAAATTCGCCAGCTATTCTTTGAATTTAGAAGTGCAACGTTGTAATTATCAGCCAGATATTCCACAACCTTCATACAGTCATCAAATACCCCTGGCAATTCCAGCACTGTGGCTCCACTTCCCAGGGGTTGAGCAAGCTGCTCAGGGGTTACTTTTCCATGGGGAAGCAGAACAACGCTTTTTATTGGATCTCCAACATATGCGCCATACATGGCTGCAGAAGCCGATGTATCACCTGTTGAGGCACAGATGGCAAGGATGTTTTTATAACTTTTTTTTTCTAATCAGATATTTAAGATAACTAAAGGCACAGGCCATGCCTCTATCTTTAAAGGAAGCACTGGGATTTTGTCCTTCATTTTTATAGGCAAAATTAATTCCCAAATATCGTTTAAAATTCTCAGAAGCAAAGACAATGGGAGTATTTCCTTCACCAAGATATACTATATCCCCTTGCTCCAAAATTGGTGCCATTAATTCAAAAAATCGAAAGATCCCTCTTAGCTGATAGATCTTGGTCTTTGCCCTTTCATCAAAAATTTCTCTCCACCTTTCTCCTGAAATCTTCTTTAGCTCATTGAACTTTTTGTCCTTTAAGAGAAAAACCCCCTTGCAATTTGGGCATGTGTACAGGAGCTCATCACTATCAAACCTGGAGCCACACACCTGACACACATATTCTAGATCTCCCCTGTACTCAGGATAACTCCCAGACATAACTAAACTCCCCTGACCTTATTTTTCATTTCTCTTGTCTATAACCCTTATAGCCTTTCCCTCACTCCTTGGCAGACTCTTGTGTTCAACCAACTCTACCTTGGGGGTAATAAGAATTTCTTCCTTTAGCCTTCTGGCTATCTTATTTTGAAGCTTTTTGAGCTCCCTCATATCCTCAACAAAGTATTCGTCCTTTATCTCCACTTGCACCCTCATCTGGTCAATATATCCCTCTTTTTCCAAAATTATAAGGTAATTTTGTCCCACTTCAGGGATGGACATAAGCACTTTTTCAACCTGCATTGGATAGATATTAACTCCCTTTAATATAATCATATCTCTGAACGACCTGTAATCCTAGCTATCCTCTTATGTACCCTGCCACATGGACATTCACCTGGAATAATGGCAGTTAAATCCTTGGTCCTGTATCTAATAAGGGGCATACCCTCCCTAGTAAGTGTTGTTAGCACAAGCTCTCCCACTTCTCCATCTTCTACAGGCTCCAAGGTCTCTGGATCAACTATTTCCAGTAGATAAGCATCCTCCCACAGGTGCATACCATTTTGTTCAGTACATTCAAATGCCACCCCAGGGCCATTCATCTCTGAGAGTCCATAGGAATTATATGCCTTTACCCCATATATTTCCTCTATTCTCCTACGAACCTCTTCTGTATGTGGTTCTGCTCCTATTAAGGCAATTTTTAAATGCAGAGACTTTGGGTCAACCTCTAATTCATCAAAAACAGTTGCCAGGTGAAGGGCATAAGACGGAATGATGTGAATTGCCGTTACCCTGAAATCCTTTAGGAGTTTTATCTGCCGCTTTGAATTACCAGCCTGCAGGGATGGTCAAGCAACCCAGTCTTTCAGCGCCATAGTGAATACCTAGCCCACCAGTAAAAAGCCCATAACCACTGAGATTTTGGAAAATATCCCATGGTCTTATACCTACCATATACATACATCTGGCCATTAAATCTGCCCAAGTATCTAAGTCCTTCCTTGTATACAGTACTGCTGTTGGAGTTCCAGTTGTACCAGATGATACGTGGAGTCTAACCATTTTAGCAACTGACTCAGTTAAGAGCCCCACAGGATAGTTATTCCTTAAATCGTCTTTTGTGGTAAATGGAAGACTTTTTATATCATCTATTGATTTTATATCCTCGGGTTCAATGCCGCTTAAGCGATCCCAGTAAAAAAAGTCCTTTCTTTGCTTGCCTAATGGTGTGTTTAAGCCTTTGTAATTGAAGCTGTGTTAGCTCATCTCTGGACATCACTTCTTCTTTATGTAAATACTCTTGCACCATAATCTTACTCCTAAAAATCTACTCTTCCCTTATTTCAAGCTCTTCAAAGGCAGTACAATTGGATAAAAATGCAAGTTCCAAGCTGCCTATTGGACCATTTCTCTGCTTCCCAATGATTATTTCTGCTATCCCTTTCTTGGGATTGTCTTCCTTTTTGTTGTACACCTCATCCCTGTATAAAAATATTATCACGTCTGCGTCCTGTTCAATTGCCCCAGATTCCCTTAAATCTGATAGCATTGGCCTTTTGTCCTTCCTCTCTTCCACCTTCCTGTTTAACTGGGCAAGGGCGATTACTGGGACATCAACTTCCTTTGCAAGGGCCTTTAAATTTCTGGATATATATGAAATTTCCTGTTCCCTTGAGTCCCTTTTTTTGGGGAACATGCATAAGCTGTAAGTAATCAATAATAACCAGGCCTAGCCCCTTTTCACTTTTGAGTCTCCTGCACCTGGCTCTAAGCTCTAGGGGTTCCAATGCAGGCGTATCGTCTATGTATATGGGCGACTTTGAAAGCTCATCAGCAGCAACATACAACCTGGCCCAATCCTCATCCTTTAAAAAAACCAGTTCGCATATTCTTTAAATCCACCTTGGCCCTGGCACACAGCATACGCATCATAAGTTGTTCCATGGACATCTCAAGGGAAAAAATGGCAGTTGGGACATTGTGTTCACATGCAGCCGCATTCCTATATTCAGTCCAAAGGCTGTCTTACCCATGCTGGGCCTCCCTGCTATGATAATGAGATCAGTGCGCTGCAGGCCTGCAGTTAATTCGTCCAGTTTTTTTATAACCAGTTGGGACCCCAGTTATGAGTTCCTTTCTCTCAAACCTGGCAGTTAGTTGCTCAAAAATTTCATCAACAAGCTGTTTACTGGATTTAAATCTAGGGAGCACCCTGGCTTCTGATATCTGAAATATGGATTGTTCTGCTTCATCTAACAGGGTGTCTGTGTCCTCATCAAACTCATACGCCAGATTAATTATTCTTGCCCCACCAGTTATAAGTTCCCTTTTTATTGCCTTTTCTCTAACTATTTCAGCATAATGTATAGCACTTGCAGATGGGATTATCTGGTCACTAAGGCTGGCAAGGTACACAACACCCCCAACCTCTTCCAGTTTACCTGCCTTTTCCAGGGCTTCTTTTACTGTAATTAGATCTATTGGAGAATTTCTTGAATATAATTCTAAAAAGGTATGAAAAATAACCCTATGGGCCGGGCTGTAAAAATCTTCAGGCTTTAAAACTTCTAATATGGAATGGAAGATTGAATTATCTATCAAAACCCCCCCAATACTGCTTGTTCAGCTTCTAAATTATGGGGGGGGACCTTTTTTTATGAGCTCTGACAGGACCTTCTCAGGAGAGGAGACAAAAGGCCTTCTCTCATAATTACTCACCTTGGTTTGCCTGTTCATCACCTTCTTCCTGGTACCTCACCACAGACACATTTAAGGTGGCCACTACACCAGGATAGAGCTTCACAGGAACCTGATAATCACCCAACGACCTGATGGGTTTGTCTAATTCCACTTTCTTTCTATCGATTTCAAACCCTCTTTTTCTCAGTTCATCTACAATATTCGAGGAAGTAACAGATCCATAAAGTTTGTCACCTTCACCTACTCGTACAAAAATCTCGATTTTTTTCACTTTCCAATTTAGCGGCCAACTCCTTAGCCTGAAATCTCACAGCATTGAGTTTTTCTTCTAATTTCTTCTTCTCATGCTCAAAAACTTTTAGATTAGATGGGGTTGCCAGCATGGCCAGCTTTTTTTGGCAAAAGATAATTCCTGGCATACCCAGGTTTAACATCCACCACATCCCCAAGTTTGCCTAATTTTTCTATATCTGTCCTAAGTATAACCCTCATCCCTATACTCCTTTAATTTTCTTATTCACTTCCACACTGTGAATGGTGGTGTAGTACATAAGGGCCATCTGTCTTGCCTTTTTGATTTCTCTTGTCAACTTCCTCTGGTGTTTTGCACATGTGCCAGTAATCCTTCTGCCAATTATCTTTCCCCTCTCGGTCACAAAATCTTTTAATATATCAGCCTTTTATAGTCCAAAGGCAGATTTTTATCTGCACAGAAGCGACAAAATTTTTTTACGGGGTGTAAATTTAAATGCCATAACTAGTCCTCCTCTATCTCAAATTTGTCCTCTAGTTTAACTGTGAGAAATTTAAACACATCTTCATTTAACCTTAATTTTCTCTCCACTTCCTGGATTGCATTGCCAGGCACCCCGTACTCAATGCGCACATAGTGCCCTCTCGTATGTTTATTAACTGGGTATGCCAACTCTTTAATTCCCCAATCATCGGTTATGAGCAGTTTACCTTTGTATTCCTGCTCTACTACATTTGTTAAATCCTCAAGCACTTCTTGACGTTCAGAATTGGACATGTCAGGATTAAACAAAATCAAGGTTTCATACTTTCTAAGTTTCATAACACCTCCTTTTGGTCTTTTGGTCCTCTGAATCTAAATTCAGAGAACAAGGCATCTGTTTTTGTGAAGATTTGAAGCTTATAAATATAAAAAAAAACATGTCAAGGATAAACAACATATTAAATTTTCCTCATCTCTTCAATTAGGTTATTTAATTCCTGTGCAAGTTCATTTAAATCAGTAATAGCCTCCACAGACTGATTCATGGTCTCTCTTATTTCCTGAGATATTACATTTACCTCTTCTGTTGACCTTGAAATCTGTTCAGTGGTTGCAGATTGTTCTTCTGCTGCAGTGGCTATATTTCTTATCTGGTCAGAAGTCCTATTTGCAAGCTCAAGCATCTTATTTAGGACTGCTTCAGCAGTTTTCGACAGTTTCATATTTTCCTCAATCGCTTCATTAACTGCCTTGGTGGATTGCATATTTACTTTGCTTGTCTGCTGAATCCTTTCTATAAATTCTCCAACTTCCGTGGTAGCTACCATTGTTTTTTCAGCAAGTTTTCTCACCTCATCTGCCACTACCGCAAAACCCCTTCCTGCTTCCCCTGCCTAGCTGCCTCTATTGCTGCATTTAGTGCCAGGAGATTTGTCTGGTCTGCTATATCTGATATAGTATTCATGATCTCACCAATACCCTGGGCATGGTCTTCCATTTCCTTCATGTCTGAAAGCAGCTGTCTGGCCTTTTCCTGGACATTTTTCATAAGTTCAAAGGAGTTATTAACTGCCTTGCTACCTTCCTCAGTCATATTTTTTTGTATCTTCAGCGTCCTCCGCAGTATGCTGGGCATTTTTTTGAAACTTCTAACACAGTAGAATTCATTTCCTCCATTGCAGTTGCTATCTCTGCTGTTTTAGATCCCTGATCATCTACACTTCGACTCACCTCTTCTACTTGCGCAGCCAACTCTGAAGAAGCAGAGGCCAGGTTAGAAGAAATATCAATGGCCCTGTTAATTGCGTCCTGCAATTTTTTTATAGATATTTCTAATTTCTGTGAGGTCATAGACAACTTCTGTAGCACCTACCACATTGCCATCTAAGCCAATTATTGGAAGTCCAGTTACATCTAAATGTTTTATTTCTCCATTTATGTTGGCTTCCACCTCCTTTGTAATGGGTTCCCTGCTAGACATGGTCTTTTTGCAAACACACTCTTCTGTACGACATATTTGTGTATTTAAATGATTCCAACATTTACTACCCATAAGTTCCTTAAAACTACTTCCCAACATTCTCTGTACTGCTAAGTTTACATACTTTATATTAAATTCCCCATCAAAGTTTGCTATACCAACAGGAAGACTATTTATCAGCGTCTCAAATGTATCAGCTATCTTATTTGCACCTCGAATCAAATCCTTAAATCCCCCAGACAGAGTTGAAGCATCTGCCCTATAGTCCAGTTGACCATGGGATATCTCATAAACAGCCTTATTAAATTGAGAAATTATGTTCTGGGTGCAAATTGCCACCTGATTCAACGCCTCAATTACCTGCCCCACTTCATCCTTATTATGGACTTCCAGGGTCTTATCAAAGTCACCACCAGCCATGTCCCTTGCAAAATCAACCATTCTCAGTAGAGGTTTTTTTAAGGGATGTGTTTAATATAAGCCACATTACAAGAATACCTAGCACAAGGGATATAAGTCCCACAATTATGGCTGAGTAAATATTTTCTCTCATTGTTTTGTCAAGGTTAGTTTTTCCATTATCTATTATGGACAAGATATCTTTCTGGTTCTTTTGGATTATTTTGTTCATGTTACCCTTGGACATCTTAAGATACAAAAGACCAAAAAAAATCACCAACCTTCCAATGGGGATTAAACCTGGCCATGTCCTCGTCTACAAAAATAGGTTTGTAAAGGTGTAGATAATCTTTGTCTTGTTTAACAACAACAGATCTTTTAGATATTGATTTTTTTCAAGGCTTTAACATCCAATTTTTTTTCCCACCCTATTATCCACAGAAGAAAGTACAACTTTTCCATTCTTGTTGAAAAAAAGAAAATTCATCGATCCCCTTTAGCCCTCCAATTTGTTTGGCCACAATTTCGAATTTTTTTCTCTTCCCCTGGTAGTAGGGAATCACCTGCTGCGATTTCTGCCAACTCCAAGATTCCAATACCCTGGGATTTCCCTATTTCAATAAAATTTTTAGATATCCTATCTTCCATATTGTGAAGGGAATTTGCAAGGTCTTTAAAAATAAGGTTAAATCCCCTTTGTGTCAGTTTAACAGATGAGATAGCACCAGACAGTGCAACAAAAAAATACTATTAAAATTACTGCCCCAAAGATTTTATTAGATAAAGACATTTCATACCTCCCTTACTAATTCTTTCTATCCTCTTCCTGGTACCTAACTTTATGGTATTGCTCGCCTTTTCTGTAAAATGGGAAATCCCTAAATTTTGCAAAATATGGGTGAGAGCATCCAATACAAGGGGCATTTGCCCGAACACACCAATTTACTCCACCATTCCATTGTCTCCTGGGACAGGTAGTGTAACTAAGAGGACCAAGACAACCCAACTTAAACAAACATCCCTCTTCTCCAAATTTTGACGCAAATATCCCTTTTTCATAATAATGATACCTGGGACAATTGTAGTGAACTGAATGGGCATAAAACATCTTGGGAGTGAGCAGATTTTCATCTACTTCAGGATATCCTTTTGCTGCCAGATATCCAAGGGTTCCCACGATAGAATCTGGATGAGTTGGACAAAGGGGACAATTTACCAGCCTGTTTTTATAAGGAATAGATTTTTTTCTCCATAAATTCTTTTACTCCCACAGCCCCTGTTGGGTTTCCTTCAGCCGAAGGTACCCCACCATAGGTTGCACAACTACCAACTGCCAAAATGAATTGGGCATTTTCCAGAAAAGGCAGTGCAACCTCTTCAAAGGTCTTCTCCCAATCATACAGGCCTTTGGCATATCAAGGGGAATAGCACCTTCTAAAACCAGGATATATGGAAAACTACTCTGCCTAATATTTTCCAGAATATTTAAAGCTACTTCTCCCTGAGCAGCTGAAATAGTGGGATGAAACATAATAGATGCCATTTGCGTGATTACCTGCTGAACGTAAGGGGCATTGGCATTTAAAAAAAGAAATAGTACAGCCACTGCAAGCCTGAGCCTGTAGCCATACTATCTTTGGAGTTCCATAACTGAGTTTTTCTAGCCCCCTGGCAAAGACCGGTGTTAATGTATTTGATAACCCGAAGCCAGCAACCAAATAACTTCCTATTTTTAAAAAGTCTCTTCTTGTTAATGATTTCATATTTTATCCCCTCAAATATGTTAGTGTATTGCACAGGCAAGACAGGGATCAAAGGACCTGACTATCCTAACAGCTTCCATTGGCTGTTTTAGGTCCTTTAAATTTACACCTACAAGTGCCCTCTCAACAGGTCCGGGATTTCCATTGTGATCCCTGGGAGAGAAATTCCATGTGCTTGGAACAACACACTGATATCTATCTATCTTATAGTCTGATATAGTTAGCCAATGTCCCAAGGCTCCCCTGGGGGCCTCAGTTATGCCTACCCCTTTTCCCTTTCTAACCAAACTAAAATCCCTGGCAGGGGCCTTGTCAACATGGAGCTCATCCAGCCATTCCATAGCCTTTTCAATAATAATCTTGAGTTCTAAGGCCCTTGTAACATGCCTTCCTGCCACTGAATAAAAATTTTCCATCTTAATATTAAATCTTTTCATAACTCCATCTAAAAGGGGCCTTGCAACGGATTTTCCAGGAAAATGGTAGTCAACTAACATCCTGGCAATGGGCCCCACTTCCATTGGATGCCCATCATACCTTGGAGCCTTTAACCAGCTGTAGGCACCCCTTTTATCTGGATCTGGCTTGGTCTCCCCCATGCTGGGGTGTAGGGAAGATGGGGAGGAAAACCTTGAGAATTCTACATCCTCTGTAATCTTTGTAAGATCCAGGGGTTCATATTTACCATAAATAATAGCGCCGCTATTAAAAAGGGTATCACCACCACCTAAATCAAATACTCCATATGCAAGAAAATTTTTATATCCCCTGCCAATCTTCCAATATTCAGACATAATGGAAAACAGGGCAAATACATCTGGAATATACACCCTTTCAACAAAATCCTTTAATAACTCAAGTCTGGATCTATACGACAAAATCCTCTCTTCAGTGGGTATCTGGGTGCATCCCCCAGGCACTAAGGCCGTTGCATGGGGAACCTTTGCGCCAAATACAGCACACATCTCATGTGCTTTCCTCCTCATATCCAGGGCCATTAAGTAGTGTTTTACAAATTCAATATTTACGTCCCTCTCCTCTACATAAAAATCACCTTCATACCTTGGCAAAAATGGACCCAGGGCATATGGCTCCCCTGCTTTAGCACTCTTTAATTTATCCAGTGCCCATTCCTTTAATTTCACTAGCTCTAAGTCATTTCCACGATAACTCACAATTGAAGTGACATCCACATAGTCCAGTACGCTCAAATGATAAAAATGCACAATGTGGGACTGTATATAATTGGCAGCTAAAATCAAATTTTGTAGAAGCCTTCCATTTTTATTGGGCTTTATACCATAAGCATCTTCCTGGGCCTTGCAGGATGCCATGCCGTGGGAAATAGGGCACACCCCACATATCCTCTGGGTTATTTGCTGGGCATCTAATGGATCCCTACCCCTTAAAAAGACCTCAAACCCCCTAAACATTTCACCAACAGAATATGCAGAAGTAATAACATTACGTCCTTTGTTGTACTCTGTCTCTAATTTCACAGCCAGATGCCCTTCTATCCTGGTAACTGGATCAATCACGATCTTTTGTCCCATAAGCCCTCCTAGGTAATTTTTTTCTATAAACAGGTATTCAATAGAATATTAAAGGTGGTTCATAGATATAGCCAAGATGATTCTGATGCCTAGAAAAAAATTTCAATAGAAATCAACTCAAACAAAAAAATTTTTGTGCCATATCACCACTTATTTTTTTTAATTACTCTTGACATTTTAATTTAAATTTTGCTAAACGGAACGTGAATGAATATTCATTCAGTATTTTTTTTCAAAAATTTTAACTTATTAGAAAATATAACTGCCACCATGCAAGATAGACAAGATAGAGAAGTAAAAAGAAACGAAAAATACGAAAAAAAATTTTAGAAGCAGCAATTAAGACCTTTTCAAAATATGGGTACTACAGGGCCACCATATCTCAGATTGCCAAAGAGGCAGGGTGGCAGATGGGACCATTTACCTATATTTTAAAAACAAGGACGATATCCTAAGGAGTTTTTTTCAACTATCGTACAAATGAAGTGTTTGCTAAATTCAAAGATGAAGTAAAAAAAGGGAAAAAAACGCATTAGATAAGCTTAGGAGGTTAATACACGCCCATTTAAGTGCCTTTGAAAATAGCCGTGAAATGGCTATTGTGTATCAGGTAGAGTCTAAAAAAAAGGAGTCATTTATCTAAAGATAAAATAAAAGAAATGTCCAATATGTACATGGAATTGGTAAAAGAGATTATAGAACTGGGGCAAAAGGAAGGGACCATTAGAAAGGACCTATCAATTCCATTGGTTAGGCAGCTTATGGTTGGTGCTATTGATGAAGTGATAACCTCGTGGGTTTACACTTCAAAAAAAATATAGTTTGTCTTCTATGGCTGATCCCTTAATGGATCTAATAGTTAAGGGTATTGGCAATGACAAAGAAAAATAATTAAAAAAAAGGAGTTGGTTATGGCACAACAGTTAGCAGATCGCAGGGATGTAGATTTTGTACTATTTGAACAATTAAAGGTTCAAGAATTAAGTGAAAAGTACGAAAAGTATGCAGATTTCAACAAAAAAAACCATTGAACTAATCTTAAAAGAAGCCAGAAACCTGGCCATAAAAGAAATGCTTCCAACAAACAAGATCGGTGACGAAGTTGGTGTTAAACTTGAAGATGGTAAGGTTATTGTTCCAGAAGAATTTCATAGGATTTATGAGCTCCTAAAAGAAGGCGAATGGATTGGTATGTCTGAAAATCCAGATTGGGGTGGTCAGGGTATGCCCCGTTCAGTAGCCATGGCTGCTGGAGATTTTTTTTATTGGTGCAAACTGTGCCCTACAGCTCTATGTGGGTTTGACAATTGGTGCTGGACACTTAATTGAGGCTTTTGGGACTGAAGAACAGAAAAAAATTGTTTTTAAAGAAGCTCTATACTGGCGAATGGGGTGGCACAATGCTCTTAACAGAGCCCCAGGCAGGATCTGACGTAGGTGCCCTTACAACCACTGCAGTAAAAAAATGATGATGGCACATATTCCATTACTGGAAACAAAATTTTCATAACTGGCGGCGAGCAGAACTTAACCGAAAACATTATCCATCCAGTTCTAGCAAGAATTGAAGGAGCTCCTCCAGGAACTGACGGTATATCCCTCTTTATTGTACCCAAATATTGGGTAAATGAAGATGGCTCATTGGGTGAATTTAATGACGTGGTATGTACTGGTATTGAAGAAAAAAATGGGTATCCACGGCAGCTCCACATGCTCACTGGCCCTGGGTAGCAAAGGCAAGTGTCGTGGTCTCCTTTTGGGCCAAGAGAATAAAGGAATGAGGGAAATGTTCCTCATGATGAACCAGGCAAGGTTGCTTGTGGGTTCCCAGGGAGCTGCATTGGCTTCAGCCTCTTACATGGAAGCTGTTAATTACGCAAGGGAAAGGGTACAAGGACGCCATCTAAAAGACATCCTTGACAAGAGTGCTCCTCCAGTACCCATTATCCAGCATCCAGATGTGAGAAGGATGCTCTTGCAAATGAAGGTATTTGTTGAAGGAATGCGCTCCTTACTCTGGTATGTGGGACTTTTGGAAGACTTAAAGAGGGTAACAGACAACGAAGAAGAGAAAGAAAAATATCAAAATATAATTGACGTGTTGATCCCAATTTGTAAGGGTTATGGTACTGATAGGGCTTACGAAGTTACAAACCTAGGGGTTCAGGTCTTTGGTGGTTATGGGTATACCAAAGAATATCCAATGGAACAGTATGTAAGAGACTGCAGGATCACCATGATCTACGAGGGAACCAATGGAATCCAGGCAATGGACCTCCTTGGAAGGAAGTTGGGTCTTAAGAAAGGTAAGGCAATAATGGATGTAATGGGTGAAATCCAGAAGACCCTAGCAGAAGCAAAATCAATTGAGTCCCTAAAAGGCTTTGCTGAGGAACTGGAAAAGGCCTTAAATAGGCTGGGCGAAGTGGCAATGACCATAGGTGGCAAGGCCATGAGCGCTGAGATCTTGACTGCATTTGCCCATGCCTATCCATTTATGGAAGTAGTTGGCGATGTGATCATGGCATGGATGCTTCTGTGGAGAGCTGCTGTTGCTGCAAAGGCATTGGAAAAGGCCAAGAAAAAAAGATATCGCATTTTATAATGGACAGTTGAAGAACATTGAATTCTTCACCCACTACATCCTACCCGTGACAATAGGCAAAATGAATATGATTATGAATATGAAAGATACCGTTGTCTCCATTGATGAAAACTCCTTTGGTGGCAAATAAATAATGCAAACACTATGTTGAAAGGGGGCGAGATTTCGCCCCCAAAAAAATTTTAATGAGGTGAGTATATGGAAATGGCATTAACACCTGTAGCAAAGGTAACTATCCTGGGAATACCCTTTTCACTATTTGCAGTGTTGATTCCCTTAATAGGTATTTCAGCCTTTTGCTATATAATGGCCAGAAGGCTTATTCCCCTGGCAAAGGCTCAACCAGATTCCAGATTTGATAGACCTAAAGAGAGAATAAAATCCGTTATAAAATTTTGGTTAGGTCAGTACAAACAACCGAGATATTTAGACGCCGGCGTAATCCACATTGTGATCTTCGCTGGTTTTCTTATTTTATCAATCCGTTCTACCTCCCTGGTAATTGAAGGTTTTAAACCAGGTTTTGTATTTCCAGGTCTTGGGGGATTTTTAGGAGATATTTATAATTTTCTAAAGGACTATGCAGCAACATTTGTACTAATTGCATGTATTGTTGCGGGAGTAAGGAGGGGAGTATTTAAACCTGAGAGATATAAAGTTCCCCCGAAATATGGAAAAGACCATACATTTGAAGCAATCTTTGTTCTTGGCCTTATTGGTACATTGATGATATTTGAGAGTCTCTATAGTGGCTCCATGGTTGCTGCGCAAAAACAGCTCGGGCTCCACGCTGAATTTCTTCCACCTTTGACTCTATCATGGCTGTTTGCAAAGCTACTTGCCTCAGCTCCCAAGGGGCTACTACAATTTTTAAACACCACTTCTTATTTTGTCCATGACTCTGTATTCTTCTTCTTCCTCTGCTTTTTGCCCTTTGGAAAGCACTTTCATGTTATTACATCAATCTTTAATGTCTATTTTTCTAAATTGGACCGTGGTACAGTAAAACCTGTTAAATATGGCGTATCAGAAGAAGAATTAGACAACCTGGAGTACTTTGGTGTTAAATACTTGGAAGACTTCACATGGAAAAATATTTTAGACTTTTACACATGTGTGGACTGTGGTAGGTGTGCAGATGTGTGTCCAGCCAATACTGTTGGAAGGCCTCTTATCCCAAGATTTCTGACCATTAAGGCTAGAGACCATATCTTTGACAGGTTCCCTGTACTTGGTGAGATAAAACCAAAAGAGCCACTCATTGGCACTATCTACGAGGAAGACGAAATTTGGTCATGTACACCTGTGGGGCATGTGAAGAAGAATGTCCTGTAATGAATGAGTACATCAATAAAATCGTGGACTTAAGACGGGGAATGGTGGATGAGGGATTGGTTCCACAGACTCTGCAAAAGCCCTTAAATGCCCTGGCCAAAAGGGGAAATCCCTATGGTAAAATGGAAAAGAAAAGAGCAGAGTGGACCAAGTCCCTGGAGGACATTGAGGTAAAAATAGTAGGCAAAAAGGCTCAGGCTGAAACCCTCTATTTTGTTGATAGCGCTACATCTTATGATGAACGTGGAAATGAGATAGCAAGGTCTGTTGTAAAAATACTCCATGCATGTGGTGAAGACTTCGGTATCCTTGGTAAAGGTGAAAAGGACAGTGGACATGAGGTGAGGAGATTTGGAGAAGAAATGCTCTTTCTCACCTTGAGAGACCAGAATATAGATGCAATCTTGAATTCTGGTTGTAAAAGGATAGTCACTGCAGATCCACACGCATACAATGCGTTAAAAAAAAGACTATGATGGAATTCCCCCAGTTGAACACATTTCAGAGTATATCTTGAGAAAGATAAATGAGGGGAAACTTAAATTTAAACCAATTGATGATCCAAACCTGGTTTTTACCTATCACGATCCCTGTTATCTGGGTAGACACAATCTTGTATATGATGCCCCAAGAAAGGTTCTAGACGCGATTCCAGGACTAAAAAGAGTTGAAATGGAAAGGCATAAGGACAGGTCTTTTTGCTGCGGTGGTGGCGGACTCATGCTTTTTTTATGAACCACCAGAGGAAGAACAGCGTATGGGACAGGTGAGGGTAAGGATGGCAAATGAAGCTGGTGCCAACGCCATTGTTGTGTGTTGTCCTTTCTGCCTAACCCACTTAGAGGATGGAGTAAAAACTACTGGCTTTGAAGGAAAAATTCAGGTAATGGACTTAACTGAACTTATTGTTAAACAATTAATCATAGAATAATTTCTGGGAGGTGAGTATGGAAATATTAGTATGTGTAAAAAGGGTCCCTGATCCAGCAGAAAATGAAATTGAGATCAACAGCGATGGAACAGACATAGAGAGAGATGATCTGGTCTATTCTGTAAACGAGTGGGACAATTATGCAGTGGAAGAAGCTATCCAGATCAAAGACAAAGTTGGTGGCTCTGTAACTGTGGTAACTGTAGGTGATGAGGAAGCTGATGAGGTCCTCAGGCGTGAGATGGCAATGGGTGCTGATAAGGGTATTCACGTAAATGATGAGACATTGGAAGAGACCGATGGTCTGGGTATAGCCAAGGCACTCAAGGCAGTTGTTGAAAAAGGAAATTATGACCTTATCTTAACTGGTGCACAGGCAGATGACGGGGCTGCCCAGGTTGGTGGAATGCTGGCTGCACTTTTAGATCTCCCTATGCCTCCCTGGTAAACTACATTGAAATTGTGGATGAAAACACCTTGAAGATAGGTAGGGAGATTGAAGGAGGAAATCAAGAACTAAGCGAAATCAAGCTTCCATGTGTTCTATCCATTCAAACTGGTATAAATGAACCAAGATATGTTGGAATCAGAGGGATTAGAAAGGTTGCTGGTGTTGATATTCCTGAAATGGAACTATCAGACCTTGGGCTTTCAGAAGACGATGTTGCTCCAAAGGTCAAGAGATTAGACTACTTTGTACCTGAAATGGGTGAAGGTGCTGAGATCCTAGAAGGTGATATGGAGGAAATTGCAGAGAAGTTGGTTGAACTCTTGAAAGCCAAAGGAGGAATCAAATAATGAGTAGGGAAATTTTTGCATATATTGAACACAATGATGGGGTATTGGATGACAGCGCATTGGAATTAATTAATGCAGCAAAAAAAATAGATGCATCTGCAAATGTAGTTGCTGTTCTATTTGGGACCGGGGATAATTTAAACAAGGCCTGCGAAGAGGCAGCCAAGACCTATAACGCTGTTTGGAAAGTGGACAAAGACTATCTTGCTTACCCAAATGCAGAAATCATCAGGCCTATGCTTGTTAACATGCTGCCAAAGGGTTCTATTTGCCTAGTTCCCCACAATACCTTTGGAATAGATCTGGCTCCTGGACTATCTGTAAAAATGGATGCTGCATACATTCCAGATGTAATTGGCATTGAAAAAGTAGAGGGAGACAAAGTTGTTGCTATCCGTCAAGAATTTAGTGGCCAGGTACACACCCATGTGGAAGCTGATATTTCAAATGGAATAGTAATTTCCATTAGGCCTGGTAGCTTTGAAGCTGATGAGGCCAAGGCTGCCAGTGGAGAGGTGGTTGACAAAAGTGGTGATGCTGGTGATGTTGAGGCCAAGAGAACATTTATTGAAGTGAAAGAGGCTGAAGTTGGAGATGTGGACATTACCCAGGCAGACATTCTGGTATCTGTTGGTCGTGGTATTGGTGAGGAAGAAAACATTGAATTGGCTGAAGAATTGGCCGAGGCCCTTGGTGGTGTGGTATCCTGTTCAAGGCCAGTAGTTGACGCCAAGTGGCTTGACCATTCAAGACAGGTTGGAACGTCTGGTAAGACCGTAAAACCAAAGGTCTATATTGCAGTTGGTATTAGCGGAGCCTTTCAGCACGTAGCAGGTATAAAAGGAAATCCATTTATTGTTGCCATTAATACAAATCCAAAAGCTCCTATATTCCAGGTTGCTGATGTAGGGGTAGTTGAAGACTGTATCGAATTTTTGCCAGTACTAACTGAAAAGGTACAGGAAATGAAATAAAAGGTAAGGGGGGCTGTAAGCCCCCTTCTTTTTGGGATGAAATTTCAAACATACCTTAAAAACCACTGTATAGAAACAGCACTAAAAAGGCTCTACAATAAATCAATATCTGAATATTTTAAAAATCCCACCAAATCCAATGAGAATAAATTATCTTACTTGGAACTGGCCCTTAAAAACTTAGATTTTCCTTCTTTAAGGTCAACATATCCTGAGTTAAATGGAAATTTAGATAGTCCAATAGAAATAAACTTTAAACAGGATAAAATTATTATTAAAATTCCTGGAAGAAAATCTCCCATTGAGATCAATTTTTCTTCAAGGTATACTTAACCCAAATTTTTATAAACCTTGACCACGAGATAATTCTACTAAAGGGACGTTGTGTATGCTTATCAAAAGGATATTGTTATTTGCTCCAATATTACTAATAATTATTCTACTCCAGTCTTACTTCTGGGTGCCTACGTACCAGCAACAGACCAAGGGTAATCCAGATAGATTAGTGGAATTCATCACTGGATCAACTGGGGATGCTGCTATTTTAAATCCAATACTTTCAGCTGATTCTGCTTCCTCAGAAATAGAGGGCAAGGTCTTTGAGGGACTAATCGATAGAGATGAGCACCTGAATTTTAGGGGACGCGTAGCAAGGTCCTGGGAAATTTTTGAACAGGCATACTTTTACATAAACAAAAACAAACATCTATCTCCTGAGCAGATTATAAAAAAAATATCCCACATTAAAGGATTAAGAGAATAGAGATACTTCCACCAAAAAGAAAACACCTCCATTTTAAACTTGAAAAAAGAGACATAGACATATTTCTCAATCTACCCTCCAGGGTGAAAGTGACACTACTTAAAGTAAGCCCTAATTTTTTTTAATAAGGTAGAAAAAAATCCTTGGAAAAGATTATTTTAGCGATATTGATATGACAAAAGTAGTCCATATAAAACAGAAGGATCTGACAGATTCTCAACTAAAAAAAATCAGGTTAAAGTTTTTTTAAACCAACTGAGCACAATCCAGTGATTTTATTTCATTTGAGAAAAAAACATATTCTTCCACGATGGATATAAACTTACTGCAGAAGATGTGAAGTTCACATACGAAGCAATTATGGATCCCCAAAATCTATCCCCTAGGATATCTGATTTTGAACCCATTAAAGAGGTGAATATCATAGATCCTTATACTGTGAAAGTCGTCTATAAGCGCCTTTATTCCCCTGCCTTGGGTGCATGGTCAATAGGGATCTTGCCAAAACACCTCCTTTGCAAAAAGGCCTTAAAAAAAGGAGGCCATAAAAAGAGGACTTAATCCCAAAAAAATTTACCATTAGGGACTCTAATTTTAACAGACATCCAATTGGTTCTGGTCCGTTTAAATTCGTGGAGTGGAAATCTGGACAGTACATTATACTTAAGAGGTTTGATAAGTATTTTGAAGGACCACCAAATTACAAGAAGTACATCTTTAGAATTATGCCAGACAAACTCACCCAAGAAATGGAGTTTTATTCTGGTACACTTGATATTTACGCAGCTCAGCCCCATGAAGTAGACAGACTAAAAAAAAGATCCTAGATTTCAGGTATTTTCAGGCACATCATACGGATATACCTATATTGGATATAATTTAAGGAGAGAACCCTTTAAAGATATAAGGGTGAGACGCGCCTTATCAATGGCAATAGATGTGGACAAAATTATAAAGTACGTGCTCCACAACCAGGGAGAGAGGATAACAGGCCCATTTGTAAAACAGACAACATACTATGATAAAACAGTTAAACCTATTCCATATGATCCCAAAGGGGCACTTTTGTTATTAAAAAAAGGCTGGTTGGGAAAAGGGTAAAGATGGATGGCTTTATAAAAATGGCAGAAAAATGCAGTTTACATTGATCACAAATTCAGGAAATGAAATCAGAAAGGCAATACTTGCTATTGTTCAGGACTCCTGGAAAAAGATTGGCGTAGATGTTTCAACTGATGTTCTGGAGTGGTCAGTTTTTATCCAGGAAAGGATAAACAAACTGGACTTTGATGCAGTTATCCTTGGCTGGGTAATGTCTATTGAACCAGACCTCTATCAAATATTCCATTCATCTCAAACCCACCCATATCAACTAAACTTTATAGGATTTAAAAACAAAAAGGCGGATGAATTAATAGAAAAGATTAGAACAGAATATGACCTCAAAAAAAACAGATAGAATACTGCCATGAACTACATAGGCTCATTGCAAGAGAATGTCCTTATACCTTTCTATTTGTGAGAAAATGGACAGTTGCTCTGGACAATCGAATAGTTATAAAGGATAAGGATAGTAGGGGGAAAATAGTATATAAAAAGATAACCCCAACACCAACAGGAGATTTTTCATTTTACTTCAATAAATGGATAAAACTCCCCCAGAGAATTGATTTTAAAAATTAAGGCTATACCAGAAGTTAGCATCTGGTATAGCCACAGGAATTACACAACATACATCCCTCTTGAAAGGTAATCTCCTCACCGCATTCTGGACATACTGGCCTAACCAGAGAAGGCTCTATTTTTGTTCCATGGTTCCTAGATTTCTTCATATATTGATTTTCTAAGACCCATGCAACTGCATCAGGGATAGAGAGTAGAAGCCCCTTTTTTTTGAAATACAGGATGTTCTCCTCCAATTCCCTTTAATTGTCTCACTATTTCTTCTACTTCCACACCTGATCTCAGAGCCAGAGATACAAGCCTTCCAATTGCCTCTGCCTTTGCAGTGATAGATCTTCCAGATTTTCCTATGGTAGCAAATACTTCAAATGGTTTACCATCTACTTCATTTACAGTTAAGTATAGAGTACCAAGACCAGTCTTTACCTTTTGGGTAAACCCATACACCACATCAGGCCGTTGCCTTACCTTTGATTCCTTTTCGCTGTCCTTTTTTAAATTGAGCACTTGAGAAGACTTACACCCATCTCTAAAAACTGTAACCCCCTTTACCCCCAATTTATATGCCTCTAAATATATATTTCTAACATCATCTATTGTGGAGCTATTAGGTAAATTAACTGTCTTAGAACTGCGTTATCTGTATATTTTTGAAAAGCTGCCTGCATCTTTAGATGGTACATGGGTTCAATATCGTGGGCAACCACAAAAATCCTCCTGAACTCATCTGGTATATAGTCCAAATGTTGAATACTTCCCTTTTCTAAAATATCCTCTATGAGTTCATCGGAATACAAACCAAGTTTTTCAAAGGCTTCTTTAAACACCTTATTTACCTCTAGCAGCTTTTCACCATCCATAACATGTCTGTAAAAACAAAGGGAAAAAAACAGGCTCAATACCAGATGAACACTCAGCAATTATAGAAAGGGTTCCAGTGGGCGCAATAGTGGTTGTTGTAGCATTTCTATAAGGACCTTCTCCATTGAGCTTATAAATAGATTCTTCATAAGCAGGAAATGGTCCCTTCTCTTTTGCGAGAATTTTTGAAGCTTCCTTTGATTCCCTTTGAATAAAGGACATGAGCTTTTCAGCAAGTCTAATTGCTTCCTCGCTGTTGTAGGGAATCCCCATTTTAAAAAGTAGATCTGCCCACCCCATTATACCAAGACCAATCTTTCTGTTTAACCTGACTTTCTCAGTTATTTTATCAATGGGATATTTAGATAGATCAATTACATTATCTAGAAATCGAACGCAAAGATGCACAACTTGTTTTAGACGATCAAAATCTATTTTTTTCATCTTCCCTGTCCACATAAAAATTGCTCAAGTTTATAGAACCTAAATTGCATGCCTCATAAGGCAAAAGTGGTTGTTCTCCGCATGGATTGGTACTTTCAATCTCTCCCTGGGTGGGCGTGGGATTATCCCGATTGATCCTATCCAAAAAAATAATCCCGGGATCTCCACTTTGCCATGCCTTTTCAACTAAAAGATTAAAAACATCCCTGGCCCTAAGCTCCCCTTTTCTTTCCCCTGTATGGGGTGCAATTAGGGAATATCTTTTATCAGCTAAAACTGCCTCCATGAATTCTTCAGTTAGTGCAACAGATAGGTTAAAGTTATTAAGCTCCCCTTCTTTTTCCTTTGCCTTTATAAATTCAATGATGTCAGGGTGGTCAACCCTGAGTATACCCATATTGGCTCCACGCCTTGTGCCGCCCTGTTTAACCTGTTCTGTTGCTGTGTTGAATATTTTTATAAAAGATAATGGACCTGATGCTATTCCTCCTGTTGATCCCACCCTGCTGTTCTTTGGCCTTAATCTGGAAAAGGAAAAGCCTGTTCCCCCACCAGATTTGTGTATTAGAGCAGCATATTTAATTGCATCAAAAATACCTTCCATGGAATCTTCAACTGGTAAGACAAAACAGGCAGCGAGCTGACCCAATTTAGTGCCTGCATTCATAAGTGTTGGGGAATTAGGTAAAAAGTCCTTTCCAACCATTAAATTAAAAAAACCTTACTGCCAGATCATCAGGGGTGTACGGTGAATTTTTGTATCTGGCCTCTACATCAGCAACACTTTTGGCAACTCGCCAAAATAATTCTTCTATTGTCTCAATGGGTTTTCCATCTGGTCCTTTTCTCAAATATCTCTTTTCTAAAACCTTTTTTTGCATTTTCACTAAAATTAATTGTAATTGCCATATCCCTATTTAATACCATTTTGTTTGTGGTCATAACCATAATACTCTCTATAAATGTTTACATTTCAAAACTAACTTCAACCACTACCTTACCCCCTGTATTCACACTAAATGGGATTGAGAGGATTGGGGCATTTTTGATGTGATCCAACTCCTTCCCCTTTCCAATAATAATTTTAGGAGTACCTGCCTGAAACTTAAGGCCCTGTTCAGAGAGATGGATCCTCGCCTGACCTGAGATCATATTAGTGAGCTCACCAACTGCATCTGCGATTTCGTCGTTTATCTCAGTAAAATTTTCAAAGAGCATATTGTTTACTATTGTTAAAACAGCATCTTTAGTTAAAGTGAGAGAGATAACCCCATTCATATGACCAGAAATATCAAGAATACCTGTCACATCTCCCACCGCAGTTCTCTGTTTATTTATATATGGCCTTTCTGGTTTAACCTTTACATTGGCCATTGTCTCAAGCACGTTGATTACCGCGCCTAAAAAAAGGATTTATAAAATTCACATCATAACTTTTGGCCATAACTACCTACTTTGATCTGTTTTTAGGAGGGATCAACAAATTTTAGGCCAAACTTAGGATTTTTCTATAACAAGGCTGCAAGTAAACCTTTTAACAACTTGTTGTGTTCAAAAACCATTGGCCTAATTTTCTCAAGGGGAAAATCAAGCATTTCAAAAAGTTCCTCTTCCATCCCTGGTACAACAAAAGTACCCCCATAAACTATTGCAACTGCATTTGCAAGGTTGTCTGCTAGCTGTAAGATTGCAGCCCCTTTATTAAATGAAGCATCAGAGGGAGTGTGGTGGTTGGAAACAATATCATTGATTGTCTCAGGGAATTCCCAACTACTCATTAGCAAATTACTAATATCTGTGTGAGTAAATCCAAGGACATACTCTTCAGCTTCAATCAAAGGAACCATATTTTCCCTGGCAAACACCAATGCCTCAACTGAAGAATAGGCATATTCTTAAACAATATCAATTTTCCCACATCATGAAGCAGTCCAGCAGTAAAAAAATGTTTCATCACTCATATCCTTATAATTTGAGGCAATAAGTTTGGCAAAAATGCCACAACTAAGGGAATGTCTCCAAAAGGTCTGCATATCTATTAACTCAGGGGGGATATCTTTAAAATATCTTATGGCAGTTATCCCAAGGGCCAGATTTGAGAGCTCTTCTTCACCAACATAAGACACCGCCCTTTCTATTGAATCGACCTTTTGGGTGAGTCCAAATAATGGACTGTTTACCAGCTTAAGCAGTTTTGTGGATAGAGCAACATCAGTACTAACAACCTCTGCTATATCCTTGGCTGAGCTTGATGGACTCTCCAACAATTTTTTTTAGTTTAAAATATACATCAGGAAATGATGCCAGAGAGAGCTCATGTTTTATTATGTCCTCAGGACCACCCATATCCTTTAAAAATAAGTCCTTCATTCTCTCTACACTTTTGGCCCTTATATACTCTTCACACAGGGGTTCCCAGCCTCTTTTCAAGGCAGTAAATACCAATTCAACTATTATTCTATATAGTTCAACAAATAATCTGTTGTCTGGATTTACATACATAAAAAAATTTAAAAACATATTCTTGTGCCAAAGTCTCCAAGAGATCTTCTTCCTCTTGTTCACTCTTTGCAGTGACATAGACATATTCTATCCCCGCATCCTGGAGGAGTTCTTTTTCCTTTTCTCCTAGCTCTCTGCCTTTTGGCAAAAGCTCAGTTCCATCTAAACCAGACACGTGCTTAGCTAAAATCATGCCTGGAACTATATATTCAACACAAATCTTTTTCACCACAATCCCCCTAATCTTATTTGTTTTTCTGATACACTATACCACCAGGTTTGATTTGCGCTTTAAATAGTTTGGTTATTCTGTGTATGCTTTCTGAATAACCCAAGAAAAGATAGCCATCATCCTTTAAATTATCATAAAAGTGGGAAAGGACCTTTTGTTTTACTGCATCGTCAAAATATATAATCACATTTCTACAAAATATTATATCAGATTTTGGTATTTTTTTAACATCCCTTTGTTCTGCAAGGTTGATTAATTGAAAATTAACCAGTTTCTGCACCTTTGGATGGATTCGGTATCCAGTAGCCTCTTTTATAAAATATTTTTGTTTGATATTATCTGGAGTGGTCCTAAGCGAATAGTCACTATATATCCCTTTCCTGGCCTTTAGCAGAACAGCAGGAGATAAGTCATTTGCATAAATCTTTACATTCCATCCAATAATAGAAACCTTTAGGACTTCATGTAGTATGATTCCAAGGGTATAGGGTTCTTCTCCACTTGAACACCCAGCTGACCAAATAGTAATGGATTTTACGCCCTCATTTTGCCTCTTTTTTATGATCTCAGGGAGAATAACATTTTTAAAAAAAAGTGAGTTGTTTTAAGTCTCTGAAAAAAACTGGTCTCATTTATAGTTATCAACTCACACAATTTTTGAATTCACTTTCTTTTTTTAGGAGAGAATTTCAAAATTTTACATATTCTGCAAAGGAAAGAAGATTCAGCTCGCTTAGCCTTTTTCCCAATTTATTCTCAATTAAATATTTTCGTCTAGGAGGAATTGAGATACCTGTTTTTGCATAAATAAAGTCAGTTAGCTCTTTAAATTCCCCATCTGACAATTTTGGTGTTTTTCTAAGAGATAGTTTCCCCAATGAAAGAGTTGCCATATTATTAGCCCTGTCTCCTTTAAGTTTTCTTTAAATTATCCTAACAGACACATAACATAGCCTTTCTATAGCAAATACCAAAAAGAAATTCAACATACGTTTCCACTATTAATTAAATTCTATTTATAACATAAACAAAAACTTGATTTTTTTTCATAAAAAGACATAATGTTTTACAACTTTTATCAGCAAAAGATTTTGGAGGTATACATATGCCTGATCCTGACAGTCGAAGGACTTTTGTTAGAATGAAAAAAATTTCCAGGACATATTGCCAGGCCTGTAATTATATGAAATAAAACCTTATGGTCACATCTCCAGGGCCTGGGGATAGGTCCTGGGTTTACTGGAGGTGGACCATGACCAAAAATCCCCTTTTAGTTCCAGAAATCAGAGAATTTATCTCAAAAAAACGATGTAGATACCATAAAGGAATTTTGCAGCAGTACCCATCCTGGTATAGTTGCAGAATTCATATCTCCTCTATCACCCAATGAGATATGGGACATCTTAAAAATTCTAAACCCTGACTTAAGGGCAGAAATATTTAGTCATTTAGATTTAGATCTTCAAATAAAATTAACCCAAAACCTATCACGCCACGACCTGGCCCAGTTAATATCCGAGATGTCACCAGACGATAGAGTAGATCTATTGAAAAAAACTCCCAGAGGAGTTCAAAGAAAATCTCTTACCTGCCATTGCCCAGGCAGAGAGGGAAGATATTAGAAAACTTTCTTCCTATCCTGAAGGTACAGCTGGTGCAGTGATGACCTCAGACTACGCCACTTTGCCACCTGATATTACTGCCCAGCAAGCTATTGATAAACTGAGAAAGGAAGCCCCAGACAAAGAAACCATTTACTATTGTTATGTTGTTGACGAACAGAGAAGACTACTTGGTTTTGTCTCATTGAAAGATTTGATCCTTGCCAAACCAGATACCCTGGTAAAAGAAATAATGAACAAGGATTTAATCTATGCCCATGTATTAGATGACCAGGAAGAAGTTGCCAGAAAGATACAAAAATACGATCTAATTGCATTGCCAGTTGTAAATGGAAATGATGCATTAGTTGGTATAATTACATATGACGATGCAATGGACATAATCACCCAGGAACATACTGAAGACATGGAAAAATTAATGGCAATTACAGGTGAACACGAAGCAGCTGCATATATGAAAACCCCTGTCATAGAACACTTTAAAAACAGATGTGGTTGGCTTATTTTCCTGGCCCTATTAGGATTTGTGTCAGGATTCATTGTACAAAAGTTCGAAAATGTGATTATGCAATTCACAATACTTGCTACATTTATGCCAATGTTAGCGGATACTGGGGGAAATACTGGCAGCCAATCAGCCACCCTGGTTATTAGGGCACTGGCTTTAAAAGAAATTACTCCAAGAGATTTTCTCAGGGTAATATATAAGGAATTTAACATCTCCTTACTACTTGGAATTGCCCTTGCGTTTGTTGCGATTTTAAGGGTTTATTTCTACGCTTTGACAACTCCAACTTACCATCTTCCACTTACTAAAATAGGAATGGCTGTTGGAGTGGCACTTTCTCTCCAAGTGATTTCATCAACTCTTATTGGGGCGATACTCCCTTTAATAGCAGCTAGATTCAAAACAGACCCAGCTGTAGTTGCATCTCCAGCCCTAACAACAATTGTGGATATAACAGGACTGTTTATATTTTTTTACCACAGCAAAAATTATTTTAGGAATATAATCATGCAAACTCTCACTTTATTTCCCTATGATATAGCTAGATATAACTCGTTTTTAGAGCAAATAAAAGGAAATCATCTCATGGTCACAGAGAAAATAGAGAGATTTCCAGAAGTGTTTTTGCATGTAGCTTCTGACACGGACTACAACAAATCAGATCTTGTCATCCCCACTGATATCTTCTCCTTATACAGAGATATTATAGTAAGTCAATCTGGCAGAGGACTGATAGAAGAGGTGACTGAGATGTTGAAGCGGTATAAACTGACAATATCTGTGGCTGAAAGCTGCACAGGTGGACTAATATCCCATCTACTAACTCAAGTCTCTGGTAGTTCCAACTATTTTATTTTGGGGGCAATCACTTATTCAAATTATGCAAAGACAAAGATATTGGGTGTACCCAATGATATACTTAAAAAAATTTGGGGCAGTACATGAAAAAACAGCAAAACTCATGGCCACTGGAATTAAAAATAAATTGAACACAGACATTGGCCTTGCTACTACTGGTATTGCAGGACCAACTGGTGGAACCAAGGAAAAACCTGTTGGCACCATATGTATCTCTCTAATATTTCGTAACAATTTAATCGCTAAAAGATATCATATGGATTTTGGAAACAGAGAGAAAAATAAAACCTTCTTCGCCTATCTGGCATTAAATTTATTGAGATATGAACTTATTAAACAATCTAACTCATTATGATACACATCATCTATTTTAAGTTCCCAGGGGTTTCAACAGTGAAATGCGCCTTTACCACAAGGGTAGGAGGACATAGCCTTGGTAATTTTTCAGCTAATCTCTCCTACGAGGTTGGAGACCAGATAGAACATGTGAAAAAAAATAGACAACACATATTAAATCAATTGAATATAAAAGAAGTTATTGAAGTAAAACAGATACATGGTGATAAGCTAATATGTGTAGATAATACAAACTTTAAAGAACAACCCATCCTTAAGGGAGATGCCATTATTTCATCTAAAAAAAAATGTGGGACTTATGGTGAAAACCGCAGACTGTCAGCCTGTTTTAGTATGTGATAAAACAGGAAATTTTATTGGAGCCTTTCACGTTGGATGGCGAGCAAATAGAGGAGAATTTATAAAAACATGGATAGATATTTTCTGTGGGCAATATAAGCTAACTCCCCAAAATATCTTGGCTGTTAGGGGACCAAGCCTTTGTCCCTACCACAGTGAATTTGTTAACTTTGATAACGAATTTCCAGATAAATTTAAAAAAATATTTTGACACAAAGTCAAGGAGGTTAGACTTGTGGGAAATTACCCATGATCAATTGGTAAAAGCAGGTATACCAAAAAGTAACATATTCAGGCTAGATTTGTGTACTTATTGTTTAGAAGAACTGTTTTTCTCCTATAGAAGAAACAGGATTTGTGGTAGACAGGGAAGTATTATTTGGCGAAATAATTAGTCTCAAAATGACCCATTATAATATTTAATTGACAAAACAACCGTTATGCCTTATCTTAATATTAAATTTAGGAAACACTATTAATATTTTTTTCTATCAATCCTTGGATAGAATTAAAGCAGGAGGAAAGCATGTTAACATTAACAGAAGGTGCAAGGGAATTATTGGACCAACACTTTGAAAACAAGGCCGAGGTCCCTTCTATAAGGGTGTATTTGGCCCCTGGTTGAGGAGGTGCTCAGTTAAATCTTGCTCTGGATGAGCAAAGGGAAAACGACAAAGTATTTGTATTTGAACCATATACTTTTATAATTGATAAGAATCTGCTGGAATCAGTAGCACCTGTGGAAATTGATGGCAGCCCATGGGGTTTTAGAATAATATCTAAACTATCATCCAGTCAAATGACGGATGTGCATCTTGTAGTAGTTGCGGATAAAAATATAGTATAACAATGGCAATTTATAAGGCCGAAACTTCATTAGTTTCGGCCTTTTTTTGTGTCTAAAATTATGAGGTAAATCTATGTCCAAGGTTTTTGAAGTGTTACACGTAGATGGGAATGCTAGAATAGGTCGTTTAAAAACAAAGCATGGGATAGTAAACACACCCATATTTATGCCTGTTGGGACAAGGGCATCGGTCAAAGCACTCTCTTCCCACGATGTATACTCCATTGGGGCCGAAATAATCCTTTCAAATACTTACCACCTCTATTTAAGACCAGGGGATAAACTCATAAAAGAGCTAGGTGGTCTCCATAACTTTATGAATTGGCACAGACCCATTCTAACAGATAGCGGTGGATATCAGGTATTTAGTCTATCTGCTAAGGGATATTACTGAAGAGGGTGTAATTTTTAGGTCCCATATAGATGGTTCAAAACACCTATTCACCCCTGAAAATGTCACTCAAATTCAAGAAAATTTAGGCTCAGACATAATGATGGTTTTAGATGAATGTGTACCATATGGGGCTGACTATGACTACACAAAAAAAATCTCTAAAACTTACCACAACATGGGCCAAAAGGGCATATTTAGCTAGAAAAAAATCCCAAACAACTATTATTTGGAATAGTGCAGGGTGGATTTTTTTCAGATTTAAGAGAGGAGAGTGCTAAGCAGATAACAGAAATCCCCTTTGATGGTTATGCAATAGGAGGACTTAGTGTTGGAGAACCCAAAGAAATAATGTTTAACATGCTTGGATCAGTAATACCTATCCTTCCTTGGAATAGGCCTAGATATCTTATGGGAGTGGGCAAGCCCATGGATATTCTAAATGCAATTGAAATGGGAGTGGATATGTTTGACTGCGTCCTTCCAACAAGGAATGCACGAAATGGAACCCTTTATACCTCCTTGGGAAAGATAAATATAAAAAAAGAAGAAATTTAAAAAGGATGATTCGCCCCTGGATCCAAATTGTAATTGTTATACTTGCACAAATTTTACAAGGGCATACTTGAGACATTTATACACTACCAGAGAATTACTGGCCTATAGACTCAATACCATACACAATCTGGCTTTTTATTTAAATTTAGTGAGAGAAGCCCGCTTTGCAATTAAACATAAAAAAATTCTTTAAGTTCAAAAACAGGTTATTAGAGATAATTGGAGATTAGTGGATCTGTTTTTTATTTCTGCCTATTCCCTTAGCTCCGATTATTGATTGCGTTATGGAGAAAGTGAATAGTGAATAGAGATTAGTGAAAGGTAGAAGGGTGAAGGATGTATGTGAGAGTTACAGATCACAGACACATACCACAGACACAGCAAAGCTCAGGATGAAGACCACATTGAACCTTGAACGTTAACCTTGAACTTTGAACGCAGATTTTTATTCACTGAGTCTTTTGTGAAACTTCTTCTTTTCTCAGCCTGTATGAAATAGGAACTATTTCCTTTGAGGTCTCTAAAAAGTCCCTGGGTTTTATATCTTGTAGGGCAATTGGCAAAACATCGTCCATGTGATCCACTTCAACTATCTCTAAATCTTTTAGAATGGTATTTGGTACTTCTTTCAAGTCCTTACTATTTTCCTTTGGGATAATGACCTTTGAGACCATACCCCTATGGGCCGCAAGCAATTTTTCCCTGAGTCCACCAATTGGCAATATCCTACCACGTAAGGTGATCTCGCCTGTCATGGCAACATCATTTTTAACCGGAACATTGAGTAGAGCTGAAACAAGGGCAGTTGCCATAGTTATTCCAGCAGATGGACCATCCTTTGGAGTTGCCCCTTCTGGTACATGAATATGGATGTCCACTTCCTTATAAAAATCTCTCTTAAGGCCAAATAGCTCTGAGCGAGTCCTTACATAGCTTAGGGCTGCTTTTGCAGATTCCTGCATCACTTCCCCTATCTTTCCTGTTATTTCTATCTTTCCACTACCGTCCATAATTGCTACTTCTATCATCAAGAGCTCTCCGCCAAGCTCTGTCCATGCAAGGCCTGTGGCCAGTCCCACCTGTGATTTTTCTTCCCTCTCACCATGCCTAAACCTTGGGACTCCCAAATATGATGAAATTGAACTTTTAGTTACAGTAATTTTTCTGTCTAGATCCTTTCCTTCTACCAATTTTTTTGGCAACCTTCCTACACACAGAAGCTATCTCCCTCTCAAGGTTCCTGACTCCTGCTTCCCTTGTATATTTCCTGATAATCTCAACCACCGCACCATCAGAAAAAGAAACATTTTTGTCCTTTATTCCATGTCTCTCACTCTGTTTTGGAATGAGAAAATATTTAGCTATTTTCAACTTTTCATCTTCTAAGTAACCAGGAAGATGAATTATCTCCATCCTGTCCCTCAATGCCCACGGAATTGTCTGCAAGGTGTTTGCAGTGGTTATAAAGAAGATATTTGATAGATCATAATTTAGGTCTAAATAGTGATCATTGAAGGCATAATTTTGTTCTGGATCCAAAACCTCTAGCAATGCAGCTGATGGGTCTCCCCTGAAATCTGTGGACATCTTATCCACCTCATCTAAGCATATGACTGGATTGTTATACTTTTTCTTTCTCAAAGAAAGTATTATTTTCCCAGGCAGGGCCCCAACATATGTCCTCCTATGTCCTCTAATTTCTGCTTCATCCCGAACACCTCCAAGAGATATCCTTATAAAGTCTCTATCCATTGCCCTTGCAATAGACCTGGCTAGAGAAGTTTTTCCCACCCCAGGAGGGCCAACAAAGCACAAAATAGGACCTTTAACCTTGTCCACCAATTTTTGAACTGCCAGGTATTCTAAAATCCTCTCCTTTGGCTTTTCCAACCCAAAATGATCTTCATCTAATATCTTAGCTGCATGTTCTATATTAATATCTGTTGTTTTGATTTCATCCCAAGGCAAATCCAAAATGCAGTCCACGTAATTTCTAACAACTGTATACTCCGCAGAGGAAGGGGGCATTTGTTTGAGTTTCTTTATCTCCCCATAACCTTTTCCTTTGCCTCATCAGGCATTCTCTTTTCTTCAAGGAGTTTTACTAGATTTTCCACCTCCTCAAAGGGATCCTGTTCAAGCCCCATTTCTTTATGGATAGCCTTTAACTGTTCATTTAGATAGTAATTTTTCTGGTTTGATTCTATTTGCTCTTTCACCCTTTGGTTTATCTTGGCCTCAATTTCCAAGAACTCTATTTCGCTGATAAGAAGTCCGTAAACAATCTCCAACCTCTTGACAGGGTCTAATTCTTCCAAGACCTCCTGTTTTTTCTCAAAACCTGCTCTCAAATGGGGGATAATGGTATCAGCCAGTTTTCCAGGATCATTGGTATCCAAAATTAGCTTTAAGGCATCTTTAGATATTCTCTTTGACGATTTTACATATTTTTTTCAATGTGTCTTTTGTTAGGCGAACAAGAGTATCTCCTTCTTCCGACACCGATTTACTGTCATGTAAGATATTAATATCCACCACTGGGAAATTACCAGTTTCATCAAATAACGGATCTTCACCTGTCCATGTAGCTCTTTTTATTCCCTCAAACAGAACTTTAATGGTTCCGTCTGGAAGTCTTAGTAGCTGAAGGATCTTTGCAACTACTCCCATTTCATACAGATCTTCCTTTTTTGGAATTTCAATTTCAGGATTCTTTTGGGTTACTAAAAAGATCCATCTATCAAATTCACTTAAAGACTTCTCTACCGCTTTAATTGAGCTTGGTCTTCCAACATAAAGAGGCATAATCGCACCAGGAAAGATTACTACATCCCTTAAGGTCATAACGGGTAATTCTCTAAATTTTATTTCTTTATCCATTTCATGGGCTATTTCACTCATTGAATTAATTCCTCCTGGGCAATTAAAGTATTTCTAGGCAGTTTTCATTTCTCTGTCTTTATCATAAAATAAAAGGGGATCTTTACCACCATCAACAACAGAACTATTTATGATGCACTCCTTAACGCCTATTCTTGAAGGAAGCTTGTACATAATATCCATCATAACAGATTCCATTATGTTCCTAAGCCCCCTGGCGCCTGTCTTTCTCTCCATGGCCTTTTTTTGCAATTGACTTCAGTGCTCCATCAGTAAAGGAAAGTTTCACCCCTTCTAGCTCAAATAATTTTTGATATTGTTTTACCAGTGCATTTTTAGGTTCAGTTAATATCCTTATTAAATCATTTTCCTCTAATTCATCTAAAGCAGCTATAACAGGCACTCTACCCACAAACTCTGGGATCAAGCCAAACTTAATCAAATCCTCTGGCCGACACTCCCTTAAAATTTCACCAATTTTTTTTCTCCTTCTTCTGGGTAATTTTGGCACCAAACCCCATGGATTTACCTTGAAGACGTCTCTCAATAATCTTATCCAACCCAATAAAGGCACCGCCCATAATAAATAGAATATTTGTGGTATCCAGACGAATATACTCTTGCTGTGGATGTTTTCTACCACCCTTTGGTGGGATGTTTGCCATTGTCCCCTCAATAATCTTTAGCAATGCCTGTTGAACTCCTTCCCCTGATACATCCCTGGTAATAGAAGCACTCTCTGACTTCCTTGAAATCTTATCTATCTCATCTATATAAACTATCCCTTTGGATGCAGCTTCAATATCGTATTCTGCATTCTGCAAAAGCTGCACCAGGATATTCTCAACATCCTCGCCCACATAACCAGCCTCAGTCAAGGTGGTCGCATCGGCAATAACAAAAGGCACATTTAAAATATTGGCCAATGTCCTGGCCAGCAGAGTTTTACCTGTTCCTGTGGGACCCAATAAAAGGATATTGCTCTTGTCCAATTGAACATCTGCTGCAGTTATAGACTCTTGATAATAAATCCTCTTGTAGTGGTTATATACTGCCACAGATAGGATCTTTTTGGCCTGTTCCTGGCCCACTACATACTCGTCTAATATCCTCTTTATCTCCTGGGGAGGGATAAGCTGGCCTTCCTCCACTTCATCGCTGATCTTATCCTGGGTAAGAATTTCATTACAAAGGGCCACACACTCATCACAAATAAACACATCAGGTCCTGCAATTAGCCTCTGGACCTGATCTTGATCTTTACCACAAAAAGAACACCTAAATTTTTGAGTGGTATTATCTTTTCTATTTTTTTCCCATAAAATCACCTTAAAAATTGAATTTATGGATTAGCCGGAGTTTATCATTTTAATAAACTCGAATTAATCCTCTCTCTTGGTCAAAATCTTATCAATAACTCCATATTCAAGGGCTTCATCTGGACCCATAAAATAGTCCCTATCTGTATCTTGTTCGATCTTCTTTATATCATTTCCAGTATGTTTGGCTAAAATATCATTTAACATCCCTTTAAGTCTAATAATTTCTTTTGCCTGAATGTCAATGTCAGATGCCTGTCCTTGAAATCCCCCCATTGGTTGATGCAAGAGTATCCTGCTGTGGGGCAAGGCATATCTCATACCAGCCTGGCCTGCTGCCAACAAAACTGCAGCCATACTTGCAGCTTGCCCAAGACACAAAGTTGCAACAGGAGCAGTTATGTATTGCATGGTATCATATATGGCCAAACCAGCAGTAACGGATCCACCTGGTGAATTTATGTAAAAATTTATCTCTTTTTCTGGGTCCTCAGATTCTAAGAATAAAAGCTGTGCGCAAATCAAGTTTGCCACATGGTCATCAATGGGGGTTCCAAGCAAAACTATACGGTCTTTAAGTAACCTGGAATAGATGTCATAAGCCCTCTCACCCCTTCCAGTGGTCTCTATTACTATTGGAACGTTCATACTGCACCTCTTCAAAATTTTTTTCTTATTTTGCCTTAAATATATACAAAACACAACTAAAATATATGCTGTTACTAGCTTTGACCATAGTAGCTTGATTTGGTCAACTATTTATAGGTGGGGAAAGGTATGCCCTTTCCCCAATTTACTTCGAATGGTGTAGATAGGGGCAGGAATATAATTTTTTAAGAATCTTGTTCTTTATCCTGGGAGCTGTCTTCTACCTCTGCTTCCTCACTGGCCTCCTTGTGAGCACCATCTTCTTCATACTCTATCTCTGCATATTCATAAACCTTTTCCATAGCCTTATCTGCTATAATACTATCCCTCAAGGCAAACATCATATTATTCTTTATATAAAATTCCCTGAGAATTTGGGGGTCTACGCCCATTTGATAGGCTGTTATTGCAATTTTCTGCTCTACTTCTTCATTGGAAACTGTGATCTCTTCTTTTTCTGCTATTTCAAGCAACACCAACTGAGATTTCACGATTGCTTCTGCCTCTGACCTAAATTTTTCCTTGAGTTCATCCTCTGTTCCCAGGGTATCAGGATCTTTACCCTGTCTCTCCAATTTCTCCCTCTCCCTTTCAATCATATTCTGCAACTGCTTTTCCACCAGTGAATCGGGCAATACCACCTCCACCTTTTCAACTATTTCATCTAACAGTTTTTTTCTGGGCAAGAGATTTCTCTATGTCCTCAATGTTCCTCTTTAGGTTCTTTGCCACTGTTTCCCTTAGTTCCTGTTCTGAACTCATTCCAAATTTACTCAAAAAGTCCTCATCTATCTCAGGGAGCACCTTCTCTTTTATTGAATGGAGTTCCACCTCTGCCCTGATCTTTTTACCTGCCAGGGACTTATTTAAAAAAATTCTCAGGAAAGACTATTTCACCCTCATTTTTCCCACCAGGCTGAAGATCTGCTATAAGTTTTTCAAAATCTTCAAGTGCATCGCCTACACCATAGAAAAATTCAAAGAAATCCTGGCTAACATCTTCAAGGAATTTATCTCCCTCATACAACTTAAAGCTCACTACCACCTTATCACCTTGCTTTGGAGTCCTGTCTTCTTTTACAACCTCATATTTGGCATATTGGTTTCTCAAATTTTCAATGGCACGATCCACCTGCTCTTCTTTTATCTCTACTTTTTTTCTGCTTAACCTTTAGCCCATGATATTCAGGCAGGTCAATTTCAGGCTTTATCTCAAAAGTAAAGGAATAATTGTAATCAGTATCCCTCTTAAACTCCTGGGGATCGAGGTTCAATTCTGATACAGGACGTAGGCTAAGTTCTCCTAAGATTTCATTAAAATGTACATTTAATAGGTCTGTCTCCGCCTGCTTGTATATGTCCTCCTTAAATCTGTTCTCCACAATATATGAAGGTACCTTGCCCTTTCTAAAACCGGACAATTTAAGATCCTTTCTAAACATTGCCACTGCGGCGTCTATTGCAGCATTTACCTCTTCAGCAGGGACCTTTACCACAACCTTTCTCTTTACCGGGGAAACTTCTTCAACATTATATTCCATTGACAAACTCCTCCTAAATAAAAATATAAAAAAAAGACCTTTCAGAGACCCCCTCTGAAAAGTCTTAACACATGCGAGAGGGGAGACTCGAACTCCCACGGCCTAAATTTGGCCACTGGATCCTAAGTCCAGTGCGTCTACCAGTTCCGCCACTCTCGCAGACAAACACCTTGAGACTGAAAAACAATAATCTTCATTTATTGCCATGTCAATACAAAAGTCATTCATTAGACACCTGACCCCGGTTTATAGATTTAGTCTGTTCTTTAAATTGGTATATCTCTTTTCTTTGTTTAGATCCTTTAGCGCTATAGCCATTGCCTTTCTACTTCCAAAAATAACAGCCAACTTCTTTGCCCGAGTCAATGCAGTATATATAAGGTTTTTATGGAGCATAATGTAGTGTTGCACCATTACAGGGAAAAGCACTACTGGATATTCACTACCCTGGGATTTATGGATACTTATACAATAGGCCAAGGCGATCTCATCTAGTTCAGACTGATGGTAAACTACATCTCGACCATCAAAACTAATAAGTAATTCCCCTGACTCCAAATCTACCTTTCTTATATTTCCTAAATCACCATTAAACACTTCTTTTTCATAATTATTTTTTTTAATTGTATCACCCTATCCCCAAGTCTAAATCCCTTCAAAGAATAAGACGTTGCTTTATTTGATGAATTTAAGCTATCTTGTAACAATTTATTTAACGCAGATGTTCCTATATCCTTTATGCATTGGAGTTAACACTTGAACATCAACCATGGGATCGTATCCATATACCTCTGGTATCCTATTGGTCACCATGCTGACAATCAACTTCTGTACCTTTTTGGGGTCTTCTTCTTCCACCCAAAAAAATCTGCTTTAGGAGGTTCCAATTTACTCCTTACAGGAAACTTTCCCTCATTTATCCTGTGGGCATTTATCACTATCATTGACTTTTTGGCCTGCCTATATATTTTGGTAAGTCTTTTAGTTGGAACCCTCCCTGATTCAATCAAATCCTCAAGCACATTTCCTGGACCAACAGATGGGAGCTGATTGACATCTCCAACTAATATGAGTTTGCAGGTAAGGGGCAGTGCCCTTAATAAATTCACCAATAAATGGCAATCCACCATTGAAACCTCATCTAAAATCAATGCATTGATCTTTAACTTTTTGTCCTCTCTATATTTAAATTCACCTCCTGGTCCAAATCCAAGCATACGATGAATGGTTGAAGCAAAAAGGCCAGTTGCATCTTGCAGTCTCTTTGCAGCCCTGCCAGTTGGAGCTGCCAACTTTACCTTAAGCCCCATCTTTTTCAAAATATTTCCAATAAAACGGGTAATTGTAGTCTTACCTGTACCAGGACCGCCAGTTATAATAAACACTTGATTTAGACATGCACCAAGTATTGCCTCTTTTTGCTCATCAGAAAGCTCGATGTTATTGGCCTTTTCAAAATCAGTTATATATTTTCTAATAATTTCAGTGTGTCCAGGTGGAATGACCCCGCAACTCATAATACCTTTTATCCGAGATGCAATTTCTACTTCCCACTTATAAAAATGCCTCAAATAAACTGCATCTTTTATGTCTTCATCTATCTCTTCAATATAGATTCTCTTTTTTTCTAAAAGCAGTTTTATTGCGTCTTCCACCAGGCCCATATCATCTAGATTTAACAACTTGATTACCTCAGAAATCAGATCCCCCTTTGGATAAAACACATGGCCCCTTTCACTGAGTGAAAACAGGACATATACAACTGCTGCTTCTATCCTCTCAATTGAGTGTTCCGAGAAACCCAGATTCAAGGCAATTTTATCAGCACTTTTAAAGCCAATTCCCCTTACCTCATATGCCAATTCATAGGGCTTTTCTTTAATCACCCTTAAAGAGTCCTTTCCATATGTTTTATATATTCTAACTGCAAAGGATGGAGAAATAGAATGCTCCTGGAGGAACAAAATTAAATTTCTTATTTCCTTTTGCTCATCCCAGGAAGTGACAATCTTATCTAAAGTTTTCTTTCCAATACCAGGGACCTCAAGCAATTTTTCAGGGGATTCATCTAATACCTTTAAAGCACTACTCCCAAAATGTTCTATCATCCTTTCAGCCAAAACTGGTCCTACACCCTTTACCAGACCAGAGCTTAAATATCTCTTGATGCCAACAGTTGTTGCTGGAAGATTCTGTACCCAACTCACTATGTTAAATTGTCTTCCAAATTTTGGATGAACCCTCCATTTACCTTTAAGGGATAGTTCTGTTCCAGGGGCAACTGCTCCAATATTTCCAACAACAGTAACAAGACCTGGTTCCCCCTTTGATTTCAGCCTGGCCACTGTAAAATTGGATTCTGGATCAGAAAAAAACTACTGAAACGACCTCACCTTTTAAGGTATCCATTACAATTTTTGTCTATAATAAAGGGATTGTTTTAGGGTTTCTCCATCCACATATTTTAAATCACATCCAACAGGTATGCCCTGGGCCAAACGAGATATCTGTATATCAAGGTCTTCCTGAGAGATTAAATCAGATAAAAAAACTCTCGGTCATTTCAGCCTCTCTGGTTGAGCCAAGGGCTAAAATAACCTCTTTTATCTTACCTGATTTTATATGTTTTTTTAATAGCCCAATCCTTAAATTTGACGAATCTTTACCATCCAGAGGAGAGATAAGCCCACCTAATACCAAATAGACTCCTTTAAACAGTTTAGTCTTTTCAATAAGCATTAGTCCATCCCAATCTGGCACAACGCAAAGGAGTGAATGATCCCTTGTTGGATCTGAACAAATATCACAGGGACTTGTATTACAATAAGATCCACAAATATGACAGATAGTAAGACTGTCCCTGAGTTCTAAAATGTCCTGGCCAAAGGACTGGACCTTTTCCTTTGGGATTTCTAAAAGGTGCAAGGCTATCCTCATAGCAGACTTAGGCCCAAGACCTGGCATAGATGATAGATGATGGGCCACCTTTCTCAAAGGCTCTGGCAGAGACTTAAACATATATTCTCCCTGTAACTTACAATTACATCATGCCCATACCTGGAAATTTTAGCCCCCCTGTGAGTTTTGAAATCTCCTCTTCCTTCATTTCTCGGGATTTTCTCAGGGCCTCATTGGTAGCTGCCACAATTAGATCCTGGAGCATAGTTGTATCTTCTGGGTCAACAACACTTGGGTCTATTTCTACACTCACGATTTCCTGTGCCCCATTTGCCACCACCTTTACAATACCTCCGCCAGCAGTTGCTTCTACCACCTTATTCTTTATTTCTTCCTGTGCATCTAATATCTTTTTTTTGTAGAAGTTGTGCCTGTCTCATGAGTTCCTGAATATTCATACATCCTCCTCGCTTTTTTTGTCCTTTACTTAACTTTATGTCATAAATAGTACCCTTAAATTCATCTAATACTTTCTTAATAACAGGATCATTTTTTTACTTGTTCAGTTACAGAATTTTTTTGAATTTCTTATTATCTCCTTGAAATCAATTTCTATATTACCAAAATACTCATAAATTGAATCTTGAAAAAAATTTAAAGACATCTTGTGAGGACTTTAACTTCTGCAACCAGTATCCAGAACACTGGATTATCAATTTTTCCCCATCTAACTGGCCATTTACGGCCTGCAGGTGGGGTAATTTTTGGGATGGTGCCCTATTTTTTTAAATATTTAATAAATCCATGCCATGTCCTGGTTCCTGTTTTTGGATGGGAAACATCTTTTGCTATTTGATTTTTTTTGCCCTGCCTGGGATTCCATTTTATTATGTTTTAAACTTGAAGCAGTTTCATCTGGATCAACTAAAAAATCTCTATCAGCAAAATCCACCCTTGAAACAGGTGTCAGTTCAGCAAGATATGTAAGGTTCACAAATAAAAGCTCTAAAAACAACACAGGATCCTGAGCCCTATCTAATTTCATCCTTGCATCCAACAAAAGTTGCCAGGCTGCATGTATTTGTGCCATGGAAAATTTAGTTGCAAAAAAATTTCATTTTTTCAATTTCAATATGGGACGAAGCTTCACCAATTAATGCTTCTCCACAGCTCTTTATTAAAAAAAAGATCCCTAAATAGGGTTGTAACCTCTTCCAAAAAATATGGGATATCTATTCCACGATCTAAAAGGGATCTTATGTTTAGAACAATAGAACGGATATCTTTTTTTTAAAACAGCCTCTAAAATTTGAATTTTGGCCTCAGCAGGCGCAATACCCAACACTTCCCTTACCAGTTCTGCTGAAATATACCCATCACTTCCAGCAACCAATTGAGACAATATGGATAGACAGTCCCTTACACTTCCATCTCCCCTCTTAGCAATTAAGATTACTGCCTCTTCATCATAGGAAATACTTTCTTTATCCAGTATGGATTTTAAATGATCCACCAGTTCCTGGGTGCTCAGTTTTTTTAAATGAAAAATGCTGACACCTGCTAAGAATGGTTGAGGGGATCTTGTTTACCTCTGTGGTGGCCAAAATAAATACAGCATGAGATGGGGGTTCCTCCAGGGTCTTTAAGAGTGCATTAAAGGCAGATTTTGATAGCATATGGACTTCATCAATTATCACTACGCGATATTTACACTTAACAGGCATAAGGGATATGTCCTCAATTAACTTCCTCACATTATCAACGCCAGTGTGGGATGCCCCATCTATCTCCAACACATCCAGGGATATTCCCTTTGTAATCTCACCACATATATCACACCTATTACAGGGTTCTTCTGTGGGAGCCTGCCTACAATTTATGGCCTTTGCAAGGATCCTTGCAGCCGATGTCTTACCGACCCCCCTTGTGCCACTGAATAAATAGACCTTTCCCACTGAACCGTTTTTGGCAATATGGGTGAGCACTTTTTTTTATATGATCCTGGCCCTTTAATTCTGAAAACCTCTGGGGTCTATAAAATGTTGTTAGGTGTTTTCCCTTATCCATAAACTTAATGAAAAATATGGGAGCACCAAATAAATACTCCATTGGTGCTCCCATATTAAATTATTTTTTTTAGCAAATTATATCTCGTAGTGGGTTAGCCAACCAGCATACTTTAGGTTATCGCCTTTAACTATCTTAAAAAAATTCCTGTTGAAACAGCTTTGTAATAGGTCCAGCATGACCTGCTCCAATAGTGCGTCCATCTACCTCTCTAATTGGAGTAAGCTCTGCAGCAGTTCCTGTAAAAAAAGGCTTCATCTGCAATATAGAGTTCATCTCTGGTAAATCTCTGCTCAAAAACTTCATAGCCCATATCTTTTGCTATTGTTATAATGCAATCCCTTGTTAGCCCTGGGAGAACTGGACCCAAGGGAGAGGTCTTTACTTTACTGTCCCTGACAATAAAAAGATTCTCACCACTTGCCTCTGCCACATATCCATCAACATCTAACATTAGGGCCTCATCATACCCATCAGATACTGCTTCCATCTTGCTAATACAGAATTTACGTAATTGCCGCATATTTTTGCCTTGGTCATCATTACATTTACATGATGTCTTGTAAAAGAAGAGGTTTTTACCCTGATGCCTTTCTCCAATGCCTCTTCACCTAAATATGCACCCCAGGGCCAAACAGCTATTATCACCCTTATTGGATTTGTTGAGGGATGCACCCCCATTGCCCCATCACCAATAAACACCAAAGGTCTAATATAGCCTTCTCTGAGTTTATTCTTCTTTAAGGTAGAAATTATTGCATCACAAATCTCTTCCTGGCTATAGGGGATTTTGATGTTTAAAATCTTTGCAGAATCAAATAGCCTCCTTACATGCTCCTGGAGACGAAACACAGCAGAAGAGCCATCTGTGCAAAGATAACTCCTTATTCCCTCAAAAACACCGGCACCATAGTGTAAGGTATGGGTCAAAACATGAACCTTGGCCTCATCCCAGGGTACAAATTCTCCGTCAAACCAAATAAAATTTACCTTTTCTACCATAAACCCCTACTCCTTAAATTTTTATTTTTTATTTTCACGACTATCCCTTGATGTCCTAAAAATTAGTTTTACTGGTGCCATTTTAAACCCAAAAATCTTTCTAATCTGATTTTCTAAATACCTCTTATAAGGGGTCTTGATAAGTGTATGATCGTTCAAAAAAAAACACAAAAGTTGGTGGTACTGTGTCCACCTGAGTGAGATAGTAAAATTTTGGACGCCTATTTTTCACCACTGGTGGCTGGTGTCTTTTTATTGCAATCTCAAGCCCCCTATTTAATTCTCCTGTGGTTATCCTCTTGTTGGTTTCTTCCCATAATTTCTCTGCCAAAACCAAAATTCCACCAAGTCCTCGCCTGTCCACTGTTGAAGTAAATACTATTGGCACATAGGGACAAAATTTAAGTTGATCCTTAAAATATGTCCTTAATCCGTCTAACTTTGCCCTGGGCACTAAATCTATCTTATTTACAGCAAGTATCATTGGGATATTTTCCCTCTGCAAAAAAATGTATCAGGGTCTTATCCTGATGTGTTAGCCTGGATGTGGCATCCACCACCAATACAGTTACATGTGCCCTTTTACTTGCACTAAGAGCCCTGAGTACACTGAATTTTTCCAGGGGATCCTTTATTTTACTTCTCCGTCTAACTCCAGCAGTATCAACAAAAATATACTGGTTGTCACCTTTTTTTTAATACTACGTCCACACTGTCTCTAGTTGTACCAGCAATTGGGGATTCAATAAGACGCTTTTCCCCAACAAATCCATTTATAATAGATGATTTACCAACATTGGGACGCCCCACAAGGGCAATTTTAAGTCCAGATATCTCTGGCTCAATAGTTGGCTTTGGTATAATGTCTTGTATTTTCTTAACTAAATAACGAATATTGTATCCATGAGCTGCAGAAACAGCAATAGGTTCAAAACCAAGTCTATGGAATTCAGACACAAGGGTGCTTACCTGCTCCTTGCCGTCTACCTTATTGACAACTAAGAGTACTGGCTTTTTTTGACCTTCTAATAAACTCAGCGATTTCTTCATCTAATGGTGTGAGCCCGGCCTTTCCATCAACTAGAAACAAAAGAAGCGATGCATCGTCTATTGCATTTTCAACTTGATCAAAAATACCCCTGTCTATTTCACTGTGAAAATCAAATGTAAGTCCTCCAGTATCAAAAAGCACAAAGGGTTTTTCTGTATATCTGACTTCCCCATAAATTCTATCCCTGGTTACACCCTCCCTATCATGGGTTATTGCCTTATTTGCTCTAACTAGCCTGTTAAACAAAGTAGACTTTCCCACATTTGTCCTACCAATTATTACTACTACTGGCAGCATCTATTAACTCCCCAAAATTACTGCTGGGATATTTACGTCATAAGGAGGATAAATAATTCCTTTTTCACAAATAATAGCTGTAATAAATTCCCCTGGAGTCACATCAAATGCAAAGTTATACACGTCAACACCATCTGGGACTATTTTCATATTCCCAATATTAGTGACTTCTTTTGCAGGCCTCTGTTCAATGGGGATCTGGTCACCACTTTTTAAACTCAAATCAAAAGTGGACACTGGTGCGGCCACATAAAATGGAATATTATGATGTTTTGCCAAAATAGCCAATGAATATGTGCCTATTTTGTTAGCTGTATCCCCATTTTCCACAATCCTGTCTGCACCTACAATTACTGCATCCACCATATTTTGGGCCATTAAATAACCTGCTGAATTGTCACACACTACTTTTACCGTTATATCATCATGGTGGAGTTCATAGGCTGTTAAACGTGCACCCTGCAAAAATGGCCTGGTTTCATTGGCTATGACTTCTATACCTAGATTTGCAGATTTAGCAGCCCTAATTACCCCCAGGGCCGTTCCGTATCCCCCAGTGGCAAGCCCACCAGCATTGCAGTGGGTCATAATACATTTTTTTGTCTTTAATTAACTCCAGTCCATGCTTTCCTATTGCTTTATTAATTAAAATATCTTCATTATGAATCTCTTTTGCCTTTTTGAGCCACACCCACCTGAGCTCATCTAGGCCTATCTCTTCATTTTTCTCCCAAATGTCCCTCATGGTTTGAACCACATGTCGCAAATTTACAGCAGTTGGCCTGGCATCTTCTAAATCAATCAGTTTTTTTCTTTAGGAGATCACGCCATTCTGGATCTTCTGGGTCTAGATTAAGTGTACCAAGATAACAACCATAACCAGCCACTACTCCTATTGCTGGAGCACCTCTAATAACCATATTCTTTATTGCAAAAATCACTTCCCTCAAATTTCTACACACATACCATATCTCTTTATTAGGCAGATATCTCTGGTCTAAAAGGACCAGGATATTTTCCTCGTCTGAAAATTTTATATGCCGTCTCATTGTATTTTACCTTATTTTGTTAATTATTCAATCTTTTTGCAAACAACTTAGATACCACCTTTGGATTTGCCTTGCCCTTTGTTTTTTTTCATTACCTGTCCCATAAAAAAACTCATGAGTTTCTTTTTACCATTTTTGTATGCCTCAACTTCCTTTGGATTTTCCTTGATTACTTCCTCAACAATTTTCTCCAGCTGGGAATCATCAGATATTTGAATAAGTCCTTTTTCCTCAATGTATTTGTTTGGGTCTAAATTTTTGTCAAAGATATCAGGAAATACATCCTTTGCTATCTTTAAGCTTATTTTTCCATCCTTAACCAATTTTAAAAGATTTGCAAAATTATAAGGGGTAAGAGTTATCTCTTGAGGTTTTAAATTCTTCTCATTGAGTTCCCTTAAAAGGTCAGTTTGAAACCAGTTGTACACTTCCTTGGGGCTATTATAGATCTCTACCACTTCCTCAAAATAGTCAGCCAGGTGTTTATCTGACACAATGAGATCTGCCTCATTCTCAGACAAATGATATTCTTTAACAAATCTATCCAGTTTTTCAAGTGGCAACTCTGGAATCTCCCCTTTCCACTGGTTTAATTCCTCATCTAAAATCATAACAGGCACCAGGTCTGGATCTGGAAAATACCTATAATCATGAGCCTCTTCCTTACCTCGCATGGACCTGGTTATTCCCTTTGATTCATCATAGAGCCTGGTCTCCTGAATTACCTTCTCCCCATCTTCCACAAGGTCTATCTGACGCCTGACCTCATATTCAAGGGCCTTTTGAACATGTCTAAATGAATTCATATTCTTTAGCTCTGTCCTTGTTCCCAGTTTTTCTTCTCCCCTTGGTCTAATAGATACATTGGCATCACACCTAAAACTACCTTCCTGCATGTTTCCATCGCATATATCCAGATATACCAGAATAGATCTAAGTTCCTTTAAGTACAAAACAGCCTCCTCAGGACTGTTTATATCTGGAGCAGAAACTATTTCTATAAGGGGCACACCTGTTCTATTTAAATCAATTAAGGTCTTGTTTTCCCCGGGCACATGTATAGACTTCCCAGCATCGTCTTCCATGTGAATCCTTACAATCCGCACCCTCTTTGTGCCTTGTTCAAGCCTTAAGTCTATATATCCATCCACAGCAAGGGGTTCCTCATATTGAGAAATCTGATACCCCTTGGGAAGATCTGGATAAAAATAATTTTTTTCTGGCAAATAGAGAATTTTTATTTATTTTACAATTTACAGCTAGGGCCATCTTTGTTGCATATTCCACAGCCTTTTTGTTTACAACAGGTAATGCACCTGGCATAGCAGCGCACACAGGACATGTATTTTGATTGGGTGGTTCACCAAAAGTAGTGGGACAAGAACAAAACAACTTGGATTTTGTCTTAAGTTGTGCATGCACCTCAAGTCCTATAACAACTTCATATTTGGACATATTTCCTCCTTTGAATAGTTATGCCCTAAAAACTGTGACTGTGGAAGTATCTCCCCTCACAGCTACTTTTTTTAAAAGCAGATATATCTTACCATAAGTAGATAGGCTACCTGCAATTTTCCTGGCATTTTCTCCCCAACCCAAAAAAAAGATCAACATGGTTATTGGTAATAGCTCCACCCACATCCTGGGACATAAAGGCCCCTACCACACGAGAACCTTTTTTTCCCAATGGGTAGGACTACGTCATATATCCCAATTGCCCCAAGTGGTATAACATGTGGATCTGTTGCCATGGAAGCAAAACCTGTTAATTTAATCCCTGCAGCCCCAATAGGGCCATCTTTTAAGAACCTAAAAAATACATAACTGGGATTTATATAAAGTATATCAGGCAAAAGTTCTGGATGTGCATTTAAATAATGGGCTATGCCATCTAATGTTGCCTGTCCTGGAGCTATTAATCCCTTCTCAATCATATATTTGCCAATGGATACATACTGTCTTCCATTTTTCCCCGCATAACCAATATATTTAAAGGTTCCGTCTGGTAAAATCAATCTCCCTGATCCCTGAATTTGTAAAAAAAATAGATCAACTGGATTTTTTTGCCCAGGCAAGGACCTTTGCTTTTTTTGTTGATTGCCCCATTCTTTTCAATTTCTTCCCTTGTATAATAAGGGGCAATGGAATCTTTTTCCAGTCTATAAATTAAAATCTCGCCCTTCCACCGTGGGTGAAACTTCCCCAGGTCTGCCCTTTTTAAATCCCTGGGCACTCCATATATGGGATATTTATACACATTGTCCTTTGTCAAAGAGGCTTCAACATCCATCCCAAAATAGCCAGTAAAAAAATGTGTTTGGAGTTAATTGGTAAAAATCAAAATCCTTTTTTTAGTATATATGGGTCCTTGTCTAAGTCAGGCAAAATACGGATTAAGTGCTGGATACTTTCTATGAGCTTCTCTTTAGTAATAGTTAAGCCTGGAAGAAATAGTTCATTAAATTTTTTTCCTATGCAGGAACTTAAGTGTATTTTCTAAAGGTTCCCTTAAATCTTCCCATGTGGGAAGCCCTTGTTTGTTGGCCTTTAGACCCCTTATTATTTTATTTACTCTAAATCCAGGTACCTTTTTATAGCTGATTTCCCTTTCTGAAATCTTTGGATGACATGACCAAAAAAAAAGAAGGAGAAATATAAGGAATAGACGTAACTTTAGCATTTCTCTAGATGTACCCTTTGGATATCAACTTATTTATATATGAACTATCTTGGGGTAATAAAAATTCCACCTCATATTCATGCCTGGAGATACAAACAATATCCCCTGGAGACAAAAAAAAATCCTTCCTGCCCATCAACTGTCAAGGATGCATCTTGTTCTATTCCCCCTATTTCAATTGATATTACATGGTCGCCAGACACAATTAAGGGCCTCAATTTTGTCAAAAATGGACAAATGGGACAAATTTCAAGTACTTTTAGTTCGGGAAAAATTAAACTTCCTCCAGCAGCAGCACAGTATCCAGTGGAACCATTGGGAGTTGACACAATCACCCCATCTGCTTAAATTAAGGGCCTTTTTTGATCCTGAAATTTCTATATGTAATTCTAAAAGCCTGGCCAGCCCATCCCTTGAAATAACCACATCATTTATGGAACAACCTGAAGTATAGACATTACCATCTCTTATTACCTGGTATTTTATGGCTATCCTCCTTGAGCTTATAAACTTTCTACAAATAAGTACATCAGATAGCACATCTTCCCATTCATCTGGAGAAATTTCAGCGAGAAAACCCACTCTGCCAAAATTTATACCCAAAAAAAGGAATATCCCTTGTCAAAAGACACCTTACAACGTAAAGTAAGGTCCCATCTCCGCCAAGTACTATAACTAAGTCCCAATTGTCGTCAGCAATGGATCCTGTGGTTAATTTGGAAGTGCTTAATATATTAACATGAAAACTTTTTGATTCTAACCACTTTCTTATATCTTTCGCAAGCACTTGAGCCTGAGTATGGCCCTGTTTTGTCACAACAAGTATTCTTCTCAGCTCATTTAACATAGGTAAAATTTATTAGTCCAAAAAAAAGAGTATATTCAAGGTATTTATTTGGAGAGTTGAGACCATGCTTATTCACATAGTTGATACAAAAGGAAAACCCATTGGTGCCATGAAAGAAGATAAGGTCCATGAGCAGGGACTGCTGCATAAAAGATTGATCTTGGTATTATACGATAAAGAAAAGCGACTATGTATAAAAAAAACAGGTGAGTAATGATGGGGATTATGTTTGGGATTTTCCTGTAAATACTCATATCCCCCTTGGTATGTCAGAAGAAGAATTGGCAGAGAAAAATCTACAGAAATTCTCTTCTAGAAAAGGTCCTATTGATATACTAATAAGAAACCATATGTTGAGTAGAAAAAATGAACTTATCTCCATCTATTTAACAAAAAATATTAAAATAGATGGATATGAATTTATATTTTTGGACAGGGAAGAATTTGACTTTGCCGTAAAAAAATACAGAAAAATTTTTTTCTACCTACCTACACTGGGCATATCTAACTGGAGTCTTGTTTTTTTAGGATAACTTAAATAACTACAAAAACAAAGGGCCACATAAGTCCATTTGACTGATGTGGCCGCAAATTATGTTAATGGTCGCACACATTTTGACCTGTTTGAAGGGTACCGTTTAGATATGCTTCTACCACCTTTTCTGGATCATCTGATGGAGCGCCAACTAATACTTCTATACCTAATTGATTAAAAAAAATCTATGGCCCTGGCTCCCATGCCACCTGCTATCACCAATGATACCCCCTGTTCCTTTATCCACGGTGGAAGAATACCTGGTTGATGGGGTGGTGGGGTTACTATTTGTTTTCCTGTAATTGTCTTTGACTCAGGGTCCACATCAATAAGTGCAAATTGCTCACAGTGTCCAAAGTGCATGCAAAGTTTCCCCTGTGCCACTGGTACAGCTATTCTCATACAACATCCTCCTTATAACTGTATGGTTTTATTTAGTTTGTCAAAGACGTTAATAAGCTCATCCCTAACCTTACTGTCCTTATATTCTATAATATTTGTCTCATTTATCTGGGCCTTGGTGAAAATAGGATCATAGGGGATCTTGCCAAGAATTACAAGCCCGTTCTCTTTACATTTTTTTTTCAATGGTTGCTGCATAGTCTTTATTTAAATCCCATTTATTTACTATCACCCCTGCTGGGACATTAAAGTGTTTGGACAAGGACACCACCCTTTCCATATCATGGATCCCTGAAACCGTTGGTTCAGTTATAATAACAACAAAGTGGGTCCCTGTAACTGAAGCAATAACAGGACATCCAATACCTGGAGGGCCATCTATTAAGATTTTATCAAGATTTTTTTGAACTTGCTATCTCCCTGGCCTTTTCCCTCACAAAAGAGACAAGTTTTCCAGAATTTTCTGCACCTATTCCAAGTTTTGCATGCACCATTGGACCATACTTTGTTTCTGAGACCATCCAATGTCCGCACCACCTATCCTCAAACAAGAATGCCTGTTCAGGACAAAAATTTACACATACCCCGCAGCCCTCACAGGAATTTAGGTCTAGATTTAGTGTATTATTCTCAATATGGATGGCATCAAAACGACACATCTCTTCACACGTGCCACAAAATACACATTTTTCTTCTACCCACTTAGGCTCATGTCCACTATAAAAATCCTCTTTTTGTAAGATGTTAGGTTTTACAATTAGATGCAAATCAGCTGCATCTACATCACAATCTGCCAGCACCAGTTTTTTTAAAAAGGGCAGCCAATGCACCTGTAATTGAAGTCTTTCCTGTTCCACCTTTTCCACTAATAATTACAATTTCTTTTGGTTCCATAACTTATCATCCTACTTTAAATTAAGCTCTATTACCATTTTTTTGAAAGTTCAAAGGCTTTATCCTTTAAATCCACGAACATGTCTTTGTATTTAGGGATCTCGTCCACAATGACCTTTCCCTCAGAATACAACCTGGCTATTTCTACATCATGTTTTATTTCCATTAAAATGGGAATATTTTCGTTTTTTTAAATAATTATGTACCCTGTCATCCCCCATGTCTGAGCGATTTATAACTACTCCAAAGGGGATATTTAGTTGTCTGGTGACCTCTATTGCCAGTATTAAATCATTTAAACCAAAGGGAGTTGGTTCTGTAACCAGGATTGCCACATCAGAATCTTTTAATGTTTCAATAGTGGGGCAGGAGGTCCCGGGAGGGGCATCTAAGATACAGATTTTATTTTCATCTATATGCTCTTTTAACCCCTTAATAATTGGAGGTGCTATGGCAACTCCAATATCTAACCTACCTTCATAGAGATCTACATTGCGTTTCTTAAAATGATTAATCTCTCCAATCCTTCTGTCAATCTCTTCTATGGCCTTCTTAGGACAAATATGATAACATGCCCCACAGCTATGACACAAATCATAAAAGAGCATGGGAACCTTTTCTATAACAATAATAGCCTTGAACTCACATATTTCTGTACATTTTCTGCACCCATCACAAAGGGATTCGTCGACCTTTGGAACCTTTACATAACTTACTTTATTTTCTACAAAATCGCCTTTTAAAAAAAAGGTTTGCATTTGGTTCCTCTACATCACAATCCAATAAAATAACTTCCTCATCTAATGCCTTTGCAAGATTTACAGCCACAGTGGTCTTTCCTGTTCCGCCTTTGCCTGAGGCAACACATATTCTCATATCCAATGCCCCTCTTTATCAAATGTTTTCGCAGGCTCAAGTTCCCCTGCCTTGTATGCATCTATTGCTTGTTTTACTGTTTTTAGATCAGTTAAATATATTGTAATTTTAGCTGCTGTTAATACATTAAAGGCCTTTGGCCCAACATGGCCAGTTATTATTGCCTTCACCCCTTCAGAAGCAACATTCTGGGCAGATTGAATCCCAGCCCCCTGGGGAAGGTTTAGATTCTGTGAATTATCTATAACCTTGTACTCTCCTGTATCTGTGTCATATATTAAAAACTTTTTTTGCCCTTCCAAACCTTGGATCTACTTCTGCATTTAGATCATCTCCTGTGGTAGTTATTGCTATCTTCATAAAACCTCCTTATAAAATGAAAAATAATCGGCCCTGCCAACAAATTTCTGGCAGGGCCTCTCCTTATTTTTGGGCCAATTGATTAAGTCTCTCCTCAATCTCCTTAAGGGTGTTTCTCAAATAATTCGCCTCTGCTTCAAGTGTCCTTTTCTCGGTTTCCTCATCATAAGGCACGTTGTATGGTGTGGGCACATAAGCACCATAGAAGCACCACCTACCTCTACCCCAAAAACCTCTTCCACACCTTCTGCCTCTTCCAAATCCCATACCTCTACCATAACCTCTCCCATATACCCAGCCTGGATGAGAACTACCTGAACAATATCCAAGACCTCTTCCTGTTCTTGGCCCTGCTCCAAGTGGTCCAGTCCTATCTCCTCCTGGCATGGCTAACACCTCCTTTTTTTTAATTTTTTTTATTCCCTTCTTAAAGGGACGCTGCAATTTGGACACATCCGCTCAAAACACGGCTGGCCCCTAAAATGCTCTTCTTTGTAACCACATTTTGGGCAAATACACATTCCATCGGGCTGACCCCGCATCCTGCCACCTCCACCCATTCCTCTTCCACCTCCCTGACTTCTACCTCCGCCTTGACCTCTTCCGCCTCCTTGACCTGGCATAAGCCACCTCCTTAAAATTTTTTTGCCTAGATCCAAAGCATCCAGGCATAACAAAAGTTCTATGGTTTAATGTTCCCAAAAAAATAAGCTTCCTTTATTTTGGACACACAACCTGATGTGAAGGGGATAACCATAACCCCGTTTGATGATAATATCTCAAAATATTGCCTTGATATTCCTCCACAAACTAATACATCTAGTTGCAGATGCATGACTTCTTTTAATCTATCAAAAAAACTCAGATGTAGAAATGGTTATCACTTCTTCGGATACTATATTAGCCCCCTTATGCGTTATTACCAAAAAACATTTAGCAACATCAAACAGTGGAGCTATTCTTCCATTCCAGATTGTGAATGCCACTTTTTTTATTCATGTAAATATTGATGCAGATTACATGCCAACCATGTAATATTTTATTCTCTAAAAAAAACAGATAATTAACGTTTAACTATTACATCTTTCCAGTTGCAATACTGCTACCAACCTTAAATTTCAGTTGCAAGATCGCTACTAATTTATTCAAAATAGTAATGAATAATTCGCTTATTCCCTTAACTCCGAAATCTAAAACTTTTGATGTGTCTGTGTATGTGGTCTGTGTCTAAAGTTCAACGTTCAAGGTTCAATGTTCAAAGTTTTAGGTGCTCTTCGCCCTTCTACCTTCATCCTTCGCCCTTATACTAACAACTAAAAACTAATCACTAATCACTTGATCCATAACGGAGTTAAAGGAATAAGCAGAATGGATAATTCTCAACTAATATACAGTAACTAACTCGACCTTTTGGCAAGTTGAATATTATATTTTTTTTAATTTTCTGTAGAGGGTAGTTTTGTGGATTCCAAGGAGCTGGCAGTTCTTTTTGGATCGAAATTATTTTGTTTAAGGGCTGAAATAATCAACTGTTTTTCCATTAAGGATTTTGTTTGTTTTATGTTGTCGCACAGAGGGGCTGAAGGAGAAAATATTTCTTCAGGCAGGTGTTCCACATGGATAATGTCCCCAAAACACAAAATCGATGCCCGCTCTATAACATTTTCAAGTTCCCTTATATTCCCTGGCCAATTGTAGGTCATGAGTAATGACAAGGCCTCAGGAGAAATCCCTTTAATATTTTTGCCAAGGAGCTTGTTAAAATGGGATATGAAATTATCTACGAGAACAGGTATGTCTTCTTTTCTTTCCCTTAAAGGGGGAAGTTCTAGTTTTATCACATTTATTCTGTAATATAAATCTTTTCTAAATTGTTCTTTCTCAACTAACTTGTCTAAATCTTTATTTGTAGCACATATTATTCTTATATCCACAGACACACTTTTATTTGACCCAATTGGTTCAAAACTCCTTTCCTGTATAACCCTTAGGAGCTTGGCTTGAATGGATATTGGCATATCCCCAATCTCGTCTAGAAATAGGGTTCCCTTATTAGCTGCTTCCAATTTTCCTTTTCTGTTTTGTGTGGCCCCTGTAAATGCCCCTTTTTTATATCCAAAAAAATTCTGCTTCAAGTAGGGTCTCAGGCAGGGCAGAACAATTTATGGCCACAAATGGACCATTTTTTTCTGGGACTTAACTCATGTATGGTTCTTGCTATGAGCTCTTTTCCTGTACCAGTTTCCCCTAAAATAAGCACAGTGGAAGGAGAATTGGAAATAGTTGGTAATATTTCAAATATTTTTTTGCATCTTGAGGGATCTGGAAACCAAATTTCCCACCCTATATTTAGAGGAAAGTTCTAATCTTAACCGTTCAATCTCACTTAAGTCTCTAAAAGTCTCAGCCCCACCAATTATATTCCCTTTATCATCAGTTAAGACCGCGGTTGAAACACTAATGGGGACCTTTTCACCAAGGGCATTTATTATAAACCCTGCTTGTCCAATTATTGGCCTCTTATCTTTAATGGTCTTTTTTTAAAGGACAATTTCCCTCACACATATTAGATTTAAAAACTTCAGCACAAAACCTACCAATAACCTCATCACGGGAGATTTTTGTTATCTTTTCTGCTGCATTATTAAAATAAGTTATCTCCCAATTTAAATTTACAGTAAATACCCCATCACTTATACTTTCAAGGATGGATTCTGCCAGCCCTAAAGGCAATTTTTTTCAAATTTTCTTTCATTGTGCTATTTACCCTGGTTTTTCTACCTAGTTAATTTCTATTTATCTTTTTTTGCAACAGTGAAAAAAACCTTAGAAAAATTTCTTTTTAAGTAGAGAAAAATTGTTCAAAAAAACTCCAATTATCTCGAAAATTGACTTTGACAAAAATGCGATTTTTGATTTATGAAGACCCAAAAAAACAATCATTAACCTCATGTAATTGTCGTTTGATTTGTTGTTTAACCCTTAAAAAAAGGAGTATATAAGATGGCCTACGATGCAACCAAAATGGAAGATTGGCAAATCTCAGAGGCTGCAGAGGAAAATATGCCTACTCCAGATGAGTGGCGGGAAAAATTGGGACTTCAAAAGGATGAAGTAATCCCAATGGGTAGACTCTGCAAATTGGACTTCCTAAAAATCATAGACAGGCTCAAAGATCGTCCTGATGGTAAATACATAGAAGTAACCGCTATCACCCCAACACCATTAGGAGAAGGCAAAACCACCACATCTGTGGGACTCATGGAAGGACTTGGAAAGAGAGGCAAAAATGTTGGTGGTGCCCTTCGTCAGCCTTCTGGCGGACCAACCATGAACATCAAAGGAACAGCAGCTGGTGGTGGAAATGCAATTTTAATCCCAATGACTGAATTTTCCCTTGGACTAACTGGAGACATAAATGACATAACAAATGCCCACAATCTGGCAATGGTTGCCTTAACAGCCAGGATGCAGCACGAGAGAAACTATGGGCCAGAAAAAAATAGAAAAACTCTCTGGTATCCCAGCACTCAATATTGACCCAACAAGGGTTGAAATGGGATGGGTGATGGATTTTTGTGCCCAGGCACTCAGGAATATCATAATTGGTATTGGTGGAAGATTTGATGGATACACCATGCAATCTAAGTTCGGAATATCTGTAAGTTCCGAATGTATGGCCATTCTTGCCATTGCAAAGGATTTGGCTGACCTCAAAAAAACGTTTAAATGAGATTACTGTTGCATTTGATAGGGATGGGAAACCAGTAACCACAGGAGACCTCCAGGTAGGAAATGCAATGTGTGCATGGATGAGAAATACCATTAACCCGACCTTAATGTGTACTGCAGAATATCAGCCATGTATGGTGCACGCTGGTCCATTTGCCAACATTGCTGTGGGACAATCATCTATTATTGCTGACAGAATAGGTCTGAAGATGTTCGATTACCATGTAACTGAATCTGGTTTCGCAGCAGACATTGGATTTGAAAAATTCTGGAATGTAAAATGTAGATTAAGCGGTCTAAAGCCTCACGTATCAGTTTTAACAGTGACCATCAGGGCACTTAAGATGCATGGTGGTGGACCAAGGGTTGTACCAGGAAGGCCACTTCCAGAAGAATACATCAAGGAAAATGTTGAGCTAGTTGAAAAGGGATGTGAAAACATGGTTCACTTAATTAATGTGATTAGAAAGTCTGGAATGAACCCAGTTGTATGTATCAATAAGTTCCATACTGACACAGACGCAGAGGTTGCTGCAGTGAAAAAGATCGCAGAACAGGCTGGTGCAAGATGTGCTGTATCTGATCACTGGAGATATGGTGGTGATGGAGCATTGGAGCTTGCTGATGCAGTTATTGATGCATGTGACGAAGAAAGTGAATTCAAATTCTTGTATCCAATAGAAATGAAATTAAGGGATAGGGTTGAGATCATTGCCAAGGAAGTATACGGTGCAGACGGTGTAACCTGGACACCTGAGGCCGAGAAAAAGGCAAAGATGTTGGAAGAGGATCCAAAATATGCTGATTTTATGACCATGATGGTTAAGACGCATCTGTCCCTCTCCCATGACCCAACACTTAAGGGTGTTCCCAAGGGATGGGTACTTCCAATAAGAGATGTTCTCATTTACTCAGGAGCTAAATTCCTATGTCCAGTAGCTGGAACAATAAGCCTCATGCCTGGAACAAGCTCAAAACCAGCATATATGAGAGTTGATGTTGATCCTAAGACTGGAAAGGTATCTGGTCTGTTCTAATTAAAACACCTAGGAATTGATAAAAAAAAGGGCTGCCTAAAAGGCAGTCCTTTTTTTGTTTTAAAAGATATGCCACTGAAAGGAGTCTAACGTTTGGATCTTTTTCTCCTTTCCATTCTCTAAGTGCCTCTATTGTCTCTTTATATGGATGTCCAATGACAACAACAAGCCCTTTTTTTTAGAGAATATGTTTCTGCTTTACGTAATTGAAACAAAATATCTTCTACATCCTTTTTATTGTCTAAAAAAAATATCCCTTCTAAATACAGGTAAACCCAGTTCTTTCCCCAAACTTGAGGAAACACTTTTTGGTGTAGTCATACTATCTATAAAAAAAAGATTTCTTTTTTATTAATCACTCAAAAAAAACCCTCATCAAACCTCTATTCTGAGTGAATTTAGATCCCATATGATTATTAACAGCCAATATATTTGGGAAATGGTATAGAGCCTTCTGTGTGAGATTTTTAATCTTTAGAGCGTCCATATTTGTTAACAAAGCACCTGGCCCTGGATTTGTTTCAGGATAGGTTATTGGTTCCATTGGCATGTGCAAAAGTGTGGGGACTTTCTTTTTTTATGCAAAGATTGTAAACCTCTACCGCATGGGGGCTGTATGGTAAAATTGAAAGATTCACACTACTTCCAAATAGATATATTAATTTTTTTTGCAGCATTAAGATCTCTGCCAATATCATCTATTATGAGAATTAGTCTGCCTTTTTTTGAATTGTTTTTTTTAGTTAGCCCTTGTTGTAGATTAAAGATAATAGTATGAGTGGGGATTCCATCCACCTTAATCTTAACTAAATTTTTATGGACAGCCACTCCTATTTCCCTGTGATCAAACCAGGCTTTCAAAAAAATGAATTAGCTTTTTTTTTAAATAAACGTATTTTATCTATCTTCCCCTTTATTTCCAGAGATTGATATAGATAGCTTTTACCTTTAACTTCTCTATGTTCTATCTCTATATAATGAATACTGTTTTTAGGAAGGGATGAAACAAGAACTGACTGCAGTATAGCAAGATCAATTTTTTTTTATTTTTTTCTTCTAAAGGAGATATCAATCTCTCTTCATAAGAAAGTTTATTTTGCGAAGACAGTCTTTTTACCTTGTTTTTAGTTAAGCAAAAATTCTTTTCCTTAATATGGTTTCTATGATTATATGGTAAATTTAAAACCAATACCAGGGAAGAAAATGTGACAACAAATATAAAAAGGAAGCCCAGGAGTTTACCCAGGCTTCCTTTATTTCTCATTTTATCCTTTTTTTTTTCGACTTCGCTTTTTTCCCATATTTAATTAAATGTTAGAGTCTTTAATTTTGGCATAATCTTTACAAGCTCAAATGCAATCTTAAGCTGGTTGTCTTTCTCTAGCATCTCTTTGGCCTTTTTATCCAACTGGGCCTGTTTGTTTTTTGTGTTCTCTTTATTTTTAAGATGCCTTTCAAGGTCTTTTTCCCTGATTTTCATAATCTTTTCCATTAATTTTTCCTGTTTATCTTTCTTTGTAACAACCAAGGGCACCTCAATATCAGGGGTAATGCCCTGGGCCTGTATTGATCTGCCAGATGGAGTATAATATTTAGCTGTGGTTAGTTTAATGGCAGACCCATCATAAAGGGGGATTATGGTCTGCACAGAACCTTTTCCGAAACTACGTTCTCCCACAAGTAGTGCTCTATGTTGATCTTGCAGGGCACCGGCAACAATTTCAGAGGCAGAAGCACTACCAGCATTAATAAGTACTACTAGGGGACAACTTACATCTGTATCCTGTTTCTGGGCAGAAAAACTCATCTTACTCTCAGGAACCCTTCCCTTAGTATAGACTATAAGTCCTTTTTCTAAAAACACATCTGCAACAGAAACTGCCTGGTCAAGGAGTCCTCCAGGATTATTTCTTAGATCTAAAATAATCCTTTAAGGGAACTCTTGTGTTTATGTATTGCATCAATTAATTCCTTTGTGGTATTTGAATTAAAATTGGTTATTCTAATGTATAAAAAAATCTTTCCCAAACATGTGAGATTTCACACTGTGGACTGGGATTTTATCCCTCACAATTGTCACCTCTTCAGGGACATGGGAGCCTTTGTGAAGAATGGTCAAACGAACCTTAGTACCTTTAGGTCCTCTTATTTTTTTTACTGCCTCAAGTAGGGTTATATCATCTGTGGGTTCATCATTTATTCTTATGATTATATCCCCAGCTTTGAGGCCTGCCTTATATGCTGGGGTGTCTTCAATGGGTGAGACTACTGTAAGCCTACCATTCATTATGGTTATCTCAATCCCTATACCTGTAAATTCACCAGACGTCTCAATCTGCATTTCCTTAAAAGCATCCTTATCCAGATAAAGGGAGTGGGGATCCAGATTTTTCAGCATGCCTTCAATGGCGCCTTTAATTAATTCCTTCCTATCCACTTTTTTTTACATAATTTTTCTCAACAATACTAAGCACCTGACTGAACTCTTTTAATGGCTCGTACATTTTGTCAGCTGTGGACTGTGATGGACTAATTGCCAGAGAAAGTAATAAAAATAGTGTTAAAACCCACTTATTTATCTTCATAATTAACTCCAACGTTTTTTTTGTTAAAAAAAATCCCATAAGACCTTTGTTAGACCATATAAAGTAATTCTTTTTTGTTCTATTTCATTGACCCAAAAAAATTCAAGGATTAATATGGGAATCGATTACAAGACGTCCTTTATGTTAGATGCGACATAAGGAGCCTGTATGCCTCGTGAACATCAAAGACCTTCTGGGTCCAAGCCTCAAATTGATATAGGGCCTGATAAATAAACATGTATATCCCAGAAATAGCCTTAATACCTACTTTCTTTGCAGACTTTATCAGGCCTGTCTCCAGGGGATTGTAAACTACGTCATACACTATTTTAAATTTACCAAGTCCCTTTTCATCAGGATATGGACTTTTATTACTGTAAGAAGACATGCCAAGGGGTGTACAATTTATAAGCATATCTGCTTTAACATATCCCCTTTGCTCCCAGGAAATAACATCTACATTAAACCTTCTCTTTAAAGAGTTTAATTTACTAAAATCTCTCCCAGCTACTATAATTTTTTTCAATCTTTTTCTTTTTAAGGCCATAGATACATGCAAGGGCAGCTCCTCCGCATCCAAGAATCAGCGCAGAATCTATTTTGCTCTCCTTTATTGGCGCTAAAAAACCATCTACATCTGTGTTGTGTCCAATTTTCCTATTGCCATCACGATATACAAGGTTGACTGCCCCAACGCCTTTAGCTTCATCTGTTAATCCATCTAAAAAAGGAACTATTTTTTTCCTTAAATGGAATGGTTACACTAATGCCCCCAATAGTTAGTATGTCAAAGGCCACCATAAATTCTGGTAGATGGCATGGGTCTATGTCCCATTTAAAATACACATAGGGGAAATCAAAGTATCTAAAACCCCAGTTATGGATTATTGTACTTAAGCTGTGAGATATTGGATGCCCAATAACCCCAAAGATTTTCTCGTATTCAGACCAAGTTTTCCGTTCCAATTTTATAGCCCTCAAGAAGCGCCTTTTTGTTGTTTTCAATTACTTGTTTCTTTAAATTACTCATATTTTTTTTCCATTGCATTAGTTACTATTCCCAGGTCCAATGCCCTGGTGGCCCCTACCCAGACCCCTAAGGCCACCATATTTGCCATTCTTATATCCCCAAGCTTATCTGCTATATTATTTACAGGAACCATCAACACATTGTACTTGTCTTTATCCACCAAACTTTCATCAACTATGGAAGAATTCACAATAAGGAGGCCATCTTTGACTAACCTTGGCTGGAACTTCATAAGAGATGGTTGATTCATGATTACAAGGGACTTTGGATAAAATATGATTGGTGAGCCAATCTCTTCATCAGATATCACCACTGTGCAATTAGCTGTTCCTCCCCTCATCTCCACTCCATACACTGGCATGTACGTAACATTTAGACCTTGCTCCATGGCTGCATAGGCAAGCACGTTACCAATCAACATAACACCCTGACCGCCAAAACCTGCTATTATCACATCTTGATACATAGATCATCACCTCTAATAGTCATTTTCAAAGTATTCTTATCACTTATCCCCTAATTTGTCTTTATAAATACCAGTGGAAAATATTCCATCATTTCTGTCTCCACCCTTTTATTGGCATCAAGTGGACTCATGTGCCAGTTGGTTGGGCAGGCAGATAACACCTCCACAAAACCAAAACCCAAATCTTCAAGCTGGACCATAAAGCATTCTTCATTGCCTTTTTTTGCTTTAAGTATATTTTTTACGTTATTAACGGCAACCCGAGCTGAAAAAGCTGTGCCTTCCAGTGAGCCAAGCATTTCTGCCATTTTTAGAGGATATCCCTCTTTGTTTTCCCTCCTACCATATGGGGAGGTAGTGGTCTTCTGACCAACTAATGTTGTTGGAGCCATCTGCCCCCAGTCATTCCATAGACTGTGTTGTTCACAAAGATAATACTCACTCTCTCCCCTCTATTTGCACAATGTACTATTTCAGAAAGTCCAATGGCGGCTAAGTCTCCGTCCCCTTGATATGCAAATACAAAATTTTCTGGCCTTGCTCTTTTTACTCCAGTTGCAACAGCAGGGGCCCTCCCATGGGGAGCTTCTACCGCATCCACATCTATATAATTGTAAATAAAAACAGAACAGCCCACTGACCCAACACAAATGGTGGTATCCTGCAGACCCAGATCATCAATTGTTTGGGCTACTAACCTGTGTATAATGCCGTGGTGACAACCAGGGCAAAAGTGGGTAGGAACATCATTCATGCATTTTGGCAATGAAAAGACTTGTTTTTCTAATACTTCAGTCATATTATATTCCCCTAATTTACTTAAAACATTTGCTTTATTGGCTCAATAAAGTCCTCTGGAGTGGATACTTTACCAGGCATATTGGCAAAAAAATTCACAATCAGTGATGCCACAAAGGGCCAACTTTACATCTTCAACCATCTGACCTGTATTGTTCTCAAGGGTAATAAATTTCTTACCAGACATAGCCAGCTTCTTCAAAGGTTCATATGGAAAAGGAAAAAGTGTAATAGGCCTAAATACTCCAACCTTATATCCTTGTTCCCTTAATTTCCGTGCACTTGACTTGGCAATTCTACCAATGGAGCCAAAAGCTACTGCAACCACATCTGCATCCTCCACTAAAAATTCCTCCCATTTTAGGTCTTGCTCCATGGATTTGTATTTATTTAACAGCTTCATATTGTGCTCTTCCATGGTGCCTTCACCAAGAAATAGAGATTTTAAAATCCTTTGCTCTCTACCTTTTTTTTCCAGTAAGTTTCCACTCATCTCCCTCATGGGGATCAATGGTTCGCTCTTTCCACCTTGTAATTGGTTCTTTCATTTGTCCCAAAATGGCGTCTCCTAAAATGAGGACAGGATTTCTATATTTAAAAGCAAGGTCAAATGCCTCTATGGTAAGGTCATAACATTCCTGACACGTGGATGGTGCCAAAACCATTGTCCTGTAATCTCCATGTCCCCCGCCCCTGGTGGATTGAAAATAATCTCCCTGGGAAGCTGAATTCCTCCTAGACCAGGACCACCCCGTGTAATATTTACTATAACAGCTGGAAGCTCACTGCCAGCCATATAGGAAATTCCCTCTTGTTTCAATGAAATACCAGGGGATGAGGAGGAGGTCATTGCCCTTTTCCCACAGGCAGCTGCTCCTAATACCATATTTATTGAAGCAATTTCGCTCTCTGCCTGCACAAATTCTCCACCTAATGCCACCAACTCTCTTGACAGATATTCAGGAATATCGCTTTGGGGAGTAATTGGATATGCAAAATAACACTCCACCCCAGCATCCAGTGCCCCCATTGCTATGGCCTCATTACCTTTTACAAGCAACCTTTGTGTATTCTTTTCCATAATTACTTATCCCTTTTTGATTTTATGGTTTTAAAAACCACCAGGGCTCCATCTGGACATATCTCAGCGCAAAAGCCACACCCTCGGCACTTATCTATTTTCTGTTCATTACAAACAACAACTTTGTACCCATTTGAATTTAGGGTATCCCCCTGTTCTAATATTCCCTCTGGACATACAGAGGTGCAAAGCAAACATCCTTTACATCTCTCTATTCTAATTTCAATTCTAGACATAACAATCCTAGCACCTTTTGTTAAAAATTAAAATTGAAATAACTAAATAACAATATGAACCAATTCCAAACTTATCTCCTATCCCAAAACAAAAACAGAAGTCAATGGGCTTTTTCTCCTCTCAGTTGAACTTCTGATTGTCTATAAAATCAGCATGCAGTCTCCGTATGAGAAAAATCTAAATTTGTTTTTAACTGCGAAGTTATAAGCAGAAATAATAAATTTTCGCCCTGCAAATGCAGAAACCAATAATAAAAGGGATGACCTGGGTAAATGGAAATTGGTAATCATGTGATCAATAATATTAAATTTAAAACCAGGATAGATGTATAAATCAACCCAGCCCTTATACTCTTTAAGGTTATGCAATTTTTTTGTAAACACCTTCCAATGTCCTCACAGTGGTGGTTCCAACAGCTATAACCGGTCTATTTTCTTTTTTTTGCAAGGTTTATTTTTTTTGGTTGTTTTTAAATCTATCTCAACATATTCTTCATGCATTCTGTGTTGACGGATATCTTGACACCTCACTGGCTCAAAAGTACCAGCACCAACATAAAGGGTTATAAAAGCTATCTCTACACCTTTTTCTTCTAACTGCCTTATGATGTCCTCGTCAAAATGGAGCCCAGCAGTGGGGGCAGCAACTGACCCGGCCTTTTCTTCCCTTGCAAACACTGTCTGATATCTTACAAAATCATGAACATCTGCTCCTCTCTTTATGTAAGGAGGAAGGGGCATTGTCCCTAATCTGTTTAGGTGATCAACTAAACGAGACCTCCAAAAAAAGTTCTACTTCACAACGTCCAAATTGAAACTTTTGTTTAACACGTAGGTAAAAATCATCTGAAAATACCACTATATCTCCTTGCCTTAGACGCTTAAGTGGTCTAAGAAGTCCATATACCACTGAATAACTCCACTGGCCTTGACTTTTTTTTTTGTATCAAAGGAAGAGGTGTGAGCAATAAAAATTCTATCTTTGCATTTGTGGATTTTTTTCCTTCCAAATATCCTTGCAGGAATTACCTTGGATTGGTTAAATACCAGGAGACTATTTTCTGGGACAAAATCTGGAAGTTGTTTAAATTTAGACTCAAAAAAATTTTGACCTATCCACTACTAAAAGTCTTGACTCACTGCGTTTTTTTTAGTGGATACTGGGCAATAAGTTCTTTTGGTAGGTAAAAATCATAGCTAGATAAAAGAAAATCTTTTTCCATTTTTTTAATCCTATTATAAAAGGAGTGGAAATCATGATAAAAAAAAATCTTTTTGGTTGTAGTGGCTACACTCCTCATAAGCTGCAGTCAAATAAAAAAAATATCCGCCATTTAGGAGCAACTCTACCAATGGCACCCAAACTTATACAAAGGAGTATCAAAAATCAACGTCCTATGATTTTCCAGATATACCAATTCCCAGTGAACTAAAATTAGAACCCAAAAAAATCCTTGTTGTTTGAATCTACAACAGTTAAAGCTGGAATACTTGTATATAAGGGTAGGGTAGAGCCTTTATCCCTCTTTGAGTATTTTGAATCCAAACTCCCTCAAAATGGATGGAATTTGAGGAGTTATTTTAAATATGGAAAGTACATAATATTGTTTTCAAAGGATAAGAAAGACCTGGTTATTAGAATCGTAGACAAGGGCTTTACAACAGAAGCCTATATATGGGTTGTGCCCAAGACAGCAAACTCAATAAACAAGTCATCTGAAATAGTAGAAGAAGAGATAAAACCATGATTCCAAGATATTTGGACTTTTCATTTCCAAAGTCACAGGGTGTTCACATTGCCATTACTGGTAGTATAGCTGCATACAAAACATTAGATCTTATTCGAACATTTGTAAAAAAAAGAGGCAAAAGTAAGCGTTAGCCTATCTAAGGCAGCATTGGAATTTATAACACCAATCACTATCAAGGGTCTTGGAGTAGAGACAGTTACCACGGATATGTTCGCACTTGATTCCCTATACTCTCACCTGTATCCTGGCTATGACCCAGAGGTATTTGTGATAGTTCCTGCAACAGCAAATATAATGGCAAAAATTGCCCATGGCATTGCTGATGATTTAATCAGTGCTCAAGCCCTTGCATTTGAAAGGCAAATAATTTTAGCTCCAGCCATGAATCCTAGGATGTATAATGCATTGTCTACAAAAAAATAATCTAGAAAGGCTATTAAGCTATGGCATTAAGATTATAGAACCAGATGTAGGGGATGTTGCATGTGGCGAACAGGGCACTGGAAGGCTTGCAGACCTAAAGGAGATATATTTTCAAATAATTAGACAGTTGGCTCCCCAGGATCTAAAGGGGAAAGAAATATTAATCACCATGGGACCAACAAGGGAATTCTTTGACCCTGTAAGATTTTGGTCAAATCCTTCAAGTGGAAAAATGGGAGCAGCCCTTGCAACTGCTGCCTGGCTTAGAGGAGCACAGGTCACATGCATATCAGGCGATACAGATGTATGGCTTCCAAAGGAGATAACAAAGATTAACGTGATATCTGCTAAAGAAATGTTTGACGCTACCCTTGAATATTGGCCTAAAGCAGATATAGGTTGTCTATGTGCAGCTGTTTGCGATTTTAGACCAAAAAAATAGGCTTTCTGAAAAATTTAAAAAGGAAAGTGCTGATGATATTTTCATAATAGAGTTTGAAAAAAAATCCTGACATACTTAAGTCATTGGGGGAAACAAAAAAAAGAACACCAGATATTAATTGGATTTGCTGCTGAGACAGAGGACAACTTTATAGAATTGGCTAAGGAAAAAAATGGCCAGAAAAAAATCTTGACTTTATAGTAGCAAATCAAATAAATCGAAAAAAACTCAGGGTTTAAGAGTGACATAAATAGCGTTGTAATAATAAACAGAAGTGGCAACTTTAAGGTGCTTAGCACACTGCTCAAAGCCGATATAGCCTGGGAGATATGGAACAGAGTATTAGAGATCTAAATATAAGAAACTATCTCTGGATAAATGCAGGTCTTAAATTTATACACGTTTACAAAACAAAGACTAAATTTAGCAGATCACAGAAGCCAGATAGCAAAGCAATTTCCACATATGGAGTCCCTCCTTATAAATATGTTATTACCTATTACAACTTGCATGAGGATATAGATCAATTTTTAAACAATCAAAATCCAAGAACAATTCTTTTTAAAAATATGATTGGCAATGCTCTCAAGTGGCAGTTTGGATATATCTTTATACCTTGTACAAAAAAAATAGGGACTAGAATAGTAAAAACCCCAGACCTTTTCTGGACAAAGGTAAGTGAATTAAAGAAAACACACAAAATAACCCATATACTTATCTTTGGGAAAGATGCTCACAAAACCATTGTCCCCCATGTACAATCCAATCATCCATATTTTATACAAAAATTTAATTCTTATTCCATAATATGTCTACCATCCCCAGAAGATATGTTACCAGACAACAGAGAGATGAAAAAAAATTGCATGGCATTTCTTGAGGAAATTAAGCAAACCATTAAACAAAAAAAAGGATAACCTTAAATGGAAACAATACTAGTAACAGGATGTGCTGGTTTTATTGGATTTCATCTATGTCAAAAATTATTAGACTCACAATATAATGTGATTGGTATAGATAATCTCAATCCTTATTATTCAGTGGCCTTGAAGGAAGATAGATTAAAAAATACTTGTGGATAGAAAAAAACTTTCAATTCTATAAAGTTTCCATAGAAGATCGCAACAAAATTGAGAATATTTTTAAAGCTCATAAAATAAAATACGTTGTGCATTTAGCTGCACAAGCTGGTGTTAGACATAGCTTAAAGGATCCTTATTCTTATATCGACAGCAATATCGTTGCTTTTATTAACATCCTAGAGGGGTGCAGACATGGTGGTGTTGAACACCTTGTTTTCGCGTCTTCTAGTTCAGTTTATGGTTTAAATACCAAGATGCCTTTTAGCGTGAGGCACAATGTTGATCATCCAATATCTCTTTATGCTGCAACCAAGAAGGCAAATGAGCTTATGGCCCACACATATAGCTATCTCTACGGGCTACCGTGTACTGGTCTTCGTTTCTTCACTGTTTACGGACCCTGGGGTAGACCTGATATGGCTTTATTTAAGTTTACAAAGGCAATAATTGAAGACAGGCCCATTGATGTATACAACTTCGGGAAAATGGAAAGGGACTTCACATACATTGATGACATAGTTGAAGGTGTCTTTAAAATAATGACCCACATACCATTACCCAACCCAAATTGGACTTCAGATAAACCTGACCCATCGTCTAGCATTTGTCCCTACAAAATATACAACATTGGGAACAACAATTGTGTTAGCCTTGAACACTTTATAGGGGTTATAGAAGAATGCCTTGGCAAAAAGGCAATCAAAAACTACATGGAAATACAGCCAGGTGATGTTCCAAAGACCTACGCTGACATAGATGAATTGACCAGGGACATTGGATTTAGACCAAGCACAAAGATAGAAGAGGGTATTCCAAAATTTATAGATTGGTATATGGACTATTACAAAATAAGACACTAACCACCTATCTAACTTTAAAGTGCCACTTTGGAGGACTTCATGGGACTAAAAAAAGTTAAAGATGGAAATGGAGGAATTGTTTAACAAACTAATGGAGCAGGTAGAAGAAGGTACCATCCTACTATGGAGGACGTAAAAAAAATTTACCAAACTTGCTGCAAGACTACAAAACTTCGCTCCTGATGAATGGTCATATGAAGCAGAGGACTTTGCCCATTTAGCAAATCAATTAATTGGTGCAGTAAAAACCAATGATCTACAGGAAATATACAGACTTATTTCTGCTTTAGACGATGCAAAAAAATTATTGTCATCGGTCCTTTAGGGATGAATAGTAATGCAACACATTATATCAATTGCTAACCAAAAGGGAGGGGTAGGGAAGACCACCACAGCTATAAATCTTGCTGCTTCCCTTGCAGCCCTGGAAAAAAAAGGTGCTTTTGATTGATTTGGATCCACAGGGCAATGCTACCAGTGGCTTGGGAATAAACGTTAGCAAAGAGAAAAATATATACAGAGCATTGTTCAAACCAGATTTGGCCCAGTCCATGATTTATGAAACTAGACTTCCTTACCTTTTTATTATTGGAGCTAATCAAGATTTGATTGGTGCAGAGATAGAACTAGTGGATAAAATTGGAAGGGAGTTTTATTTACGAGATTTGATAAAAAAAATTGACAATGAATATGAGTTTATTCTTATTGATTGTCCCCCATCACTGGGCCTGTTAACTGTAAATGCCTTATGTAGTGCATCTAAGATTCTAATACCCTTGCAATGCGAATACTATGCCTTGGAAGGGATTGCTTACTTGATAAGGACCTATAACCTTATCAAAAATAGGTTGAATCCCAACCTGAATATATTTGGTGTGGTCCTCACTATGTTCGATAAGAGAAATAATTTATCCCATCAAGTAGCTGATGAGGTCCGCAAGTACTTTAAAGAACTCGTTTTCAAAACAATAATACCCAGAAATGTAAGGCTCTCAGAAGCACCCAGTCATGGTCTTCCTGCAATATTATATGACGTAAGGTCCATAGGTGCCAAGGCATACATGGATTTGGCAAAGGAATTTTTAACGCGTTTTAGGAATATGTGACTACTATTAAACAAACCTTAATCTTTTTTTTGGGATACACTCAGTTACTATCTTATCCTTAAAATGTTTCTTCACAATCTTTGAACCGCAATTTAAGCACCTAAAACTTACAAGGCCGCTTACACTGGCTGCAGTTAGCAAAAATTTTTTTTTGAACATCTGTTTCCCAATTTTTGGTTTCATTACCACACACTTTACATTTAACACTAAAGTCAAATGGATATTTAAAATCCCAGCACTTTTTAAATAGCTCCCAGTCTTCCATGGGTTCAATTACTTCTTTATTTGTTCCCATTAACCCATGTCTTTTTAAAACCATTTCCACATCTTTTTTTTATGAGAGCCCAAACCTCTGGTTCCACAAAAACGCCTATTAATTTATGATGAATATCAAACAACTCATGAATACCCTTCATCTCTCCTCCAAAATTTTATCTCAGAATATCTTTCATGGTAAAGTATACCAGTTCCAACAAATTAACCTTACACCAATTTCATTTGATTTTTTTACAATTAGCATTTAAAAGTTTGTTTAGCCACGTATTAATTTAAAACTAAAAACTCCCTAAAAAAAACGGAGACAAAATATGGCATCCCCAAAGGGTCTTGGTAAAGGACTTGATGCACTTTTTCAGGAGAAAATTCAAGTAAATAATACAATACAACAGGACTCAAACAGCAGCTTGAAGACAATCCCTCTAAGTATGATCAGGCCTGGACCTTTTCAGCCAAGAAAAACTTTTGCAAATGAATCAATAGATGAATTGGCCAACTCAATCAAAAACCAGGGGCTTCTTCAACCTATTTTGGTGAGACACAATGATGATGAAAATATATATGAAATAATAGCAGGGGAAAGGAGATATTTGGCTTGCAAAAAGGCAGGAATTACAGAAGTTCCCTCCATTATTTGCAATCTAAGTGACGATGAATGCATGGTTGTAGCCCTTGTAGAAAATTTACAGAGAGAGGACTTAAGTGTGGTTGAAGAGGCCAGGGCACTGGAAAAGATAAGATCTGTACTTGATTTAACTCAGGAGGAACTGGCAAAAAGGGTTGGAAAGAGTAGACCTCATGTGGCCAATACACTCAGATTATTACAACTAGAAGATGAAATATTGGATGCGCTTCAGCAGGGAAACATCACACCAGGCACGGCAGGCACTTTTAGCCATAGGAAATAAACAAGACCGCTTAACTGCGTTTTCATATGTGCTGAAAAAAAAAGGCCAGCGTAAGAGAGGCAGAAAAGATAGCCACTATATGGAAAAAAAGAGGAACACTGCCAGGATATTGCCTGGCTCAAAAACACAAAAAAAATATCATCACCTAAACCCGAGATAAACCAGCTTTCCAAATTCATCCGTCAATACCTTGGACTGCCCACAAAAATCAAAGGAGACCTATCTTCAGGACAAATCACCATTAAATATTCCACAAACCAGGAACTCAAGGGCTTATTACAAAAGTTGAATTTAAGTATAAACTTACTAGAGGAAAATGTTTCACATGAAACAACCCGTAAAAAAACAGGACATTGACACATCTAATCAATGATATCCAGACCAAAAAGGACTCTCCTATACTTATAATTGGAGATGTTATGCTGGACCACTACCAATACGGAGCAGTAGAGCGCATATCACCTGAGGCTCCAGTACCTGTTGTAAAAATAGAAAAAGAAGAATTCAAATTGGGTGGAGCAGCAAATGTAGCAAACAACATAAAAAAATTGGGGGGGATCCCTACCTCCTGGGTGTAGTAGGCAATGATAGGGCAGGGGATGTATTAATAGATCTCCTTTTTGAAAACAAAATACACAACACTTTGATAAAAATCGAAAACCACCCAACAACAACTAAAACAAGAATATTAGCCAAAAGCCAACAACTGCTCCGAATTGACAAAGAATCAACAAGTGAAGATCATTCACATAAGCTTTTACAGGTGTTACATGAAATCCTTCCCACATTCCAACTAGTGATAGTATCTGATTATGGAAAGGGTACAATTGGAAAGGATGTACTACTACTACTTCAAAATTCAAAGGCCAAAGTACTAATTGACCCAAAGGAGAGAAATTACTCTTTCTACAAAAAGCCTTTTATCATTACACCAAATAAAAAAAGAAGCAGAAGGATTTTCCGGGATAAGAATAACAGACAAGGAAAGTTTAATTGAAGCTGGAAGAAAAATTATAGAAAAAAACAGAATGCTACAATTTGTTAATCACATTAGGTAAACAAGGGATGGTCCTGTTTGAAAATCAGGGAAATTTTGTCTACCATCTACCACTTTAGCAAGGAAGGTATATGATGTAACAGGTGCTGGAGACACAGTACTCTCTGCACTGGCATATGGGTTGTCAAAGAAAATTGACATCGTTAAATCATGTATCTTTGCAAATATTTGCGCAGGGATTGTAGTGGGGAAGATGGGGACTTCCTTCCCAGAGTGGGATGAAATCCAATCAGACTCCCGCATATGGGACAACCAGATGAAAATAACTCTATGGCAGGAGCAAACCCAATAATAGAAGTTACAAATCTATATCACTATTTTGGGAAAAGAAAGATATTGGAGAAGATAAATCTAAAGATACCAAAGGGTAGTTTTGTCTTTCTAACAGGTCAAACAGGTTCCGGCAAATCCACCTTTTTAAAAATTCTCCATGGAGAGATAAGTCCAACAGCAGGAATAGTAAGGATAGACGACTTTATTATCAGTCCAAAAAAAAAGCCACCAATCCATCTACTCAGGCGTCATGTGCAGATGGTATATCAAGATTTTGAGATCCTTGAGGACTACACTGTTGTTGAAAATATTGAAATACCACTACGGAGCATGGGACTCTGCAAAAAAAAGGAGGCAGAAGCGACTGAGTATCCTCCTTAAAATTCTAGAGTTAGAGCCCTTAAGTACCACTCCCACGGTTTTTCTATCAGGGGGAGAAAAACAACGGGTAGCTATAGCAAGGGCCATTTCCACTAACCCCAAAATATTGCTGGCCGATGAACCCACAGGTAATCTTGACCCGAACCATGCGGAAAAAAATAATGAAAATCTTATGCCATTTCAACAAACATGGGACAACTATTATATTGGCTACCCATTCTAATGGTCTGCAAAAATTAATTCCTAAATCAAGAAAACTGATTATCAGTGGAGGAGCAATCAAGGAGCAAACTTGATGAACTACTCACTATGTATTTTAGAGCAATTTTTCATATTATTGAGACATAAAAAGGTCCAACATCTCCTACTTATTTTGGTTCTCACTGTATGTACGTGTCTTGTAGCTGCAATAGTACTTATAAATTATAATTCCCAGGTATACATAAAAAGGATGAATCCAAACGAAACAATAATCCTCACTTGGGATAAACTACATCATACTAATATATTGACATTTCTTGAGAAAATAAAAAAAGAGGGAAAAGTTAAGGAAACAAAAATTTATACACCTAAAGAGGCCCTATCAATTCTCATGAAAGGGCAAAAATCCCTTATACCACACGAAGACAACTTAGAAAATAATCCTCTACCTTACACTGCTGTTATTAAATGCAATTTAAATAAAAAAAGAATTTAGTGAAATGGAATCTAGATTCAGACAATTATCCGGGATAAGGGATGTAATAGTGGATATATCTAATTTAGAGTTAATGACTACCTTAAAAAACAACTATTTTTATATCATGTCCCTTATGACAATATTTTTTTTATTATAGCTGCAATTCTCCTTGCATTCTTCTATTTTTATACATTGTTTCTAAGTAGAAGGAAAGAATTAAAAATATTGCGACTGTGTGGCGCATCAAATTTCTTTATAGTAATTTCCTTTATGCTTAATGGATTTCTGAGTGGTATTATTGCAGCAGCCCTTGGGATTTTACTCACTAAAGTAGTGGTGGTCTATTTAAACAAGATTCTGAATATACCACCTATCTGGATTGACGTAAAAATGTTGCCCATGAATTACTGTTTTATATTGACATTAGGCATGGCAATAGCTTCAACATTGGGTTCTATTTTTGCGATTAACCCATTTTTAACCAAAGGAGAGTGATTATGAGAAGTGATAGGATGAAAAAAAGGATTGGAAAAGGCTCCACATAGGAGTCTTATGTATGCAATGGGTCTTGTTAAGGAAGAGATTAACAAACCGTTGATAGGTGTGGTAAATCCAGCAAATGAATTGATCCCAGGTCATGTGCATTTACACCAAGTGACTAAGGCAGTTAAAGAAGGCATCAGGCTAGCAGGTGGGGTACCCCTGGAATTCCCTACAATTGGAGTGTGTGATGGAATAGCAATGAACCATGAAGGGATGAAAATGAGTCTTCCCAGTAGAGAATTAATTGCAGATTCAATAGAGATAATGGCTACAGCACATCCATTTGATGGATTGGTATGCGTTACCAATTGTGACAAAATCGTCAGGTATGCTCATGGCAATGCTGCGGCTCAATATCCCAAGTCTGATTATAAGTGGCGGCCCAATGCTAGCTGGGAAACTAAACAAAAAGTCCATTGATCTCATAAGTGTATTTGAAGGTGTAGGCAGGTATAAAAAAAAGGGGAAATAGATGAACAAGAATTGGAAGAATTAGAAGAAAAGGCATGTCCAGGCTGTGGTAGCTGTTCTGGTATGTTCACTGCCAACTCAATGAATTGTCTTTCTGAGGCCATAGGGCTTGCACTGCCAGGAAATGGCACAATACCAGCTGTATATGCTGAAAGGCTTAGACTAGCAAAATACGCTGGAATGAAGGTAATGGAGTTGGTTGAAAAGGATATTAAGCCAAGAGATATAATAACCTTAGAGAGCGTAAAAAATGGAATTGCTGTTGACATGGCACTTGGCTGTTCAACCAACACGGTGTTACACCTTCCAGCTGTATTTAAAGAGGCGGGGATAGATATTGATGTAGAATTGTTTGATCAAATTAGTAAAAGCACTCCTAATTTGTGTAAATTGTCTCCCGCTGGTCCCCATCACATTGAAGACCTATATATGGCTGGTGGTATATATGGAGTAATTTCAGAACTGAACAAAAAGGGTCTTGTGAATACAGAATGTCTAACAGTTACTGGAAAGAGCGTTGGAGATAACTTAAAAGATCTAAGGGCAAAGGTCTTGGATCATGAAGTCATTAGACCCATAGATAACCCACATTCCAAAGAAGGTGGGATAGCCATATTAAAGGGTAATCTTGCACCAGATGGCTCTGTGGTAAAACAGTCAGCAGTTGCCCCTGAAATGATGAAAAGAACAGGCACAGCCAAGGTCTTTGACTCAGAAGAAGATGCGGTCTCTGCGATCCTGGATGGAAAAATTCAAAAAGGAGATGTAGTAGTCATCAGGTATGAAGGACCAAAAGGAGGTCCAGGAATGAGAGAAATGCTCACTCCAACATCAGCCATTGCTGGAATGGGGCTGGATAAGGACGTTGCCTTAATAACTGATGGTAGATTTAGTGGAGGTACCAGGGGAGCAGCAATAGGACACGTATCCCCAGAAGCCCAAGAAGGTGGCCCAATTGCTTACGTAAAAGATGGAGATAAAATCCAAATAGACATCCCAAACAGAAAGATAGAGTTGTTAATAGATGACCAGGAACTAGAAAATAGAAAAAAAATTAATTGCAATAAAAGAACCTCAAGTAAAATCAAAGCTGTTAAAAAGATATGCCAAACTGGCTTCATCTGCATCTAAGGGAGCTGTTTTTGAATAGAAGTAAAAAAGGCGCTTTTAAAGCGCCTTTTTTTACTCTTTGCATCAATTACTTTGTCAACTCTAATATCCTCTTTAAAATTCCTTCACTGTCCAATCCCAACTTTGATTGAAGTTTTTTTTGAGGACCATGTTCAATAAATTCATCAGGAAGCCCAAGACGAACAATCTTCTTACCAGTGAGCATTTCTCTATCATTTAATGTTTCCAATATCCCTGATGAAAACCCGCCCATTAGAGAATTTTCTTCTATTACAATAATCTTTTGAAAATTTTCAACCAATTGAGTCACTTCACTGGGAACGGGCTTAATGAACCTTGCATTATACACAAGGACATCTATCCCATATCTTTCTTGAGCTTCTTTAGCGGCAATAAGTGATGGCTCTACCATGCTGCCAACTGCTATTATTAAAACATCCTTACCTTGTTTTAAAATTTCTCCCTTGGGTACGCAAATTTCCTTAAATGGACCTGATAATTCTACACCCTTTCCCCTACCCCTGGGATACCTAATAGCAACTGGTCTCTCCAACAAAAGTCCAGTGTACAGCATATCTTGCAGTTCTTTCTCATCCTTTGGAGCCATAATTGTCATATTGGGTATAATCCTCAAGTAGGACAAATCAAAACTTCCATGGTGTGTTGGTCCATCTTCTCCAACAAGTCCTCCCCTATCCAGACAAAACACAACAGGGAGTTTCTGAAGACAAACATCATGAATAATTTGATCAAAACCCCTCTGTAAAAAAAGTAGAGTATATGGCAACCACAGGCTTTAATCCCTGCCTGGCAAGTCCTGCAGCAAATGTCACAGCATGCTGTTCACAAATACCTACATCAAAAAAATCTCTCTGGAAACATATCTCTAAAAACACAAAGGCCTGTCCCCTCAGGCATTGCAGCGGTAATGGCTACAATACGATTATCCTTTGCCGCTAATTTACATAGAGTATTGCCAAAAACCTCACTATAACTTGGCGGTACCTTAATATTCTCAGTTTTTCCCTTTAATTTACCAATTCCATGAAAATAGGTGGGATCCTTTTCAGCAGGAGGATATCCTTTACCTTTTTTTTGTGAGGACGTGAATCAGGACAGGTTTTCCTAATTCCCTGACCTCTCTTAAGACCTTGACCATCTTTTTTATATCATGACCATCAACTGGACCTATATAATAAAATTTAAATGCCTCAAATAATATACCAGGTGTAAAAATATTTTTTAAAGATTCCTCACTCCTACGGGCATAATTCAAGATATCCTCACCAACCTTTGGAATTTGCTTAAGCCATCTTTTTAAGTCCTGTTTAAATTTTACAAATCGTTTATCTGCCAGTTTTCTACTCAAAAAAGCAGAAAGGGCACCCACATTTTTTTGAAATAGACATCTCATTGTCATTTAAAATTACTATTAAATCCTTCTCTAGATCGCCAGCGTGGTTTAATGCCTCAAATGCCATACCTGCTGTCATAGAACCATCTCCTATAACAGCTACAACTTTATAATCTTCACCTTTTAAATCCCTGGCAACAGCAAAACCCAGTGCAGCAGATATTGAGGTGGACGAGTGTCCAACCCCAAAAAAAATCATAAGGTGATTCACCAATTTTTGGAAAGCCACTAATGCCTCCCATCTGTCTTAAGGTCTTGAACCTGTCAACTCCTCTGGTGATTATCTTATGTGCATAGGCCTGATGACCCACATCCCAAACCAGCTTGTCTTTCTTAAAATTAAATACCTTGTAAAGTGCCAGGGTTAGATCAACAACACCCAGTGACGGAGCTAAATGGCCCCCAGTTTCAACAACTGTACTAATAATTTCTCCCCTAATTTCCTCAGCTAATATCCTTAGTTCGTCAATTTCCAGACCCATTATGTCTTCTGGTTTGCCTAAGTTATTCAAGATTTGTTTATTCATATAGAGTCCCTAATTTGTCCTTGTCATAATATATGTTGCCAAGCCCTTCAAAAGATCAGCCTGTGGAGAATTAAAAGAATCCATTGACAAAATGGCCTTTTCCACACATTGAAAACCAAATTTCTTACTTTCTTCAAGACCTAACAAATATGGATACGTACACTTGCCCTTTTTTTAAATCACTATTAACAGGCTTTCCCATGATTTTTTCATCGCCTTCAATATCCAGGATATCATCTGCAACCTGAAATGCCAGACCAATCATTTGGCCATATTCCCTGACCATTCTTATGTGTTCCTCAGGTGCATTTGCCAAAATAGCGCCACTAACACAAGCACTTTCTATAAACCTTCCTGTCTTTAATAAGTGCATTGTTCGTAATTTTTCCATTGTACAATCACCAGATCCTGTTAACTCCATATCTATTACCTGCCCTCCAACCATACCAAAAGGACCAACTGCGCATATAATTTCCTTTATGGCCCTTAATAACAAATCCCTGGAAAGATCGCAGGAAACCATCATTCTCATAGCATCTGTGAGTAAACCATCGCCAGCCAAAATGGCAATTGCCTCACCAAATACCTTATGATTAGTGGGCTTACCTCTCCTGAAGTCGTCATCATCCATAGCAGGTAAATCATCGTGAATAAGGGAATAGGTATGGATTAGTTCTAAAGAACAACCAAAGGGTATTACTGGATCCATTTGTCCAGTAAACATCTCATAGCACACCAGGCACAAAATAGGTCTAATTCTTTTGCCTCCTGCCATTACACTATATTTCATCGCTTCTCTGAGAATGTTTGGTACACCGTCTAAAGAATCTAAATAGGTAACCAAAAATTCATCCACTCTTTGTTTATATCTATTCAAAATTTTTTTTACTTCATGCTCATTCATTAATATCACCTTCTATTTCATCTTCTCCCAAAAGCTCCTTTGAATACATCTCTACCTGTTGCTTTGCGTTATTGATATATTCACGGAGTTGCTTTGCCAGCTCACAACCCTCCTTATATAGACCCATTGCCCTATCCAGGGACACATTATCCTCCTCTAAAAGACTGACTATCTCCTTAAGCCTGGCCATTGCTTCCTCAAAATTAAAATCTTCCATATAGTCCACCATATTTTTTAATTAATTATAGATGCAAGACGCTCTCCATCCTTAAAAAGGATATTTACCTTTTCGTTGATATTCAATTCCCTTGCACTTACGATCACCCTTCCGTCCAATGTTTTTACATAACAAAAACCTTTATCTAAGGGCTTTCTTGGATCGAGATGGTTAATCTTACTTGATTGCAGTTCAATGTCCCTCTGGAAGCTCTCTGTTCTTTTTAAAACTGTATCCTTTAATTCCTTTACCATAAATAAAAATTCACGTTTGGTATTCTCTAAAATAGATTCCATTCTCATATTGAGTGCAAAAATCAAACGGGAAAGCTCATTTTCTTTCAATTGTATGATCCTCCCAAATTCTGATTCAAGATCTTTAGTCCATTGAACAAATGAATACTGCATTCTATTCAATATATTATTTGGAGCAATACCATTTAATTGGTCCAAATAATTTTTTTAATCTTTCTGCCCTAGCATTTATATATACATAAATATTTCTTTCAAGTGATAAAGTTAGGGAATCCAACATCTGGACATAATTTTCAACCGGATCCCATAGAAAGTCAGCCACATAAGTTGGAGTGGCCAATCTCAAATCTGCCACCATATCAGCTATTGTGTAATCTATTTCATGCCCTATACCTGTAACAACTGGTATCTTTGACTTATATATGGCCTCTGCTACAATTTCAGAGTTAAAGACATGTATGTCTTCAAAGCTTCCTCCTCCTCTAATAAGAACTAAAACTTCTGCCCATCCATCTATATTGGCAATCTCAATCATTCTGGCTATATCCTGGGGAGCCTCTATACCCTGAACCAAAGAAGGATATATCCTGACAATATGATCCATTCCCCTTTCCCTGGCTACTTTTAAAAAATCTTGAATTGCTGCACCAGAGGGGGCGGTGATTACACCCACACGTCTAGGATTTCTAGGTATGGGCCGTTTTCTGGATTCATCAAAATAACCTTTATTTTTGAGCTTTTGTTTTAACATCTCAAGTTCAACATAGAGCTCGCCAATACCTACTTCCTCTATAAATTCCACTATAAGTTGATAATTGCCCCTCTGTGGATATACACTGACCTTACCTGCACAGAGCACCTTTTTACCATTTCTCAGGGAATCTGGAGTTAGATTTTGACCGAGATTGTGATTTGATTTAAACCAAACTGCAGAAATTACAGAATTTGCATCCTTTAACGAGAAATATATATGACCAGACGTAGCCCTGGAAAGATTGCTAATCTCTCCCTTCACCCATACTAAAGGGAACTCTTGTTCCAAAATAGATCTTATAATTAGGGTGAGTTCAAATACAGAGTAAACCTTTCTCTCAAATGCCAATTAAGTACTCCTTATTTCTATGGACCAATAAGGCCCCATGAACTCCAAATATTGGTCCTAATGGATTTGAATTGCGGGACAAAATCCTCAATAACCACTTTAACCACCTCACCTCTTTTGCGATCTTTTACTTCCACATACCCTTTACTCAAACTTTTTTTCCCCACATAAATATGAATGGGAAAACCAATTAAATCAGCATCCTTAAACTTAAAACCTGGCCTAAGATCCCTTTCATCCCAAAGCACATCAATGCCTAACTCTACAAGCTTATTATATATTTCCGTTGACACACCCATCACTTTCCCATCTTTTACATCTAAAGAGATTAGACAGACCTCAAAAGGAGCAATGGATGGTGGAAAAATCATGCCATTTTCATCATGGTTCTGCTCTATGGCAGCAGCAACTATTCTACTAACACCAATTCCATAACAGCCCATTACCATAAATTTTTCCTTTCCATCAACATCAATGAACTTGGCGTTCATGGCCTCAGAATATTTTGTGCCCAGTTTAAAAACATGACCTACTTCTATGCCTTTTAAAAATTTAAGTTGTCCTCCACATTGAGGACACGGATCAGTTTCCTTCACATTAACCAGATCCAAAAATTCAGCATCTTTTAAATGTTTACTTATATCTAAATTTTTTTTGGTGATAATCCTTTTTATTGGCACCGCAAATAAGCCCCTTTCTGCCTAAAAGCAATTTATCTACATATATCTTTTTAACCCCAAGCCCAATGGGACCTGCAAACCCAACTTCACATCCTGAAACCTCATATACCTCCTCATGGGTGGCCATGCGAATCTCAGGAACTTTTAAGGCAGATTTGACCTTGGCTTCATTTAATTCCCTATCCCCAGGAATTACAAACGCAACTACATCATTATCCAAGACATATATCAAAGTCTTTACAATAGCTTCTTTGGGTACATTTAGATATTCTGATACTTCCTCTACTGTGTGTTTGTTTGGTGTATGAACCTCTTCTAGCTTTCCTGATCCACTTTTTGCTTCAATATTTTTTTGATTTTTCTCTGGACACAACCTCAGCCTTTTCTAAGTTAGATGCAAAGTCACAGGCCTCACAGACTACAATTGTATCTTCACCTGTGTCTGCAAGAACCATAAATTCATGGGAAAAACTTCCTCCGATTTGTCCTGTGTCAGCCTGAACTGCCCTAAACCTAAGTCCTATTCGTTGAAAAATTTTTGTATATGCTTCATACATTTTCCTATAGCTTTCTTCTGCACCCACCTCGTCCCTATCAAATGAATATCCATCTTTCATTATAAATTCTCTACATCTCATGAGGCCAAAGCGTGGTCTGATTTCATCTCTAAACTTGGTATGGATTTGATATAGATTTAAGGGAAGTTGTCTATAAGATCTGACCTCATTTCTAACAATATCAGTAACAACTTCCTCGTGGGTAGGACCCAAACAAAAGTCCCTATCATGCCTATCTTTAAACCTCAGTAACTCCTTTCCATAAAAATCCCACCTCTTACTCTCTTGCCAAAGCTCAGCAGGCTGTACAACAGGCATCATTACTTCCATACAACCAGCCTTGTCCATTTCTTCTCTTACAATCTGACCCACCTTTCTAAGGACTGAGTCCCATGGGTAAAAAAGAATAAATACCTGATGTTAACTTTCTTATCATACCCCCCCTGACAAGGAGTTTATGACTTATCACTTCAGCATCCTGGGGATCCTCTTTTAGAGTAGGACAATAAAATTTACTAAATTTCATTGTGAAATCTCCTTTTTCTTATCTTCTATGCATTTTTTTAAACTCTTTTTTTGAATTCTTCCAGTAATCTGTCTCGGTTATACACCTTTTTTTACCACCTTACCCTTCCTAAAAATAACACCCAACTCTTTCCCACCAGCAATACCAATATCAGCCTCTTTAGCTTCCCCTGGACCATTCACAACACACCCCATTATAGCTACTTTTATTGGCAACTCCTCAGTTGATACCCACTTTTCCACTTGAGAGACAAGATAGGCTACATCTATTTCAGTTCTAGCACAAGTAGGACAAGATATGATCTCAGGGCCCCTATCTCTTAGGCCAAGAGATCTCAAGATCTCATACCCTGCTATTACCTCCTGTGTGGGATCACCAGTTAGGGAAACCCTGATTGTATCCCCTATTCCCTGGCTAGTATGATACCAATACCAACACCACTTTTGATTGCACCACGAATACCAGGCCCAGCCTCAGTAATGCCAACATGAAGGGGATAGTCACATTTTTTTTGAAAAAAGACTGTAGCTTTTTATGGTGTGGATCACAGATGAAGATTTTAAAGAGACCTTTATGTTATAAAAGCCTCTATTTTCCACTTTCTTAACCCACCTGAGGCCACTTTCCACCAAAGCATCAGGGGCGGGGCCCTGGTACTTTTTTTAGCAAATCCTTTTCCAATGACCCACTGTTCACCCCTATGCGTATAATAGAGTTATTTGACTTGCAGGCATCAATTACAAAATTTAGCCTTTTTTTCTCCACCAATATTACCTGGATTGATTCTAACCCCATGGGCTCCATTTTCTACAGCAAGCACAGCGAGCTTATAGTCAAAATGCACGTCAGCTATAAGGGGTATATTTATTTGTTCCCTTATCCTCAACACAGCCTTTGCAGCCTCAGGATTATTTACAGCAACCCTAATTATCTCACACCCAACCTGCTCCAGTCGTTTTATTTGAGAAATTGTGGTTCCACAATCCTCAGTAATTGTATTGGTCATTGACTGGACCCTAATTGGAGCACCCCCCCCAACATCAACGCCACCCACATATATCTTTTTTTGTCTCCCTTATCTCACATATTTCCATGTTCCCACCTCAAATGTTTTGATCACTTATGTTACAAAATAGGCATAACAATCTCAAGCCAAAACAAAATCCATTTTTTTACTTGACAAAATAGTATATTTAAATCAGGCTGTAATTGGTTTGTAGGTTTTTTTTGTTAATTTTTATTTTCATTGTTAGGAGAGTTTTTTTATGAAGAGGATGTATGTTGGAAATCTTCCTTTTTCTTCAAAAGAGGAGGATGTAAGGGAGCTTTTTTTCTCAATTTGGCGAAGTTACAGATGTTAACCTAATCAAAGATCGCCAAACAGGAAGGCCCAGGGGGTTTGGCTTTGTTGAGATGAAAGAAGAGGATGCACAAAAAGCAATGGAAAATTTAGACGGAACTGAGTTTGGTGGAAGAAGGATAAGAGTAAATGAGGCAAGAGCCAGAAGATAACAAGTAATAGTTTGTAATTGCTGGGCATAAGCCGCCTTTAATATGCTTTAAAGGCGGCTTTTTTTATTAAATATAATGGAATGGAGGTCTCGCTCGTGGACATAAGACAATATGTAATTGATGATCTATCTTACGAGGATTCATGGAGATTATTTAAAATTATAGCTGAATTTGTAGATGGCTTTGATACCTTAAAAAAATGTTGGTCCTGCAGTATCCATATTTGGCTCTGCAAGGGTTGAACCCCAGGACCCAGTTTATGACCTAGCTTACAATATAGCAAAAAAAACTGGCACAAGAGGGTTATTCAATAATAACAGGAGGTGGTCCAGGGGTAATGGAGGCAGGCAATAAAGGGGCCAAAGATGGAAAGGGTAAATCAGTGGGCCTGCATATTCATCTACCCTTAGAGCAAAAACCCAATGACTTTATCGATACAAGGGTGGATTTTAGATATTTCTTTGTAAGAAAGGTGATGTTTATAAAATACGCCATGGCCTATGTGGTAATGCCTGGAGGCTTTGGCACCTTAGATGAGTTAAGCGAGGCCTTGGTCCTGACCCAGACAAAGAGAATTAAACCTTTTCCAATCATTTTAGTGGACAAAGACTTCTGGTCTCCACTTATCGATTGGTTTAAAAACAAACTACTTCAAAGAAAATTCATCAAAGAATGTGATTTTGAAATATTCTCAACCATGGATGATCCAGATGAAGTGGTGGGACTTATAAAGAAGCTGGTGATTTTGTAAAAAAAGAAGGCAGGCCCCTTTTGGCCTGCCTTCTTTGAATTGTGTTTTTTGAAAATTTGAGAAATTGGCTACTGACAGGTAATTTGCATACTGCCACTTGTATTGGTAGCAGTACATGTAATTCCATTTGCTGCACCAGCACAAGTAGCGGTTCCATTAATTGACCCATCACTAGTATTTACATTTAAAGTGATCGGATTTGCATTAGTTGTAGATGCTGGATAATCTGTTCCTGCTGTACAATTTTGTGCACTAGCATTATCCGCAAGATGCCCGGCGCACATACTGATAGCATTTCTAAGGTCAGCCTCACACGCCTTTTTAGCAGCATTTACCCTGTATTTGCCAAACTGAGGGATAGCAATTGCAGCTAAGATACCGATAATGGCAATTACAATGAGTAATTCAACCAATGTAAAACCTTTTTGTCCGTTCATAGTACACCTCCTTGTTTTTTTTAATTTGCTAAAGTGTATTTCAAGACCTATGCCAACACAAATCTAGCTAAAAAAACTCATCATCCTTGAGAGAAAATAAACAAATTCCAATAATTAAAGTTCAATTTTTGTCAATTACAGACAATTTTTGCAAGGCTAATTAATTCTCACTTGCAATTATCCCTTTACATTTCCCCAGATCCCCCCTATTTTTATTCCCACCTATAAGTGGAGGAATTTCTAATGGAAGTCTATGGTAGCATCGAGGAAATTCGTGAGAACATTAAGATGGGTTCAGTGATATCTATTGGGAATTTTGACGGAGTACATGTTGGACATAGAGCTCTTATTGAAAAATTGATTGAAAGGGCTAATTCCTTAAATGCAGATTCAGTGTTGGTTACCTTTGAGCCACATCCTTTAAAAGTCATAGCTGGTAAGCGTCCTCCAGTTATTACTCCCCTAAATCAAAAATTAGAACTCCTGGAAAAACTGGGAGTTGGTGTTACCATATGCCTTAAGTTTACTAAAGATTTGGCTAACATTAGTGCAAAAGATTTTGTTACAAAGTTTTTATTACCCCTTAGGGTTAAAGAAATTATTATTGGATATGATTATAGGTTTGGGAAAAACAGACAGGGGGATTATAATCTACTTAAGAAGCTGGGGAAAGATCTAAATTTTGAGGTAATCCAGGTGGAACCTGTCTATTTTAAAGGAGAGGTTGTGAGCTCAACCAGGATAAGGACATTGGTACAAGAGGGCAAGGTTAGAGAAGTTGTACCAATGTTAAATAGATATTACCAGGTATATGGCAAGGTAGTAGAGGGACATAAAAGAGGTGGCAGGCTCCTTGGTATTCCCACAGCGAATTTAAATCTTGTTGATGAACTAGTACCAAAAACCGGTGTGTATGCAGTTTTTGCTGAACTAGAAGATAAAAAATATAAAGGTGTGGCAAATGTTGGTTATAATCCAACATTTGGGAACAGGGTTCTGTCTGTGGAAGTGCATATTTTTGATTTTAATAAAGATATCTATGGACAGGATTTTAGAGTACATTTTGTGGATAGGATCAGGTCAGAAAAAAAATTTTCTGGCATTGAGGAACTAAAGTCCCAAATATTAAAGGATATAGAAAAAGCAAAGGAAATTTTAAAAAATGGATAGAGGCATCCTACACATTTATCGCAATGTGCCATATGGAAGAGAAACTCTTCTTAGTTCCATCTACTTTGCGAAAAACTTAGATATTGAGCTATATATATATATCCCTAAATTTCAAAAATTCAATATGTATTTTGAAAATGAGGCTGTGCAGGTCACATTGGACGATAGTTATTTAAAGGAGTTGGATCTTGCAAAGTCCAGGATTGATAAAATCTTAAAGCAGGAAAAATCCTACGCATCCTATGTGGAAATAAAAGAATTCAGTGCCTCTACCCTTCCAGATTTGCCAACTGACTTTTCATATATGGCCTGTCCCAGGGTCATAAAGGGGCTTTTAAATAAAATATATCCAGGTCAAATAGGACCTATTGTTAGAAAGATAATTTTAAATGCCAGATTTCCTGTGTACCTTCCATCATTAATATATAAGCCATGGAAATCTGTTTTGGTAATGTTTGGAGGATCAGCTACCAGTCTAAAAGCTGCAATATTAGGATTTAAAATAGCTAGTAGGGCAGGAGTGCCTCTATATTTTTTTTACCCAAAATGAAAATAAAGATCTAACAACATACAAAACAATATTAAAATCAAACAGGGAAACTAGAGACATTTTATCAAAGATCCAAAACTGGCATTTTTTTTGAAGATGGGGACTTTGAACAGAACCTATTTAATGTTCCCCATGATTCCCTGATAGTTGCCGGAATATTTGGTCATGGACTAATAAAAGGAATTACTTTTGGCGGAAAGCTTGAAATTATGCAATCTACCCTGCCCAATAATTTTTTTGTTGGTTGGTCCAAATTTTGATGAACAAGCACAATTTTAATTTGTAGAGATAAGCACCATGGAAAATATTATTTCAGAAATAAGCTCCCTTTGGAAAACAATTAAGGATGTGTATAAGGGCATATCTTCTTTTAGACTTATAATGCTTAGTGTTTTGGTTGGCATACTTGCGGGATTGGCTGCAGCTTTATTCTTTTTTTGGAATTGAATGGACTAAATTTAAACTCATTCACCACCTTGCAGGCGTCTCTATCCCTGGGCCAAGTGGTGAAGAAATTTTTAAAGGCAATCCTGGAGAATTTAGACCCTGGCTAATACCAGTTTTTACTACCCTGGTTGGGCTTATTACAGGAGTTTTAGTGAAAAAAATTTATCCCTTATGCCCAACAAGACCACATAACAGATGGAACAGACACAATAACCAGGGCATTTCACCAAAATGAAGGGAGAATAAAGCCATTAGTTACATTTTTAAAGGGACTAACTGCTGTATTTACCATTGGAAGCGGTGGCAGTGCTGGTAGGGAAGGTCCAATTACCTTAATTGGAGGAGGCATAGGCTCATATCTGGCTTCACTTTTAAAACTTTCTCCAAAGGAGAGGCGAATACTCCTACTTGCTGGAGCAGGTGGAGGTCTTGGAGCTATTTTTAGGGCGCCTCTTGGCGGTGCAATAACTGGAGTGGAAATTATTTACAAAGAGGACTTTGAGAGCGAAGCCTTACTTCCCGCCATTATCTCATCTGTAATAGCTTATACAGTTTTTACCTTGATATATGGCAATCATCCCATATTTGAAATCCCACATTTTTATTTTAGTCCAAAGGAATTGCCCTTTTATTTGATACTGGCACTATTTTGTGCACTTTGTGGTTTTCTTTATGTAAAGACATTTTTCTTTATTAAGTATTCAATATTTCAAGAAATAAAAAAAGCGTGCAGGGCTAGTTATAACATGTGGACTTGGTGGACTGGTCATGGGACTCATGGGGATGTTCATGCCCTATGTGCTAAGTGGTGGCTATGGTTACCTGGAGCTAGCCATATTGGGGAAATTGTCCTTACTTACAATGGTCACCTTAATGGTTGCTAAGACTATTGCAACTTCTGTTACCATTGGTTCTGAAATGAGCGGAGGTATGTTTGCTCCAACCCTTTTTGTTGGTGGTATGGCAGGAGGAATAATTGGAACATACGCGCATATACATTTTCCCCACTTTGTCCAGCATCCAGGTGCATTTGTATTAGTTGGCATGGCCTCATTTTTTTGCAGGAGCAGGGTCAGCTCCTATTGGTCCATTTATTATAGTATGTGAGCTTACCCAGGACTATGGACTCCTTGCGCCCCTTATGTTTTGCTCAGCAATATGTATATTTTTTTAACAGAAACATATCTATCTACGAAAACCAGTTGGACAACAAATTTCAATCTCCAGCCCATTCTGGTGAGCTGTTTGTGGATATTTTAAGCGACCATAAGGTAGAAGAGTTATTAGATGAGTTAGATCCTGTTTATGTGGTCCCAGAAGAGATGAAGTTCTCAGATTTTAAAAGAAAAATCTTCATTAATACCACCCAATACTCTTTTCCTGTGGTTGACAAAAATGGGAAACTAACAGGTATATTCTCTAGCTCAGACTTTAGACATGTGTTATTTAATCCTGAAATAGAAAACTTGGTTATTATAAAAGACATAGCAGTCTCCAACGTGGTGGTTACATATCCTGATGAAACCCTAAATATTGCCCTGGATAAACTGACCAATAAAAATATAGATGCATTACCTGTGTTATCTGACAGAGATGATGGGAAAATATTGGGTCTTTTAAGAAGAAAATCAATTATTGGATTTTATAACAAGCTAGTAGAAGGACTAAAGGCCACAAAATTATAAGGCAAGGAATCATTAAATGGGTCTATTTTTGTCTAGGGATATAAAGAGGTCCACAAGATTTCTTCTGTTTTTTATCTCTATTGGCATCATCGCTGGACTTGGTTCAGTAATCTTCCAATTTTTGTGCGATGCAGGTATGCATTATCTACTTGACATGCTTGCTGGTTACAGGCCTGAAGGCCCGAAAGGTGAGATACCTTTTTTCCCCCATACCAATACCCCATTTAATAGATGGATGCTCCTTGTCTTACCCACCCTTGGAGGATTTATAAGTGGGTTTATTGTCTATACATTTGCCCCAGAAGCAGAAGGTCATGGGACCGATGCTGCAATAGAAGCATACCACAAAAAAAGGGGGCCTAATCCGCCCCCAGGTGCCAATTGTTAAGACAATTGCTTCAGCTATTACTTTAACATCTGGGGGATCTGGAGGTAGAGAAGGTCCCATTGCCCAAATTGGAGCAGGTTTTGGATCATTTTTGGCCACAAAACTAAAACTTTCACCCAATGAAAGAAGAGTTATGATGGCAGCTGGAATTGGGGCTGGAGTTGGAAGTATATTTAGGGCACCTCTCGCTGGTGCCTTTTTGCCTCAGAAGTATTATATAAGGATCCAGATTTTGAGCCAGATGTCCTCATTCCTGCAGGGATCTCTTCCATAGTAGCCTATTGTGTTTTTTGCATGATATTTGGCTTTGGCTCACTTTTTGACTCCCCTCCATATTTTTTTCAAAAACCCAATTGAACTTGGGCCATATACTATTTTGGCCCTTATTTTAAGTGGAGCCAGTTTTCTCTACGTAAAAACATTTTACACAGTCCATGATTTCTTCAAAAATCTAACAATACCCAATTGGATTAAACCAGCAATAGGAGGATTTTTGACGGGCATTATTGGATTTTTCCTCCCACAAACCCTTTCTTTTGGTTATGGAATACTTCAAAAGGCCCTTTTTAATCAGGTCAGTATTTATATTTTAATTGGTGTTGCATTTGGTAAAATCCTCACTACTTCTTTTAGCATAGGCTCAGGTGGATCTGGTGGTGTTTTTGGACCTTCTGTGGTAATTGGAGGGTGTTTAGGAGGAGCTGTGGGAATATTTTTTTAATAATCTCATGCCAGAAATAATCGTGTCTCCCCAGGCCATGGCCATACTTGGTATGGCTGGTTTTTTTTCTGCTGTATCAAATGCCCCAATCTCTACAATTATTTTTGTCAGTGAAATGACCAACTCCTATGAACTTCTCCTTCCAAGTTTTTTTGGTCTGCATATTGTGCTATAATTTTTCCAAATCCTGGACAATCTATGCAGAGCAAGTAAAAAAATCGACCAGCGTCTCCTGCACATGCAGGAGAGTTCTTCTTTGATATCTTGAAGTCTTATTATGTTAGGGACATAAAGCATTTGATTAGGCATGTGGATACTGTACCAGAATATATGAGTTTTGCAGAATTTAAAAAAAATTTTTTTGCAAATACCAATCAACACTATTTCCCTGTAGTTAACAAAAAGGGAGAGTTGGTTGGTATATTCTCAAATACAGATTTTAGAAGTATTTTATTTGCAGAAGGCGTTGAACATTTAATCATTGTAAAAGACATAGCTACGACAGATATAATTACCACTAATTTTAAAGACGATTTACAGACAGTTATGAAAAAAATTCACCAAAAAAAATCTAGATAGTTTGCCTGTTGTTGACCTAAGATATCCAAAGCAACTATTGGGCATGCTGAGAAGAAGAGAAGTCATAGCATTCTACAACCAAAAAGTGGATGAGATAACAAAAAAAAGGTTCATCTTAGCCCAAATTTTGATAAACTTGGGCGAGTTATTTACTAATAAGACACCTTCCTCCCTGAACTTTTAATAAAGTGAGTGGGAGGTCTTTGTAAAATAGCTGTACATATTTAACTTTTCCAGAATATGGCAAGCTCTTCCCAGAAATAAGCCCTTTTATTTGGCTTATATCAGATATAACAATTTTATTTTCCCCATTCTCGTCAAAAAAACCTCCACAACCCAATTTTAGGGAAGAAATTAGAAGATTTTACCTTTCCAAGAAAAAGCCCCTGTGTCTTTATTTTAGCTCCCTCCAATATCCTTTTAAAAAAAAGACCTTGTCTTTTTTTTAAATAAAAAAAATCCATTGGAAAAATTTGTAAATTTGAGTCCTGCTAACTGAAATCCTTTTTTTTATTATAGCCTGATCTAAAAGGTTATAGTCCTTCATACAATCCTTATTTACAACTTCCATTTTTAAGTTTTTTTGTAGCATCCCTTTCCAGACAAGCCACAAAAAAAACCTTGAGAACCAAGTTTATGTCCCTTAATGGAAAGGGCACCTGGTAATTTTTCTGAAAAATATTCAAAGCCTTCAATCCTTGATAAGGGGATGAGTCTAAACCCTAACTCTTTTATTGCCCATTTTATCTGGTTTTCATTTTCTTCCACATTTGTAGTACAAGTAGAATAAACCAATCTTCCACCTGGACCAAGGAGCTATATGCCTTTTTCAATAATTCTCTCTGGAGCTTTATAAGGGGCACTATCTTATCCCCATGCCAAATATCCATTACTCGTGGGTTTTTATTTGCTGTACCCCACCCACTACATGGAACATCTAAAAGTATGTAAGAAAAGTTCATTTCTTCTGGAAATTCCTCTCCCCTATAGCTAGTTAAGCAAACATTAAAAATGTTTAACCTCTCTAAATTCCTTTTTAGAGTCATGTATCTTTTTTTTGTTTGGTTCATTGGCAACGATTAGACCTTCATCTCCTATAAGCTCGCTTAGGATGGCAGTCTTTCCCCCAGGACTTGCACAAAGATCCAGGACAACACTCCCTTTTTTTTGGAGACAAAATCAATGGGGGTAACATGGACGAGAGGTCTTGAATATAGATATGGCCAAAAAAAATTTAAAAGGGAGCTACCTAATTTTATCTCATTTTCTATACATATCCTTGCCTTTGAATAAAAACTAACTGGTTCTATTACAAATCCTTCTTTTTTTTAAAATATCCTCAGCTATATTAATATGTTTGTAATCCAGTGTAATCCTAAATGAATTTCCCATATTTTCCCCTAAAAATATTCTTTACCTCATAATACATAAGTGTTAGAACTGGCTCGAAATTAGCTCTGTAATGAATATATGGAGGACAAGAAAGATGAGGAAGTTTATTTTGCTTTTTATATTCTTTTTGATTCCAAACATGGCCATTTCAGCTCAAGTAAAAAAAATTTTCAGTGCTTCCATTCAGTGTTAATGGTCCCAAAGAATTTAGGTATCTTTCCCAAGGAGTCCAGTCAATGTTAATTTCAAGGCTCTCAACTCCATCTAAGTTAGAACCAGTAAAAGTAACAAATACCAGTGACAGCCCAATGAAGTTAATAAAAGAGAATAATCTGGATGTCCTTATTTTTGGTGATGTTACAGTAGTGGGAAACAATATTAGCATTGATATTAATGTATTGGATAAAAAAAGGAAAGTCTTTTACCCGAAATATAAGCGGATCCCAGGACAATCTACTTTCTAAATTTGACGCAGAAGCAGTTTATATAAAAGACAAAATACTTGGCATAAAACCTAAAATACAGACTAGAAGAGAAGAAGAAAATACAACTAGTTATGGACCTCAAAAATTAAATCCATCTTTTGAATATACCCAATTACCAGGCACTAATCAAATAGGATTTATCAGAACACAATCACTACCCTTTGAAATGGTTGGTATAGACGTGGGAGATGGAAATGGTGACGGTAAGAATGAAATATTTATATTGTCCCACCACAAAGTGTGGGCCTATATCCTATATAAACATAAACTAAAAAAAATCGATGAATTTGACTTTGGCAAAAACAACAGGGGATTAAATATAAATGTTTTTGATGGGGACAGGGATGGGTATTCAGAAATATTTGTTTCTTCAATAGACAATGAGGGATCACCTAACTCCTTGGTGCTAACATTCAAAAACAATAGGTTTAAAGTAAAGGCCCAAAGGATTAAATTACATCAATGTAAAAAGGATACCTCCAGATTATTCAAAAAGACTTGTGGGACAAGCCCCAGGCATTGGAAGAATTTTTTCTCCAGGGTACATGAGGTAGTGTCCATGAACGGGAAATATCAGCTAGGGATAAGGCTTAAACTCCCTCAAGGGGCTAATGTATTTAATTTCGCATATCTACCTGAAAAGAATACATATAAAATAATAATAGCAGACTACTATGATCGACTGAAAGTTTTTTCAGATGACCTTAGCATATTATATAAAACAAACACCAGATATGCAGGCTCATCTGTTGGAATTGTAACCTCTAACGCCCTTCCAGGACTTGGGGAGTCAGTGACAGATCCCAAACACATGTATTATTTGCCAACCAGACTTATACCTTATGACCTAGAAGGAGATGGACAATTTGAATTAATTGTTGCCCACAATATGTCCCTTTCATCTGCATTTTTTTTCCAGATACAGGGAATTTCCTGAAGGCCAAATCCATGCACTCATTTGGGATGGTGTGGGACTAAATACAAAATGGAAAACAAAGACCATAAAGGGTTCTATTATGGACTATGGTATAAATGATATAGACAACGACTCAAAAAAAAGAACTCTACGTGGGAATAAATACCCATCCAGGCCCAATTGGTTTCAGGAAAAAAAAGAACAATTATTATTTTTTTATGAGCTGAATCAGACAAATTAAGAACAGGACTTAAAAGATAAGTTGAGCAAAAAATATAAGGGGACACTAAAAAGTGTCCTCTTATAACTGCATCTATTACTTATAATTCTCATTAAATCACGGAATATAAATCTATTTTTTTACCAAGTACTTGTAACAAAAATATTGATGTGTATAAAAAAAATCAGAGAGCCGTTTTGCCCATATCAGATCCTTTCCTATTTTCCGATAAATTTCCCTGGAATATAAGTATTCTTTTGATTTCAAAATGCACTCTGCTGCAATTTTTCCACTTAATATTGCATGTCTAATCCCTTCTCCTGTTAAGGGATCAACTAAATTCGCTGCATCACCAACTAAAAATGCCCTGTTTTTATGTAGTGTTGCATACCTACCAGTATAAATAGGAAGTGGATGTGCATAGACCTTAACCCCTTGAGTAGGTAGGTCTCTTTCTTTCAATACATTGACCAGTACATCTCTCATCCTAACACCATTTGTCATATTTCCTATACCAACAGACAGGTGAGACCTTTTGGGAAATATCCAAAAATAACCCCTTTCCAGAAGGCCAAAGGAGACCAATATCCTGGATCTATACCTATCCAAAATGTCGTCTCTTACTTTCACCTCTGCTTCTAAGGCCAGCCCCATATCCATATTTGTCAAAAGACCCAACCACTTTTTTTACCACTGAAGCAGCTCCATCACCACCAATTACATACTTGCACCTGACAGTTTTTCCCCCTTTAACCTTAACCAGGACATGGGTTCTATAGACTGATATTTGCTCCACAGGGGATCTATCCATGACTTCAACTGATGCATTTTTTTAATATATGATAGTCAAATTCATCTCTCATCACTGTACTTAAACACTTTGGAGGAACATCCTGGGTAATGCTATCTTCTTTATAGCAAAAAGTAGCCCTATCAATGTGGTCTTCATTAACTGGATCAAAAGAAAAGGGAAAATACTCCAGAGCTGCAACAGGAACTCCACCAGCACAAACTTTATATCTAGGAAGGGCCTTTTTCTCTATTACAAGTACCTTTGCTCCACCTTTGTTTAAAAAAATAGGCACTACTGGCTCCCCCTGGCCCAGCCCCGACTACAACCACATCAAAATCCATAATAGACTCCTACTCAATTTTTTTCCTAGACTATATCAATGGGTTAAAGTAAAGTCAAAATCATGGTTTTTTTCTCAAAAAATAAAAAAAATTAAAAAAAAATATTGGAACATCTGCAACCTGGGATTATTGCAGTCTCAGGAGGATTGGATAGCACAGTTCTGGCTAAATTCATAACTACTTATAAGTTAAAGTTTAAAGGAGTATTTTTTTAAAGGAAATCATATTGCTATGTATGAGAAAGAATGGGCCAATGGGATTTTTAAAGATATTTGCCTTGATTATAGTGAGTTTGAGATTAATCTATTACACATAAAAGAAGTCAAGGAAAACAAAAAAAACAAGGTGTTATTATTGCAAAAAGCATCTATTCAGCAGGATTAAGCAAAAATTTCCTGACAAAATAATAATTGAAGGATCACATATAGATGACACCAAAGAATACAGGCCAGGCATGAATGCAATAGAGGAGATGAAAGTCTTCAGTCCTTTTAAAATGATTGAGATGTCTAAAGATGAAATAAGGCTCTTGGGATACAAATTGGGCTTACCTGTAAATAAATTTCCGTCACGGCCCTGTCTTTTAACAAGATTTCCATATAACACAAAGATTAATCCCAAAATCTTGGATGTAATAAATAGGGCTGAAAGCTATATATTAAGAACAGGACTTAAAAATTTTAGAATAAGAATAATGGATGGAGAGTATAAGCTACATATATTAGATAGAGAAAGAGAGATTTTTGAAAAAAAAACAGACAATAGTAATGAAGTATTTGAAAGCTCTCAACCTAAATATAACAATAGATTTTATGGAAAATCTATCAGGTTTTTTTTGATCTGTAAACAAAAAGGGGGAAGATTATGGCCAGTGAAGTATTTTTTTTGGAATTTAAGGACATCTTACAAGGCACCTTATGAGAAAAAAATAAAAAAAATTAATTAACAGATCTGAATTTTTAACAAAATTGGAACCCAAAGACCTGGTTGCTATTAAAATGCACTTTGGAGAAAAGGGTACCACTAGCTTTATATCTCCCATATGTCCAACCAATTGTAAAGCTCCTCAAAAAAAGCGGGGACAAAATGCTTTTTAACTGACACAAACACACTGTATGTAGGAGAAAGGGGAGAGGCTGTCTCCCATGTTTTAAGGGCCGCTCAACATGGATTTGATCCTGCTATTGTGGGAGCACCAGTAATAATAGCTGACGGCATTAAAAGTACTAATGAGCTTACCCTAAACTTTGCAGGAAAACACTTTCAGCAATACTACTTTGGCAGGGATCTTTTTGAGGCAGATGCAATAATAAACTTAAGCCACTTTAAGGGACATGAATTAACTGGCTTTGGAGGAGCTATTAAAAATATTGGCATGGGTGGCGCATCAAGAAGGGGAAAGATGCAGCAACACTGCGGTCTTGGGCCTAAGGTCAATAGAAAAAAATTGTATTGGCTGTGGCAGATGTATTGAGTCATGTGAAGCAGGTGCATTATCTTTAGATGATGAGAACAAGATTTGGGTTGACCATGAAAGATGTGTTGGATGCGCCAACTGTCTCCTGGCATGTAGAAATAATGCATTGGATGTTAATTGGAAAGTAGATGTAAAGGTATTTTTAGAGAGACTTGTTGAATATTTTGCAGCATTTGTATCCAATTTCAAAAAACCCATACTCCATATAAATTTCATAATTCAGGTGTCACCTGTGTGTGATTGTGTTGGTTTTAGTGATGCACCAATTTGCCCAGATATAGGTGTGGCTCTTTCTTATGATCCAGTTGCCCTTGACCAGGCATGTTTAGATCTTGTGAACAAAGCTTATGCAAACAATGTCGGTCAGTACAGAGAAGATCCTTCTAAGTATCTAGACAAGTTCAAGGCAATTCATCCCAAAACCCAGGGAGAATATTGTCTTGAATATGCTGAAAGTCTAGGTATAGGCCAAAGAAAATACAAATTGGTATCTATCTAGCTCTAGACAACCAACCATATAGCTGATAATTAATTGTGCTCAACCAAATTTCAGCAAGGAGGATGTAATAATATGGCAAGACACAAAAAAAATTGAGAGGAGAAAAGAGCTTGACCGGAGAAGGAGAAGAAGGAGAAAGAGATTGAAACTGAGGATTAAAGAGGCCAAGGAAACAAGAAAATCTTAAGCCCCAAAAATGAGATGTCCTACCATTGTTGACTATCTGTTGATGGGACTTACTTACTTAAGTGCAGCAAAAATGTTAGTAACTTCAAAAGGAGGTGATTTATTATGCCCATCTATGAATATGAATGCACATCTTGTGGACACAGATTTGAGGAATGGCAAAAGGACTTCAAAGATAGGGAAGTTACATGTAGCGTGTGCGGGGCTAAGGCAAAGAGGCTCATATCAAATACCTCTTTTATTTTAAAGGGATCAGGTTGGTATGTCACAGATTATGGAAGGTCCAAGACATCAAGCATGGGTAATGGTGGAAATGGGAAAAATGGAAATGGCTCCAAGCCAACGGCATCTACCACAGAAACCAGCAAAACCACATCCACTTCAACCCAAAGCACAAAAAAACGATTAATAAAAGGCTGTTTTCATGATTGAGAGATATACAAGGAAGGAACTTGGAGATATTTGGTCATTGGAAAATAAGTTTAGAAAATGGCTAGATGTGGAACTTGCAGTTTGCGAGGCATGGCACAAATTGGGATATATTCCTGACAAAGAGATGAGCGAGATAAGGTCTAAGGCAGATTTTGACCTAAAGCGAATATTGGAAATTGAAGAAGTAACAAAGCATGATGTGATTGCCTTTTTGACTGCTGTGGAGGAGAAGGTAGGGCCAGCGTCCAGATTTATCCACCTTGGATGCACCTCATCTGACATTGTTGACACTGCAAACAGTTTACTTCTCAAAGAGGCAGGAGAGGTTATTTTAGAGGATCTTAAAAAAAATTTTGGCTCAGCTAAAAGAAATGGCCTATAAATATAAATCCCTGGTGGTAATAGGGAGGACCCACGGAGTCCATGCAGAACCAACAAGTTTTGGTTTGAAACTGGCTACATTTTATGCAGAGTTCAAGAGACAAAAGACCAGGTGGAAACAGGCTCTAGAGGAGATCAGTGTTGGGAAAATATCAGGAGCAGTGGGGACCTATGCCCATCTGCTCCCTGAAGTAGAAAAAAATAGCATGTGAATTATTAAACCTAGAGGTTGATCCAATTTCCACTCAAATTATTCAAAGGGACAGATATGCATTTTACTTCAGTGTACTTGCACAGATAGGTGGAACAATTGAAAGACTTGCCCTGGAACTAAGGCACTTACAGAGGACAGAAGTACTTGAGGTAGAGGAGGGTTTCTCAAAGGGGCAGAAGGGTTCTTCGGCAATGCCCCATAAAAAAAATCCCATATCTGCTGAAAATTTGTGTGGTCTCGCCAGATTGGTTAGAACCAATAGTATTGCGGCTTTGGAGAATATGGCCCTTTGGCATGAAAGGGACATCTCGCACTCATCTGTTGAAAGGGTTATAATGCCCGATTCAACCATATTAATAGACTATATGCTAAATAGGATGACCAATGTCCTGAAGAATTTAAAAGTCAACAGAGAAAATATGGAGAGAAATCTCTACCTATCCTTTGGCCTCTTTTTCTCTCAGCGTATTTTAATAGCGCTAATTGAAAAAGGTCTAAAGAGACAAAAGGCTTATGAGATGGTACAAAGACAGGCCATGCGGGCATGGAATGAAAAAGTAGCGCTCTACGACCTTGTTAAAATGGACCCAGATATTACAAAATATCTAAGCAAAGAGGAAATAGATTCCCTTTTCGATATAAAATATTACTTGAGACATGAAGATGAAATTTACCACAGGGTCTTTGAGAACTAAAAACAGGAAAGTGGTATGAAAGAACTTAAAGCCAGGCTTGCAAAACTTCTTATGGAAAAATCATACATAGAGGGAGAAGTTACCCTTACCTCTGGAAAGAAGAGCAATTATTATTTTGACTGCAAACCCACAGCACTACATCCAGAAGGCAGCTACTTAATTGGAAAGTTGTTTTTTCATATGTTGCCTGAGGATGTAGGAGGGGTTGCAGGAATGACCCTGGGTGCTGATCCATTGGTAACTGCTGTAACAGTTATTTCATATATGGAAGAAAGACCTCTTCCAGGCCTAATTGTAAGAAAAAAAACCAAAGGGCCACGGTACCAAAAATTATGTAGAAGGGCTAAAAAAATTTCAAACAAGGCCACAAGGTGGTGGTATTGGAAGATGTAATTACAACTGGTGGCAGTGCCTTAACTGCTTGTGAACGGCTAAAAGATGCAGGTCTAAAGGTAGATCTTATTTTATGTGTACTTGATAGAGAAGAAGGTGGAAGAGAAAAAAATAGAAAAACAAGGTATTAAACTGGATTCCATTTTTACAAGGGAACAACTGCTGAAACTGACATCTTAAAACATTTATCAAATGAATATCGTCAAAACTCTTATATCCATAGTAACAGTAGTTCTAGGCACATTCCTATTTTTTTTAAATAATGCCATATCTCAACCTATTACAATAATTCCCCACAAATATCTTCCAAAACATTTCTTTGTTGTGGATAAAAACAAACAAAGGCTTTATTTAATAGAATACAATGGCACAATTAATATAATCACAACAGTACCCTGTTCCACAGGGGCAAATAACGGAGATAAATTTTCCCAAGGCGATGAAAAGACCCCTGAAGGTATATATTTTCTGACAAAAAAAAATCCACCGTCCTCTGGACTTTGTTCTTTATGGAAATCTGGCTTATGCCACTGACTACCCAAATCCAATTGATAAATTGTTTGATAAAGATGGAGGAGGTATATGGCTTCATGGAAGGGGGAAAAAAACTTGTTCCATATGATACAAAGGGATGCATAGCAATTAAAACATCAACATTAAAAAAGTTAGGGGCCTTTATCAAGCCACACCTAACACCAATTCTAATTGGATCCAAAGTAATCCAACAAAATCAAAATAAATATATAGTAAGAGAGATAAATGATATTCAAGAAAAAAATAAATAAATGGATAAAGGATTGGGAAAATAAAGACCGTGAATTTTTTACCTTCTATGATCCCCTATCCTTTAGTAAGACCGCACGAATACCATTTAAAAAAAATTCATGGATCAAAAACTTTTTTTATTTTAAAAAAAATATAAATGGATTGATATTTTTATTTCTGATCTCAAAATATTACAAGGACCATACTATGTTGTGACGTACTTTTTTGAGCTTTACAGGAGTCCAAAATTTTTATCACAGGGCTTAAAAAAAATATATTGGATGAAAATAAATGGAAACTATAAGATAGTGGCATCCAAATGGATAAATTTACCTATTAATTTAGAGGCATCATATCTAAGCTATCATTCTGACAAAATTATAAATTTTTTTAAAAGAATGGAAACATGTATGGGAACAAAAAAAATTATGAGCTTTATGCTCAATTTTATGATAAAAATGCCAAACAAAATAAACTTAAAGGAATTAAATCCATTTTGAACCACAAAAAAAAGGATCTGGGACAATAGTTCTAAAATAAAAATCAATATTAGAAATATAAATATATCCCTCCATAAAAAGGGATTTGTAATAAGATTTTTACAGGAATATCAAAGTCAAAAACATAATGATATTGGTGTGAAGACCATAATTGTTTATCCATTAAAAGACACTTACAAAATACTATTGGAAACATGGTCACCCCTATGAGAGCCTCTATATTTATAACATTTTTTTTGATCCTTGGGTTCAATTGTTATGGAAGCACCTTGAGAGAAGTTGTTTTTTTTAGAAATACCAGTTTTCCCCTTAAATGCTATTTTTTAAAAGGAGAGAGCAAAGGCCCTACTATTATGGTTCAAGGAGGTATACAAGGGGATGAAATCAGCGGCATAATTACTGCAGAAACACTGGTTCATTCAAAAGTTAAAAAAAGGCAATTTAATAGTAGTACCCAGGGCCAATGTCCCATCTCTGTTATCTTACTTAAGGGGAATTAACGTAGATCTTAATAGAAGATTTGATAAATATTACAATAAATTCTATGAAGATCACCTTGCCAGAGCCATAAAACTTGTGGCTTCTTTTAGTGATGGGCTTGTTCATCTCCATGAAGGATCTGGATTCTATAGCTCGGTCTATATTGATGAGTTGAGAAATCCAGAAAGATACGGCCAATCCTTTATTATTGATACTAAAAATTACAGAAATAATATTTTGCTTGGATACACCGCCAAAACAGCAGTTTCCAAACTGAACCAGTTAATAAAAAAAACAAAAAACTATCTATTTAAAATTTTCGATATGGAAACAATCTCTCCAACTACAAGATATCCTGAACAAAAAAAATCATTTAGTTATTATACCCTCACAAAGTTAGAAAAACCTGCCTTTGCAATAGAAGTTAGCAAAGATATAAAAGATACTAAATGGAAAACAAAAATCCAGTTAAGGGCATGTAAATTTGTACTTTCAGAGCTTGGTGTAAATGTTGAGCTATCAGATGTGAGAAATTATTTTAACTCAAGGGAAAACATTATCAAAAAAAATTAAAATATTATTAGATGGGGAAGATGTAACAAACAAAAAAAAGCTCAAGCTTTTTCCATTATCTAAATTTTCATTGAACACTCTAAATCTTAATAATGAGTTTGGTTTAGCGATTGGTATTTCATACAGTAATATCAGGGAATTAAACCTGCTTACATTAAATGGTATCCCCCACTCAAAAGAAAAAAAAGTGTATTTTTGAGTATTGACGGAAAAAAAAGTAAAAAAAATGGACTATCAACACTTATAATAAAAATAGATGTATTTATCCAAAAAAACAACAATATCTTTGTCTGCCAAGTAAATAACCAACTCCTGTTTGTCCCAAAGGGAGAGACCCTATATGCCTATGAAGGAGATAGATTAGTTCTTTTAGGATTATTAAATGGATCAGGAGATGAGGTAATAAACTTAAAGGGATACTTGACAAGGGCAGGAAAAAAATTCAGGACAGGATTTATACAGCGATATCATATTAAACAAAGATTTTTTTTATTTCAAGATACATAAGCACATTAAAAGATCAAAAGTCGTGGACTTGTGATGTTGTGGTAGAGGATCATGGGAAGTCTAATTTGTCCTTTAAAATAGTCGTCCATCCCATACCCAAACCATACCTTCAGCTAAAAAAATGAAAAAAAACAGCTTATTATATCTCTTGACTCTTCTAGTAAAATAAGGTTACCACATGGTCTATACCATGTACGATTAATTCCATGGTGTATAAATAATAGGGTTGTAGTGCTAAAGGATAGATATCCCCTGGAAGAAAAGGATATTTTTTTCCATCAAAAAGGGTGAAAATGTAAGTCTTGTGGTCATAGATACTAATCTAGCAAAAATAAAGGGAAAAATAACTGTAACTGGCATCTAAAGACAAGAGGGGCTCATAATGGTTAAGTATTTTGTAAACCTCCCTTTAAGATATATATATAGGGACAAGACCTATCTTGAATATTTTATTTCCCACAAAATTAACCCTGAGCTGGGTGTTGATGCCATTTCAATAGATCAAATAAATGAGAAGTGGCATATGGAGACTGCCAGTAAGATCTTCAATGCTGGTCTTGTGTGTTCCATACATTTACCTTTTCACGATTTACAACCTGGAAGTATAGATGATTATATACTAGAAGCCACCAGGAAGAGACTTATATCTGCACTAAAAGTTGCCAAGATATATAGGCCCAAGTACATGGTAGGCCACGCCAATTTTATTCCCCTTTACCTGGAGCTATTTTCCACATGGCTAAAAAGGGCAATAGAAACCTGGGAACTGGTGCACAATGAGTGGCCAGATCATCCCCCATTATATCTAGAAAATGTAAGGGAATATGATCCCCGTCCTTTATCTGATCTTTTTTTCAGAACTAAACCACCTGAATGTAAAATTCTGTTTTGATGTGGGGCATTGGGCCAGCTACAGTGGTGGCATGAGATATCAAAATATGTCTTTGTGGATACAGACCATGGCTCCTTATTTAAGACACATGCACCTACACGACAATGATGGTGTAGCAGACAAACACCTCGGCCTAGGAGTTGGAAGCATTCCCTGGTCTGAGCTCTTTGCTGGATTGGAACTATTAGACCTAGCTCCTACATTCACCTTGGAACCCCATACAAAAGAGGACCTGGAACACTCATGGAAATTTATAAAAAAAACATCCATCATGTTTAGCAGATTGGGAATCAAAAAAATCTGCTATACCTGAGTTACACAATTAAAAGAGATCCTACCTTCCCATTCTATTTATTGGACAATAGAGCTAAATCTTTTCATTGGCAGATTATAAGGGAAGCGGGTATATCTTTGCTACATCTGATGAATCCACTTTAAATCTGCCTCGCCAATGTTTGGGTAGGAAAGAGAACAAACGGCTGTCCCATTTCATAAGATACGAGTGTAGAAGTAAATTTTTTTCTGCTTTTTACTTTAGAATATTTTAAGTCCCCCACAATGGTGATTTCTAAGACTCAACTGAATACGAATCTGGTGTTTGCGTCCTGTTTTTATCAAAACAGCAACAAGACTGTATCCCTGGGTGTTTTTTTAGGGTCTTAATGAAACTAATAGCCTCTACCCTCTTTTTTTTGCTATCTCGGTGCTCAATAAAGTTATCCTTGATCATGGACCAATTGTCCCATTGGGTATTCCCTTGTACCCATGCAAGATATATTTTCTGAATCCTATTTGACAAAAATAGATTTTGTAGGTGTTTTAAATATTCAAAGGTCTTTGCCACAATAATGATACCAGATGTCTCTTTATCGAGCCTATGTACCAAAAAGGGAGTATTTTCTGGATATTCTCTCTTTAACCTGTGAAATAAACTATCTTCAATATTCTTCCCAGGCTGAGTGGCTAAATTAGGTGGTTTGTATAACACCAAAAACTCTTTGTCCTCATGTATTTTCTTTAAAACAAAAGGATTTTGATCCTGTTCATCCAATATGTTCCTCTTATCTATTTTAAATGGAGGTATACGTACAACCTGTCCCTTCTCCAGCCTGTCAAAGGGTTTTGCCCTTTTTCCATCTACCCTAACTTGCCCTGTCCTGATCCACTTCATTAATGCCGATCTAGGAACCTGTTTATCCAACAAATCCTCTAAAAATTGAAATAGCTTCCTTCCACTAGATCTGCTATTTACTTTAATATGCCTAATTTTTGAGTTGTCCATGGACTAATAGGTCTTAATTATAATATCCAACAGGATATTATTTGTTGATTTGATTTGTTTAGCGAGCTCAAGGAGCCGGTGAAATACTTCCCTTAATTTAAATCGATAAGATATTTCCCTATCTGATTCAGAGAGGTCTTTTATGGCTTCAAAATAGAGATGTTGTAGATTATTTAATAACAAATTAGACCTTATTGCAGCTTCCCTTGATAGATTTGGACGCTCTTTTAGATGTTTTATGGAATCATTTAATTTAGAAGATGCATGCATCAAGTTATTAGAAATCATCTGCATATATTGATTTGGCTTCACTTCCAATACTTCAATTTCCTCTACTATTATCTTGGCCAAATCCATTACATCGTCAATTGAGCGTGATAGGGAATATATATCTTTTCTATCAATTGGAGTTATAAAAGTCTGGTTTAGGTCATCAACAATAAACCTTCTGTATTCGTCTGCGTCATGTTCTAACTGGCAAAGCTTGTCCACTGCATCATGTTGATATATCTTAAAATAATCATTTAATAGTTTTAAACCATCATGTGTCTTTTCCATCTGCATGCTAAGCAACTTAAAAAAAATCCCATTTTTTTTTCTTAGAAAATCTAAATAGAGTCATATAAAATTCCCATGAATATTTTTATTTTTTTTCATTACTAAGTACATGCTAGTCTGATCCAATTTAAAGAAATAAGCAATCAACCAATAAAGTAAAATGGCACCAAGGCAAACCACTGGTATTGTAATGAACCAGGCAAGAAATATGTCCTTTGCCACCTCCCATCTCACCTGTTTAAATCTATGGGCCGCGCCAACACCCATAATAGATGAACTCATAATCTGGGAAGTACTCACAGGGCTTCCAAAAAGACCCGATAAATAAATAACTGTCCCAGCAGCCAGCTGGGAATTAAAGGAGTGAATTGGCTCCAGGTTGAATATCCTAAATCCAATAGTCTTAATAAGTCTCCACCCACCACTCAAAACACCCAAGGATATAGCCAATCCACAACCATAGATAATCCAATTGGGTACATAAAAATGGTCTATTACACCGTAGCTAGCAAGCACCAGTGCTATTAGTCCCATTGATTTCTGGGCATCATTGGTCCCGTGGGATGCACCTAAAAAAACCCATACTAAGGAGTTGTATGTGTTTAATAAAATTGTTTATAGAAGGAGGAAAGTTAGCAAAAAGTCTAAAAGACAACCTGGTCAATAAAAAAACCAACAAGCATACCAACAATTGGTGTTATAAACATGACCAATATAACCTTAAATAATAATATATTCCAATTGATCACACTTATCCCATATGCTCCAATGCCTCCACCAACAAGACCACCTATTAGAGCGTGGGAGGAACTTGACGGTAGTGCAAGCACCCAGGTAACCACATTCCACAAAAGGGCACAAAACACTCCGCTAAAAATAAGAGCCAAGGAGACATATGAACCATGCTCTACAACTGAAGGATCAATAATACCCTTTCCAATTGTCTTAGCAACAGCAGTACCCAAGAATACAACCCCCAAAAATTCAAATATACTTGCCCATATAAGGGCCCTCTTGGGCTTCATTGATCTTGAAGCTATAATAGTTGCAACAACATTACAACCATCATGGAAACCATTAACAAAAGTAAAAGTAAAAATCAGTCCTATAACTGTGTACAAAAATATGGTATCCATACAAACTCCTCAGCTGGTTGGATACATTTATTTAATCTCACTAGTCAATAGCTATGGAACAGTAAATTGTCACCTGCACAAAAAAAATGATAGACAAACATCTACCACAACAAATCTTGCTATAAAAAGAAATCTATACTATAAATATACAAACCCAAAAAAACCAGGAGGGAAAAAAATGTTAAAAAAAACAGTAAGTTTAGTAATTTTGTTTTTACTGATTGGTCAGTCAACCCATATTTTTGCAAAATCTATAGAAGGTCTAAAGCATGCTGATGCCCTTTACCAGAAGTACTTAGAGACAAACAATTTAGAAGTATTAAAACAAGCACTTGATGATTACAAAAAAACTAGCTGACCAAAATCCTTCAAGCTATGAAGTCAATTGGAAAACTGCAATGGCCTGCAGGGAATATGCAGAAGATTCAAAAAAACAATATCTAAAAAAATTGGAAAGAAATTTGTAAAAAAATTTGGGAAAATGGGAATGAAATATGCTGAAAAGGCCATAAAACTTAATCCCAATGGTGTTGAAGGTTATTTTTACTATGGACTCTGCGTTGGAAACTATTCAGACGGAGTATCCATACTCACCGCCCTGAGGGAAGGCCTAAAAGGCAAAACCCAGCATGCCTTTGAAACTGCATATAAAATAAATAAAAAGTACTTAGATGGAACACCAATAGTTGCTTTGGGACGATTCTGGGAAGTTCTACCGTGGTTTGCTGGAAGAAACAAAAATAAAGCTCTGAAATTGTACCAAGAAGCTTATAAAATTATGCCAGAGGATTCAAAATATCGGCCTGAACTATTATATTACCTTGGCAATTTATTGGTAGACACAAACAAGGATAAAAAAAAGAGGTCTAAAACTCTTGCAACTGGCTGCCAAGTCTAAAGATCCATATTTCAGTAAACTTGCGGCAAAAGCCCTTGAAAAGTACAAAAAAATAAAGTTGACGTATGGTTAAAAATTTAACATCCTTCAAAGTGAACCACATATATGAAAAAAACCTTTTGTTAAATTGGAGTTTCAATGAAAAGGGAAAGATTGAAGGATTTAATTGAGTTGGATGAAGATCTATTGGAGTTATTAATAAAAAGGACTCTAATCTATTCGAGTTATTTAAAAGAGAGAAAGAAAAAAAACGCACCCATTTCAGACAGTGAATTGGAAGGCAGTCTATGGAAGATCTGGAGTAATAAAACTAAGAACCTCTCCATTAACCCAAAGACACTTAGGGCGTTATATAATCAGTTTAATAATTTGGCCTATGAATTGGCAGAAAAGGAAGAGGAAAAGACTTTTAAACTAAGGCCATATACACATAAGCCTGTCAGCATAGACCTTTCAGGCCCATTTGACATATACCTTACTAGATTTTTTTATTTATTTGGCTGCATTAAAAAAACTTCCCCATAGAGATTAAACACCTTGTACTAAATGATTCAATTTACCAGTTAATAAAGGCATTGAATGCACTTGGCTCTTCATTTACGTGGGATCGGGATCAACTTTATAGAAAACAGGGTGGTGCTCTGGCTTTCAACAAAAAGGCCATTTTTACAGGGGAGGATGAACTAAACCTTTATTTACTCATCTTTGCAGCCATATCAAGTCCTGGGATATGTAAATTTACTGGGGATTCAAACCTAAAGTCTTTGGATCTGAGACCACTTTTTTTCCCTACTCCCCCAAATGGGATCCAGGATTGCTCCCCTCATACCAGGGAGTTATGGCCTACCCATAAGAATTGAAGCAACAGGCACAATAAATGACACCCTCATTGTACCAGAGGAAATTCCAGATCCAGCCTTTTTTTGCCCTATTGATATCCACGGTTGTTTACAATTTAGATAAAATCACTATATCCGTCCCCAACAGGAACTTAAATAATCTGTTTATTGATAGAATATTTTTTATATTCAATTTGCTGGGAATTGAATTTATCGTAGGTAAGGACCAAATCACAGTATTTCCCACACAAAGCCATAAAATGGACATGTACCATATTCTCGATCCTGAGCTAAGTTCATATTTACTTGCAACAGTGATAATTTGTGGAGGTGAAGCTAAAATAGCAGGCTCATATCCCGTAAATTTTACAGATGGATCCCTTTTTCTTAAACTTTTAAAGTCCATTAATGCAAATATCATTATTGAAAAAGACAAAATATTGTTAAAATCAGGAAACAAAAAAATTGGATTTTTTTAAAATTAAATCTAAAAGGATATGATAGACTTCTACCCCTTGCAGTGTCCTTGGGAGTACTGGCGAACAAGGCAGAGATTAACGGTATCCCCTCATCCGAACATGAGAACCTTAGATACATTTTAACTGCTCTTAACATGGAATTTGAATTATCAGGAGACAAGCTATCTATTTACAAAAAAGGAAACAAAAAAACAAAAAGGGAAATAGAAATTTTCTCCCCTACTCCCAGCTGGAGCATTGCCTTGTCTTTAATCTCTTTAATGGGGTATGAAATACTATTGAAAAATCCTGGAGAAATAACAAAATTGTGGCCAACCTATTGGACTTATTTTAAATCACTACCAACAATCAAAAACATATCCCCAAAAAAAGGAGGAAAAACAAGGTGTGTCTAAAAAACCAAAAAGACGAATCCTTGTATCAGGAGATAAAAAAAATTGGATGAGGAAATAAAGGAACTCTTCAGGAAAAAGCAAGAAATACAGAATAGATGGAAAAAGTTATTAATGGAAGAAGACCTTTCCAAAGGAAAGGTATACGCAAAAGAAATACATGAGCTTATGCAAGAAAAGCTTATGCTGGAAGTTGAGATAGATTACAAGCAGAAAAAGAAAAACAGACTTCTTTTTGATGTTTAAAAAAATCACATTATACTAAATCCCTTACCCCCACTTAAAATATATAAATAATCTGACAAAAGTCACCCACAAATTCGAACCATTTTATTTTCTTTTTCTTATTCATATTCCTCTCAGAAAGTTCTAACAGATGAGGATTTACACTCTTTATATAGGTAATAGTAGTATTTTTTTTCAAAATTACTTTTATCTATTATTTCAAAATTTTCAACAGGATAAGTCTTTTTAAACATTTTTGGCAATCTCTTTTTCTTAAAATTCCATTTTATCTCATATACATTAAAAACACCATTCATTTCTTCGATAAAATCAATTTCACTTTGAGTTACTGTACGCCAAAAATATACATTAGCATATAATTCGTTATATTTTAAGAATTTTATTCTTTCTCCTATTATAAAGTTTTCCCATATACCTCCAATATCAGATCTTAAATTAGCCTCATTAAAATTAACAATTAAAGCATTTCTAATACCAATATCCCAAAAATAAAATTTTTTTCCCTTTCTTTATTTCATTTCGCATATTTCTACTTAAAGCATTAAGGCGAAAGATTACAAAAGATTTTTCAAGCAAGTCTATATATTTTTCTACAGTGTTTTTATCTGCCCCAACAAGTTGTCCAATCTCTGAGAATGAGACCTCACTTCCAATTTGTAAAGCAAGTGCCTGAAGAATTTTTGAAAGCAATGAATGTTTTTTAATTCCTTCATAGATTAAAAGATCTTTATAAAGGTAACTATCAGTTAGACCCATTAATATAGATTTTGCATTTTCAGGACTTACAATAACTTCTGGATACAAACCATATTTTAAAATAAAATTTAATCTTCGTTTAGCTTCTAGATATCCATAATGATTTACCAATTCCTGAAATGAAAGGGGGTATAAATAATATTCTATTTTCCTGCCTGTTAATGGTTCCTTTAAGTTATCAGCTAATTCAAAACTCGATGAACCAGTTACCACTACCTGAACATCAGGGAAATTATCAGCAAATAGCTTTAATGTAAGCCCTATATTTTTTTATCCGTTGAGCTTCATCTATAAAAACTGTCTTTTTATTACCTATAATTAGTTTAATTTGAGTAGACGTAGCATCCTCAAATATACTTCTAACATCTGGCTCATCTCCATTTAACCACAAAACTTCAGTCTTGAGGCTGGCCTCTATTTGCTTTAAAAGAGTTGTTTTACCAACCTGTCTTGCACCATACACAATTATTATTCTTCCTTTATATAAATTAGCCATGATTTTGTCTGTAAGTATCCGCCTGATCATCTCCCAATCCTCAAATTTAGTGATTTAAATCGAAAAATATTATAGAATTTTGTGATCTTATCCACTTTATATACAACTATATAATAATGTCAACGATTTTTCAGCAAAGAACCTCTTAGTGAGCACTCTTTTTATAACTAACTAAACTTATTTAAACAGGCGTAATTCACTTCTTGAGACGGCCACCTAGGCATTCAAAGATAAATACCTAATTAAATAAAAATTTTTTAGTTTGCATCTTGTGAATACATAAAGAAATTAGCCAGGAGATTAAACCAATCTTCTCCACTTTCCAAAAGGTGGATGGGAAAATCAAAAGTGAGCCTCTTAAAAATAAAAAAGATAAATGGGAGCACTTTCAAATCCATAGGCTTATGCTGGAAGTTGAGATAGATTACAGGCAGAAAAAGAAAAATAGACTTCTTTTTGGCATTTAAAAAATCACATTATACTAAATCCCTTGCCCCCACTTAAGATGTATAAATAATCAGATAGAAGCCATCCACAAATGGCCAGGCACTCCATATCCAATATCTTGTCGCTGTTATCAGGGAAAAGTATCCTGGCATCAGCAGGAAATTCTTCATCCTGGTCATTGAAAACCAAAAGGAGATGGAATCCAGGAAGCACAAAGAACTTCATGATCAATTCATATGAAAGGTCTATCTCATCAACCACTTTGCCTCCCAATTTTTCACCAGCTTCTCTTAATTTATTTATCCTGTTTGAAAAACGTTTTTCAATAGCCCTCTCTACATTATTTGAAAAGGCCGCTGCAAATGGAGCTGCATCCTTAAAATCTTTGTAAGTTACCCATTCCCTTGGCTCTGGAACATTTTCCTGAGCCATTAGTAAATATTTGGCAATGACCACACATTCAGAATACATGGGTTGTCTATTGCTTTCATCCAGGATATTAGACTTGTTTACCATAATCCTCTTATTGAAAAAAAGGGACACAAATTGATTCTCCTTCCATCTTTAGACCTAGTTTTTTCGCAATACTAAAAAAAATCAAGTTCTCGTATCTTACTTAAATATATTTCGTAATTTTCCTTAAATACAGAGGCTTTTTTTGTCCATATTATCTCCATTATCCCTTTAAAAATTTCACATAGACCTTTCTATTTCTAGGACCATCAAACTCTGCAAAAAAAATTCCCTGCCAGGTTCCCAAAACTAAATTACCTCCCTCAAGAAAACAATTCACAGAACACCCAATTAGAGAAGATTTTATATGGGCATCACTATTTCCTTCAACATGTCTATAATGGTTAGACATTGGTATTAGCTTTTTTAAACTGTGTTCAATATCATAGGCAACAGAGGGATCAGCTGATTCATTTATGGTTACACCTGCTGTTGTATGGGGACAATATACATACAAGATACCATTTTCCCAATCTTTCTTTGACACTATTTTCTTAATTTCTCTGGTTATATCAATGAGCTCTTCCCTCTTCTTTGTCTTGATATTTACAACTTCCATAATGACCTCCTTTTGTTAAAGACTTTAACCAACCCATAAAAATTATTCAATAAAAACCCATTATAAAGCTTAATAAGTCCAGAGCAAAGCTAGGCTATATAAGTGAAAAGTAACAAATGGTCTTGTCAAATAAAAAGTTTTCTTTTATCCTTCCCAATTAATGAATAAAAATAACAAAAGGAGAGATAAATGCCAACCATAAAGCCCAAAAAGATAAAAATAGACTCCTTAGGCGAAGCCAAGATTCCTGTGCCAGAACAATTAAGACCATTTTTATCTGAGATTGGAGAAGTAAATCTATATGTCTCAGAAGAGGTTATTGACGCCGAAGACCCAAACCAGAGATATTTTGTATTTGAAGAAGCTGGCCCCAAAGAACATCTATATTTTGACCCATCAAAGACAAAATGCGCCATTGTAACCTGTGGAGGGCTTTGTCCTGGAATAAACGACGTGATCAGATCCATTGTAATGGAGGCCCATCACCAGTATAGGGTGGCTGCAACCATTGGCATCCGTTACGGGTTACAAGGTTTTTTACCCCAGTATGGTCACAGTGTCTGGGAACTAACACCAGAAAATGTATCTCAAATCCACGAGTTTGGGGGAACCATCCTGGGATCATCAAGGGGCCATCAGCCACCAGAAGAAATAGTGGACTCCCTGGAGAGGATGAACATAAATGTGCTCTTTATGATTGGTGGAGACGGCACAATGAAGGCAGCTTCTGCCATCTGGAAAGAGATAAAAAAAACGCAAGATGAAGATCTCAGTTGTTGGTATTCCCAAGACCATTGACAATGACATCTACTTTGTCCCCCGCTCCTTTGGATTTGACACAGCTGTAACAAAGGCCATTGAAGCTATTAGGTGCGCCCATACAGAAGCCACAGGGGCACCCAATGGAATCGGTATGGTAAAACTAATGGGCAGGGAGTCTGGTTTTATTGCAAGCGAGGCAACATTGGCCCAAAAGGATGTCAATGTTGTTTTAATACCTGAGCAACCATTTGAACTTGAAGGAGAAAATGGACTTCTGGCATATTTAAAAAAAGCGGATAACGGAGAGGGGTCATGCAGTTATAGTGGTTGCAGAAGGTGCAGGTCAGGATCTCTGGCAGAGGGAAATGAAAAAAAACAACGAAAAGATTCCAGTGGATCCATCAGGTAATCCAATTTTAGGTGATATTTGTGGTTTACTCAGGGAAAGGATAAAAAAAATACTTTGAAAAACAAAATATCCAAATCACCTTAAAATTTATAGATCCAAGCTACATAATCAGATCAGTCCCAGCAAATGCAAATGACGGAGTATATTGTGCATTTTTAGGACAACATGCAGTTCATGCTGCCATGGCAGGAAAAACTAATATGGTTGTCACTAAATTAATGGAGAAATTTGTGTATCTGCCCCTGTCCCTTGTGACCAAAAAGAGGAGAAAACTGAATGTAAATTCCCCTTATTGGAAGGCAGTACTTGCTTCCACAGGACAACCACCTGAATTTATAAACAAATAGTCAAATTGGAAAGAAACATGGACATATCAAACAAAGAGCCAGATATTTTTTTTAGAAGTTCCAGCACAGCTTTACTATCTTCCTGCAATTGGGCATTTTGCCAAAGCAATTTTCACAAAACACCCTTATCTTGACAAATGTTCAGAAGAAATACTCTATTCCCTGGAATTACTCATATACGAATCTGCCTCTAATGTAATAAAACACGCTTACCCAAAAGAAAAACCTGGGAAATTAAAAATAAAAATATGGCTAGATCCAGAAAAAAATTGTTCTCCATGTAATAGATTTTGGTAAAGGATTTGACCCCCACACACTACCTGAGCCAGACCACAACTTTCCTGCTGAAGGGGGTATGGGGGTCTTTTTAATAAAAAAAAGATAACAGACAAATTTTCTTACTTTTTTTTCAAAGGACGAAAAGGGGAATGTACTGCATTTAGAAGTAGCAATTTAGAAGAAACGTTTAATAAACCTATTCTTTTTATGGAGTTTGGCTATTAACTCTTTGCCAGCCTTCCTTCCTATTTCAACCAATGATTCTATGTGGTGAAATTCATTCCACTCAATATCACCAATATCAGGGATAATCGATATATCACTACTTTTTACCATCTCACATGTTAAGTGATGCATATTTATCTCTTCTGCTCGAATCAAAAGTTCCACAGCGTTTTCAATTTCTTCAATGGGTTTTAGTTTAGGAGGAACTGCTACACTAACCACAGTTGTATCGTTGTTTAGCCGTGCATATTTTACAGGAACAGGACACGCAATGGCACCATCACTTAATATGTGGTTACCTATTTTCACAGGAGGGAAAAAGCCAGGGACAGAAGCACTTGCCATAACAGACTTCCTTAGATCCCCTACACATAAGGGGATGTCCCTTCCATATATGAGGTCGGTGGCAACCACTACCAAAGGAACCTTACACTGGTCAAATGTCTTAATCTTTATCAAAAACTCCATAATCTTTTTAAACTTTTTATTGTCTAATATGCTTAATTTTGTTTGAGCCATGGTAAGGGCTATGGTCCCTTTGACCCTGGAATAAATCTGGTCCCAAAAACTTGGTTGCCTGTTGCCCCGTCTCTCTAAATTTATAAATCCAATATCTTCATATAAATCACTGCTTATAAAATCCTTAAACCTACTCTCCACCTCATATGGATTTTCTTCCTCACAGTACATGGCCCCTATTATAGCTCCTATACTGGTGCCAGCAATTATATCCACCTTAATGTCATTTTCTTTGAGTACTTGTAATATTCCAATGTGAACAAGCCCCCTGGCTCCACCTTCTCCCAACGCAAGGCCCAACTTTTTACTAGAAAACATATTAAAAATCCTTAATTAAATTCATGTACTGGATTACATCCTCTTCCATATATTTATTTTCATATCTTATTTTTATGTACAATTCAATTACTAGCAACGCCTTATCCACCCATGTTTCATTTTTTGATCTCAAAAGACAAGTTATCTCAACTGGACCATATGTTGTGTCTACTTTTAATCCCTTTTTGTCCAATTTTTCGAGAAAGATTAAAAAGTAATCATGTACACTATCTTTTTTTGGCCTGGAAAACACAAAAAAATATACATGTGAGAACAATTAAAATAACAACTCCTATTAAACACCCCACAATATACCAGGACCTTGTAATATCAAATCCCAATTTTTTTAAATAAAGAGATTTGTCTGTTATAAGAATAATCCACAATCCATATCCTATATTTGTAGTTTACAAAGTCCCATATGGAAATAATTTCTCTAAGAACTGATGGGACCCTGTAGTCTCTAATAATTCCTTTTTCAATTTCCTCTATTGATTTATCCATATTTTCCCTTGGAATAAAATCTATGGGGTCTATCCTTATCCATCCCACTAGGTCGTCCACATAGGCTTCTACCCAGGCATGGGCATAGGACTGTTTAACTATTAAATAATTTCCAATGGGATTTAATTCTCCACCCTTGTAGCCGCTCACCACCCTTGCAGGTATCTTTGCATATCTCAACATATAAGTTAGGGCTACTGCATAGTGTTCACAAAAGCCCCTTTTTGTTACAAAAAGAAAATAATCTATGGGATTATGTTTAGGCCATGTTGGCGGATCTAATGTGTAAAAAAAACCCCTTGAGAAAACCCTTGATAGGCTACTAATAAGCTCTCTCACACTTGAAGACCGTTTTCTCAAGGCTTTTACCAACTCTTGGGTCCTTGGATTTTCAAAAGGTTCTACATCTAAACATCTTTTTTTTCTCCATTGGAGTAGATGCACCTAATACATATGTGCTAATATGGTTTAACTTGTATCCTATTGGAGATGTTATCTGTTTATTGGTTAAATAAAAAAGGCCTTCATACAATGAAATACCTGGCAATTTTGGCATCTCATTGGTCATTTCCAAGAATGGAACAAATCTTGAGCCTGGTTCAAGAAAAATTCTATAGTAGGACGGCTTTGTAATTACCTTTAAAGGGAACTTATTTATTCTAACTTCTACTATCTTGGCGCCACCATATTTCAATGCCTCATAAGCTCCACACCTAAAATATAATTGGTCTATATTGAAAGGGATGGTATCGAATTTGACCCTAAAGGCCACTTTGTCTGATAAGACTAACTGGGAAATGACACCTGGTTCTATCTCTTGGGACAAACCAGATATCCCAACATGTTTTTTTGAAAAGCCCAAAAAGGCGTGGGGAAGCCTTGGAAAAAGGAAAAATAAAAGCAAAACCAATGGCATGGAATACAAAAAGATTGACCCACCTTCAGCCAAAAAGACTCTCCAATTTGAGATATGTTCGTTTGTAATAAAATACAGTACCCCAAGAAATAGAAAAACATACCCCAGGATATAAATAAAAACCCATAAACTTTGATCATATAACGCAGTGGCCACTGGCAAAAAAAGAACTCAAAAATAACAAGATATACAGATCCCTTTTTTTTTTCTAATTCTAAAGTCTTGAGTGCTAACATAAGGGATAAAAAAAGCAACAAATACATCCAGGGAGATAAAACTTGGGAAATACACAAAAAAAATAGAAAACCTACAACTAGACCAAGCAAAATCTTTTTAAAAAAAATCAGGTGCCAATTTAGGATGAAATAAATGAACATACCCATAAAATACCATGACAAAAAAACATAACACTTATGCGTAAGTCTAAAAAAAACAACAAAGAAAAATATCCATATACCAAAACTACAAACACTATCTTGTTGCTTTTAATAAAATTTATTTTATTCACTTTTTAAGCCTAAAAATGGGGATACCTGGCCAAAGCTTTCAAACATTTTTGCTTTTGTTTTTCTCCAAGGTCAGGTGCTATTACCAGTTTATCCAGCTTTAGCCCATATATTTGGCCTTTTTTTTGACGCCTCTATTACATGAAAACACAGGATTCCAAGCGCCTTTTCCATTCCATATTGAATATAATCTCTTAGATCTAGCCAGATAATTGTGCTCCCCTCTCCTCCATGGAATATTTTTTTTATTAACTTGTTATTTTTTGCATAGATCTTCCAGTATATCTTTGAGCTAGGATCTGTAGGTTGGTATTTGTCCAGAGAAAGAAAATCTTCTACACCAGATCCAGAATCTCCTTCCAATAGAACTGAATCCCGATTTTTAAAAATTTACTCCTGGGTGGGGAATTGGTTTTGGGTACACCAGGGCTTGATCTGAGAATCTAAGCACTGTCCAACACCTGAATATACCAATGGGTAATATGATATAATTGAAATTTTTGGGGCCCATCTAATCCCCCTTTTTTTTGATCTGACCATATACTTTACCACCTGACTAGAATTTGGCCATAAGATAAAATCCTGTGAAAAATCCTCTGTCCTGATTTTTAAATACCTTATTCTACTTCTACTTTCCTGCAGATACAGACAAAATTCATTAAATCCCCCCATAAAACAATCCCTTCCATTGCCAGGAGAAGAAACTTTTAGATGATATAGCTGAAAAAAAAGTATAGATAATAGATACCATTGAAAAGGCTATTAGGAAAAGACAGAAAGTTAATACAATGTTATTTCTATAATTCAGTCCAATTAAAAACATTATACTCAAAAGGGAAAACCAGATTAATCCCATTTTTGACGGGAGGATATAGATATTTTTATGGGTCAAAATAACTGGTGAATTATAAGGGGGTGGACCATACAGAATATTTTTTTACTATTTGTGGCTGTAGTTTAATCTTTTTCACCGACAACCCTCAAGGTATGGGGATTGTTTTAAGCAATTTTTCTATAATTTCTTGGGAATTAGTTTCATAGTCTTTGGGCTTTAATCTGTGATTACCCACCCAGTAGACCATTTCCTTTACATCTTCTGGGAGGACAAAATTTCTGCCGTGAATTAATGCCCATGCCTTAACAGAACGAAGCAACATAAAAGATGCCCTGGTGGATAGTCCTGACATAAACAGAGTAGAATTCCTGGTATATTCAACTACCTCTCCAATGTAATCAATTATTGCCTCTGAGGTCACCACTTCATCTACTTTTATCTGTAATTGAAACACCTGTTCCCTTGTTATCTTTGGTTTAATATAGTTCAACATAACATCTCTATCACCTTGTTTTAGTAGCAACTTTTCTGCTTCTTTGGACGGATATCCAAGCTTTATTTTAAACATGAACCTATCAATTTGAGAATCTGGCAATGGATATGTCCCCGCCTGTTCTTCAGAATTTTGAGTTGCAACAATAAAAAAAGGGTCTTGGCAAAACATGGGTAGTTCCCTCTATGGTTACCTGTCCTTCTGCCATTGCCTCTAGTAATCCACTTTGTGTCTTGGGTGTTGCCCTGTTTATCTCATCTACCAACACTATATTGGAAAATATTGGACCAGGGTGAAAGAAAAACTCTCTTTTTTTTAGGGTTAAATACATATGAGCCCAATATATCTCCAGGAAGAAGATCATTGGTGCATTGAATCCTTTTAAACTCTAAACCTAGTAGTTTTGATATTGCTTTGACCAGAGTGGTCTTACCTGTGCCAGGAACATCTTCAATAAGCAGATGTCCCCTTGCCAAAAAACAAGCAACCGCAAGTTTTATTTGCTTTTCCTTATCCAGGATAATGCTTTTTACACCCTCTATAATTGATTGGACAACTTGAAAATATTCCATTATATCTACCTTTACCATCCTATGAGGCAAAAATATGTTTCTTTTTGAACCTTTTCATTTTCCAGTGTCTCAAATAGACACCTATCTTTTTATTCCACCACTTATCATGTTTATTATATCTTCCATTGTCTCTCCAGCAGGAGTGTCTGGTGCCTTTATCCTTCTTCCCTTGCAAATGAGTGTTTTTGGATACACAACCCCTGGTGTTAGTGGAACCAACTTTATTTACAATATTACCTCAATTCCCCTTGGATCATACCAGTACTTTAAGGAAAAGCGCCTTTCTTGGACACTGCTATTGCTCTTTGTTCTTGGCACTGTACCAGGGATTTTTCTGGGATACTGGATACGAATAAAGTATCTACCAAACCCTATTTATTTTAAAATTTTTGTTGGTATGGTCCTCTTCTATCTGGGAACTAGATGCCTCATGGATTCCATTTCTTCAAAAAGAATAAAACCGAACAAAATAGAAGTAGTAGAAGAAAAAAATTAAACTATTTTCTGCTACCATAGCAACATCGAATTCCAAAATCAATTACCACCCAATGGCAGTATTAGTGCCCTCCCTCATAACTGGGGTCATAGGAGGGGCATATGGTATTGGTGGGGGAGCAATTATGTCCCCATATTGTGTAGCGGTATTGAAACTACCTGTACAGGTTGTCGCTGGGGCTACTTTAATCTCTACCTGGATTTCTTCTATACTAGCCGCATTATTTTATTCCCTTGGACCATTTTCCAGTGACCCTGCTACAGTACCAGATTTCCTTCTGGGTCTCCTATTTGGGCTTGGAGGTATGGCAGGGATCTATGTTGGAACAAAACTCCAATCAAAATTACCTGCGTCAATTATAAAATTAATCCTGGGCATAGCAGTCTCTTTAATTGCCCTAAAATATATCTCTACCCCTTTTTTCATTAGGTAATATTCTTATTGCCTTGTTTTTTTAAAACTGATTATATATAGACTTAAAAATTAAAAATAACTAAGAGAAAAATATGGCAAGAAGGGAACCACCACCAAAACAAGAAGAAGGGGCACCAGAATGGCTCATGACATTTTCTGATCTTATGTCTCTTCTTTTGACATTTTTTTGTGCTCCTCCTATCTTTCGCTAACATGGACATACAAAAATTTAAGGATATGTTGGGATCCATAAAAGATGCATTTGGTGTACAAGTAAAAAGAAAAGAAGCCGAATACATTGCCTTTTCTCCATCTAAATATGAAAGCAAAGTAAAACTCACAAAACAGGACAAAGACGTACTTGGTATGGTTTTCACGGTAAAGTCAATGCTAACAGATGTCCAAAAGAACACACCCATGGATATTTCAGCAGAGGATAATGGTGTTTTAATCAGGATTCAAAGTGACGTTATATTTAAAAAAAAGGAACAGCCATCCTCCTTCCTTCCTCTAAAAAGGTCCTGGATTCCATAATAAAACTCCTTAAAAAAAAATGACTGGATGGTGGCAATTAGAGGCCATACTGATGACAGGGAAGCAAAAAAATACAAAATATTCTTCAGCCTGGGAGCTATCCACTGCCAGGGCTGCTGCAGTTCTTAGATATATTCTTGAAAAGGGCAAATTTAATCCCAGAAGGTTCAAAGCAGAAGGATATGCAGATACACTTCCCATTGTTCCCAATATCTCTGAAAAAAAATAGAGCAAAAAAACAGAAGGGTGGAATTTTATTTCTATCGTCCCACTGTGTAATCTTATTATTTTTTTCTCCCTCAGGGCAGGAGCGAGAAATGCCAATAACTTTTCCTTTGTTATTGCTGGATGTTCCCCATTTGCAATGGAAACTATTCCCTCAATAATAATTTCCATATAAAGTGCTTCTTCTTTGGACCTTTCTTCTAATTTTTTTTGAAATTGGAATAAAGACAACATTGGCCAAAACTGCCCCATAAAATGTGGTGAGCAGGGCAACGGCCATGGCAGGACCAATGGAAGAAGGATCATTTAGGGTCTGCAACATCTTGACAAGACCGATCAAAGTACCAATCATTCCAAAGGCTGGAGCCATTGATCCCATTGCCTTAAATATATCCTGCCCCGTAGAATGTCTTTGTTGCATAAATGCAAGCTCAATCTCCAAGACAGACCTTACTACCTCACTGTTGTTCCCATCAGCAACCAAAATACATCCCTTTTTCAAAAATTCATTGTCACTCCCAGCTTTTTCCAGAGCCACCAGCCCGTCTTTTCTTGCCACTTCAGCCAGCGAGGTAATCTGGGAAATTATCTGATTTGGGTCTATGGGTTTGGCAAAAAAATGCCTTCATGGCAACTTTAATTGCCCCAAATACTGTACCCATGGGAAACATTATAAAAGTAACAGATATGGTTCCACCAATAACAATCAAAACTGATGGTATATCCACAAAGGCACCAAGGCCCCCACCCATTAAAATAGAGCCTATTATCAACCCAAAGCCAGCTAGAATACCAATTAAGGTCCCTATATCCATACTAGAACTCCACTACTCATAGCCCTTAAGTTTTTCAAATCTTGATACTATCACCTCACCATCTTTGAAATAAAAATGAGTCCCTTTAATAAACTCATCTACTTTATAATATGCAGGACCAATGGAGATCTCCACACCAGGATGAATTGTACCGCGAACAATCACTCTGCATTTTTTTAAAATCTTTGGTCTTAATTGAGCGTGCAATACGATTTAAGTGGTTGGATAGAACCTTGATCTTTTTAGTGATTTCTTGAATCTCCAGAACTATTTCAGGATCGCTTTTTGATTCTCTCTTTACCTGTAAAAAAATCAAGCCTTTTGTGTAGATTTTCCAGTCTCATCTCGATATCTGAAAATTTATACATATCAACGGGATCATATCCTAAAACTAGAACTGTAGGCACATTAAAGCCTCCACCTAACTCACCTTCTATTAAGATCTTTTCTCCACAATAAATATTGCCCCCAATTAACCTCTCTCCCACCTTTATATTCTTGCCTGTGTATAAGTTTGAATGGAGACAGTGTTTATCAATTAATATTGACCTTTTTGCTAGTAAAGTCCCATTTTCACAGTATCTACAGTGAATATTATTTTCTGCCTTTAAAACCGCCTTGGACTCTCCCTTTACTCCCCCTTCAATTAATATGGAATTTAGGCCCTTAATTTAGCGCCTTCTACAATGCCTTTTACTAAAATAGAATTTCCCTGAACTTCAAATCCGCTTTTGACATCACCATGCACCACCACATTATTAACAAAATATATATTTCCTGTGTGAAAATCTACATTTCCTCTGACATTTAAGAGATTTTTTTACCGATATATTCCCCTTTTCATCGTAAAATACATAACCATTGACTAAGGATATAAGCTGATTTGGATTTTTGGGATTTACAGCACAATTGGAGCCAATAGGGAAGTTTCTCTCCTTGTAAATAAATCTCTCATCATATTTGTCCACTTCTTCAGGTGAAATTTCCAAGAACTCAGCAATAACTTGATTCCTAATAACATTTTGAACATAACCGAGATTATAAAAATCCATTTTACCATCTTCTTTCTCCTTTGGTTTTAAGCTTCTGTAGTTAAAATCAGGATCAAAAAAAGTGATGAAGGTAATACATTAGATTTGCCTTTTTCAATCAAATAATTATGCACCTTCTCTCCCAATAAGATCCCAAGTAAAATACCTATCTCATTGGCTCCAATATCCATAATAGAAAATTCCCTAAAAGGGACATAAAACTGTATCCCTTCCAAAACAATCCCAAGGATTAAGGACATTAAGGCAAAAAAAACCGCCTTATCTATTTTAGTTATAAATAAAAAAAGGGAAACATGCCAATACAAAATACATACCCATGTGGTAAAACTTATCACATTGGTTGAATTCTACAGGTGGTGTTACTGTAGGCCACAGGGAAAGCCAAATGTCCGCACATACAAGAATCATCCAAAAAAACTATACCTACCATCCTCAATGAATTTATTCCTTTGACTGACATATATTAATTTGTTTATATTTTATAGAAAAATTATCCCTTTGTCATCACAAAAGGGACCATACAAAAATTTAAAGATATAAGCAAAAATTTTCCTATATCTAAAAAAAGCTTTCAACCATTAAGCAAAAAAAATTATTTTGGCCAAGTTCTCATTGTTAGTTTTTTTTCTCGAGGTAATTTACTTCCAATTTTTTTAATGACTAGTGCTTTATACTAAATTGAGGTGTGACAAATGAATCAAAGAGAAAAATTTGGATTCCTGGTTCTTCATGGGTTTGGGGGTTCCCCCTTTGAAGTGGACCCCATTGTTAGGTCCCTTAAGGATATGGGATTTAAAAACATTATCTGTCCAATTTTACCTGGACATTGTGAAGATATATCTTCCTTTAAAAAAACGAGATTCAAAGAGTGGGCATTGGAGGCAGAAAAAAAATTTCTTGGAGCTATTCCATAAAGGTTTTAGACCAATTGTGATTGGACTATCAATGGGAGGAAGTATTGGGATGTATCTTGCTCAAAGATACCCAGTAGCAGGCCTAGTTACAATAGCCTCACCAGTATATTTATACAAACTGTTCCCCTTTGAAGGTGCGTCCAAATTACTTCCATTAATTGGAATTTTACGTTTTATAAAACCTGTTGTAAAAACACCAAAATCTTCTGAAGAGTCAAAGGAAATAGCGCCCTTTGGTGGATATGAGGGATTCTACGCATTAAATCCTCTATACAGTTTTATAAAGGCCCTTAAAAACATTAGATATAACCTGCCACTTATTAGCTGTCCAATTTTGGTGTTACACTCGCCCCAGGATATTTCTGTTCCTGTTTCAAATGCCTGGGAAATCATCACCAAGGTTAGATCTGAAATAAGAAAATTAGAACTACTCCCCATAATGGAACAAATAACTACAAGACACCTTTTGACCACACATAAAGAAACCAAAGACAAAGTAAAAAGGGCTGTTTTAAATTTTATTGATGAATTAATTCACCTATGAGATATGTCCCCATAAAACTACCCTATAACAATATCAATGAAGACAAAATTTATGAATGGTCTCTGGTTTTAACTGCAATTGGCATTGACCATAAGATAAATAAATCAACCCAAGGCCTTATTTTGGAAGTAGATTATTTACAGAAAAAAAAAGGCCATATGTGAAATTTTAGAATATGAAAAAGAGGAGGAAAAAGAAGAAAAGGAACTGAGAAAAAAAAGATCTACCCACAAAAAAAACACGCCATTCCATGGAGAGTAGTATATGGATTTTATTTTTAATTTTTATATTTCACATAATTTCAAAAAAACTCTTCTCTTTCCCTTGAGCAGATTGGGGCTGCAGATAGTTGGGCAATTTACAAAGGTGAGTGGTGGAGACTTATAACCTGCCTTACTTTGCATAAAAATGTGGCACATGTATTATCAAATATATTTTGGGAAGGGGTTTTTATATATTTTCTTTTAAGGGAAATTGAGCCATCAATTGCCTGGGCACTTATACTTTTAGGAGGTATTTTAGGAAACCTCATTAACTATTTCTACCATCCATTAAATCACATAAGTATTGGTTTTTCCACCTGTGTGTTTGCAACATGTGGAATTTCTGTGGGAATCAGAAGTGTTCAGAATCCAAGAGATATTGGTATTTATGTAATGACCGGCCTTGGGCTATTTGCAATGCTGGGCATAGGGGCACAAATAGTGGATGTGGGAAGTCACTTCTTTGGATTAATAATAGGTTTTATACTGGGAGTAGTCTTTGAACTTTTTGAGTTGGATAAGATCTCTTTCAAAAATTCCCTTATCTTTTTTTGTATTATTTTTAGTAGTTGCCCTGTCATGGGCCATGGCCATTTTTTTTTGGCAAAAATTACCTTGAGTTATAATTTGGCATTGGATTTTTCAATATATAATTGTAAAGAGCAGAAAAAGTATTCTTCCTAAACCTCTTGTCTGTAAAACATAGACGTTCAAACATATCTATGGTGCTGGATCTAGATGTATTACTAACAGACGGACATGGATTTTCTATAACTGGTATATTAAATTCCTTTGCCACTTTTATTATTTTGTTTTTTTTCTATAAGGAGGAGAGGACGAATGAGATAGAACTCTCCTTTAAAAAAAAATCTCCTTGGGATACATTGTCTCCACCCGTCCACTGTAAAATAAATTCATAAAAAAAAGTACTCACAAGATCATCTCCATTATGCCCAGGGCCAGATGGGTTAATTTAAATTTCTTCACCAGTTCAAAAAGTCTTTTTCTCCTCCTCCACGCACAAAAAAAACAAGGGGACTTTGATCTATTTTCTCCACTGTGGGCCTTTACCCCAAAATCTGTTACTGTAAAGTAGGCTGAAACTCCCAGTTCTTTTACCCATGAGATTAGGGGATCATGATTGTGTACATCAAACCCAGGATTTATGTGGAGGGCCATTATCTCAATATCAAATGGGAGCTTCTTTTTTTATAATTGTGAGGATTTTTAAAAGAACTCCGCTGTCCACCCCACCGGATATAGCCACTCCAATCCTTGCTCCAGGAGACAACATCTCAGCAGTGGCCATTAATTTTGATGTTTTTGCAATGCATGACTTTTGTAGATAGGAAAGCTTCCCCACTTGAAAAATCCTCCATTTGAAACTCTTGTATATTGACTACTATACAAACTATGTTTATAGCTAATAGACGACCTTCCAATCTATTCCCCCAAATTCATCTCTGTATCAATAAATTAGGGGAGAGTATATGCCTTAAAAATAAATTTCAAGGAGAGATTAAATGGCAAGAATTACGGTAGAAGATGCACTTAAAAAGGTCAACAACAGGTTTGTCATTGCCCACATGGCAATGAAGAGAGTGAGAATGTACAAACAGGGATATGAACCACTTGTAAAATGCAACAACAAAGAAATTGTAACTGCCTTAAGGGAGATTGCAGCTGGAAAGGTAAGGCTCAAAAAGCCCATAAAAGAGGCTGGCATAGAGGTTGAGTAACCATGAAAAGAGATTATTACGAAGTACTTGGGGTATCCAGACAGGCTACCACAGAAGAGATAAAAAAAAGCCTATAGAAAACTGGCATTTCAGTACCATCCAGACAGAAACCCAGACAATCCCGAGGCTGAACAAAAATTTAAAGAAATAGGCGAGGCATATCAGGTCCTAAGTGACCCAGAGAAGAGGGCGGCCTATGACAGATTCGGACATGAGGGTCTACATAATTTTGGATACAATAATTTCAGGTCCAGCGAAGATATCTTTGAGGAATTCTTTTCCTCATTTAATGACATGTTTGACGATTTATTTGGATTTGGAGGACGCAGAAGGGGAGGAAAACAAAGGGCAAGAAGGGGTTCTGATTTAAGATACGATCTCACCATTTCCTTTGAACAGGCTGCCCTGGCGCCCAGGTGGAAATTGAGATACCCAAAGAAGAGGATTGCCCAGAATGTTCAGGATCTGGCATTGAACCAGGGTATTCTGCAGAATCATGTTCATATTGTGGGGGAACAGGACAGGTATTTCAACGCCATGGGTTCTTCAGGATTTCATCTACATGCCCACAATGTGGAGGCATGGGACGCATCAACAGACATCCCTGTAAAAAAATGCCGTGGCGAAGGTAGAATAATTAACTACAAAAAAAATAACTGTAAACATTCCCCCTGGTGTGGACAATGGAACTAGATTAAGACTCAGGGGCGAAGGAGAAGGGGGGAATTTTGGAGGCCCTGCAGGGGATCTCTATGTGGTAATTTCTGTTGAACCCCACGACACATTTAAAAGACAGGGCCAGGACTTAATAGTACCAATAGAGATTTCCTTTGTACAGGCAGCGTTAGGGGCAAAGATTGAAATTCCCACTTTAGAAGAGCCAGTGACTGTGGAGATACCAAAGGGAACTCAACCAGGAGAGGTACTCAGGCTAAAAGGCCTGGGCATCCCCTATATTGGAGAAAAAAAAACGTGGAGACCTACTAGTAGAGGTAAATATAAAAACCCCAACACACCTCACCAAAAAGCAGGTGGAGCTCTTAAAGGAATTTGAAAAACTTGAGAAAAAAAAGCCAACCAACAGGGTAAAAGACTTCTTCAAAAGGGCCATGGGAGGATAAATGACCGACAAATTGACCCATATACTTGAAGATGGCTCCATATCAATGGTGGATGTGTCTGAAAAACAAGACACAGCCAGGATAGCTGTATATGAAATATTTGTGAATCTTTCAAAGACCACCTACAATCTCTTAAAAAAAAATGGGCTTCCAAAGGGAGATGCATTAAATACTGCAAAGGTCGCAGGTATCCTGGCTGCCAAAAACACCTCCCATTTAATTCCCTTAACTCATCCCCTACCCTTGACTTACCTTGATGTTAAATTTTACCTAAATGACCAGGATTTTTCCATAAGGATAGAAGCAGAAGCAAGGACAACTGCCAAAACTGGTGTGGAAATCGAGGCAATGGTAGCTGCGCATATTGCTGCCATTACCATCCATGACATGTGTAAGGCAGTACAAAAGGATATTTTAATATCAAATGGAAAACTCATATACAAAAGTGGCGGAAAAAGCGGAGAATATAAACACTCCCCAAAAAAAATAAACACTCTCTCTATTTATCAGGAAATTGATATGAAGAAGGAAAAAGACTCTACCCCTCTAAATCAAATTAGAAATTTCAGTATAATTGCACACATAGACCATGGGAAATCCACTCTAGCAGACAGGATCCTGGAAATAACAAAACTGGTATCCAAAAGGGAGCTAAGGGAGCAATTTTTAGACCGCCTGGATCTAGAGAGGGAGAGGGGTATTACCATCAAATCCCAGACCGTGAGGATACCCCATACTCACATAGATGGTCAAAGATATGTATTAAATCTCATTGATACCCCTGGACATGTTGACTTTAACTACGAGGTATCAAGGAGTCTTGCTGCGTGTGAATGTGCAGTTTTACTGGTTGATGCAACCCAGGGAGTAGAGGCCCAGACACTGGCCAATGTATATCTGGCATTGGAACACGACCTGGAGATAATACCTGTATTAAATAAAATAGACCTGCCCAGCGCAGAGCCTGATAGGGTTATTCAGGAGATTGAAGAGGCAATTGGCTTAGATTGCACAGACATTATCATGGTCAGCGCCAAAACCGGAGAAAATGTAGACAAGTTAATTGATGCAATAATCAAAAGATGCCCGCCACCTCAGGGAGATTTTAAGGCACCCCTAAAGGCACTTATTTTTGATTCCTGGTATGATCCCTATCTTGGGGTAGGTGTACTTTTCCGCATATTTGATGGGTATTTAGAAACAGGTCAGGAAATTGAAATGTTCTCCACCAAGAAAAAAAATATGAAATTGTCCAGCTTGGAGTCTATTCACCAAATCCAAAGGAAGTAAAATTCCTGGGGCCTGGAGAAGTTGGATTTTTGTTTGCAAATATAAAGGAGATAAGAGATGCCCGGGTTGGAGATACCATTACCTGGGCAAATAAACCCACTAAGATCCCCTGTCCTGGTTTTAAAAAGGCTCAACCAATGGTATTTTGTGGCCTTTATCCAACTGAACCTGCGAAGTTTGAATTACTAAAAAAAATCCCTAGAAAAGCTACAACTCAATGATTCAGCATTTGTATTTGAGCCTGAGACCTCCACAGCCCTTGGTTTTGGCTTTAGATGCGGCTTTTTGGGTCTGCTTCACATGGACATAATACAGGAGAGGCTTGAGAGAGAATTTAAAGCAGAGTTAATAGCCACTGCTCCATCTGTTGTGTACGAGGTTCAGACAACAGATGGAAAGATCTTTAAGATCGATAATCCCAGCAAAATGCCTCCTCCAGGCAAACTAGCAGAAATAAAAGAACCATTTGTTAAAATGGACATCCATGTTCCCCATGAATATGTGGGAAATGTGCTCACCCTTTGCGAAGAAAAAAAGGGGAATACAAAAGGATATTAGATATCTCTCTACCTCTAGGGTAATAATCACCTATGAACTTCCATTTGTTGAAATTGTATACGATTTTTTTGACAAATTAAAATCATACACCAGGGGTTATGCGTCCCTTGATTACGAATTTATAGGATTTTATCCAGGAGATATGGTGAAGCTGGACATACTCATAAATGGAGAAGTTGTTGATGCCCTGTCCACAATTGTGCACAGGGAAAATGCGCATAGGGTAGGCAGAGAACTTGCCCTAAGACTAAAAAGGATCATCCAAGGCAACTTTTTGAAGTTGTCATCCAGGCAAGTATTGGTACCCGGATTGTTGCAAGGGAAAGGATTCCTCCTTTTAGAAAAAATGTTACAGCCAAATGTTATGGTGGGGATATTACAAGAAAGAGGAAACTTTTAGAAAAGCAAAAACAAGGCAAAAAGAGGATGAAAAAAAATGGGTAATATTGAAATTCCTCAAGAGGCCTTTTTAGCAGTACTTAAAAAGGATTAATAAATTAAGAAGAGGTCTATTAACATGGCAAAATCATTTGGTGAAATCGTAAAAGAGTATGTAGAGGCGTTAGTTATTGCATTTATTCTAGCCTTCTTTATAAGGGCTTTTATAATCCAGGCATTTAAAATACCATCAGGTTCAATGATACCCACTTTACAAATTGGAGATCACCTGCTTGTTAATAAATTTATCTACGGGGTGAAGCTACCTTTTATAGATAAAGAAATTATCCCGGTATCTAAACCAAAACATGGAGACGTAATTGTATTTAAATTTCCACTGGATGAATCCAAAGACTTCATAAAGAGAGTAATTGGAGTTCCTGGGGATGTAATAGAAATAAGAGACAAGGTTGTGTATAGAAATGGTAAAAAAACTAAATGAACCATATGCAATACATACGTCTTATTCTATAATAAGAGAAAGGTTTCCAATGGACATGTGGCCCCCAAAGAGATTCGACCCCAGACTCAGGGATAATTTTGGTCCAATAAAGGTACCTCCCACAAATACTTTGTAATGGGAGACAATAGGGACGAGTCCTATGATTCCCGGTTCTGGGGATTTGTCAATGAAAACAAAATCCTGGGTAAGGCCTGGATCATATATTGGTCGTGGGAAGGAATAACTAACATTAGATGGAACAGGATGTTTAAGCTCATCCATTAGTATTTTAAATATGCTTGCTAAAATCAAAGTGCACTTTTAATCGGCATTGAAGCCCATTTAGTCACCCTGGAAATTGACATAACAAGGTCGGGAATTCCATGTTTTCGAATGGTGGGACTAGCAGAAGGTGCAGTCAAAGAGAGCAAAGACAGAGTATTTACTGCACTAAAAAAACTGTGGTTTTAAGATTCCGCCATCCAGGATCACAGTAAATCTTGCACCTGCTGATATGAAAAAAGAGGGAAGTGCATATGACCTTCCCCTTGCTCTGGGAATTTTAGGTGCCCTTGGCCATCTTGACTCAAAAACTCTGTTAAATTGTTTATTTATAGGTGAACTTTCATTAAATGGAGAGTTAAAGCCTGTGCCAGGGGCCCTTTCCATTTCAATGATGGCCAAGGACAATGGCATAAAAAAAATTTTTGCCAAAGCAAAATGCAAGAGAAGCTGGAGTTGTAAAGGGCATAGAACTTATCCCAGCAGGTTCCCTCCTGGAAACAGTAGAGATCCTATTGGGGAAAAAAACAGGGAGAGCCAATAAAAATAAACATAGATGAGCTATGGTCACACAGGGAACAATTTTTAATAGACTTTGAAGAGGTAAAAGGACAAAACCACGCCAAAAGGGCCATTGAGATAGCTGCTGCAGGCTCACACAATATACTCTTTATTGGTCCACCTGGCAGTGGAAAGACAATGTTGGCCCAGAGGATTCCAACAATCCTTCCACCACTGGAATTTGATGAAGCACTGGAAGTAACTAGGATATACAGTGTGGCGGGTCTATTAGATAATAATGAATTGATTGTAAAACGCCCCTTTAGATCCCCGCACCACACAATATCTGATGCAGGGCTAATTGGAGGAGGAAGATACCCAAAACCAGGGGAAACATCCCTGGCCCATAAAGGGGTCCTTTTTTTAGATGAACTCCCTGAATTTAAAAAAACACGTCCTGGAAGTCCTGCGCCAGCCCCTGGAAGATGGGAAGGTTACCATATCAAGGGCCACTATGTCCCTCACATATCCAGCAGACTTTATGTTGGTTGCTGCCATGAATCCATGTCCTTGTGGCTATTTTGGAGACAAAAAAACACACCTGCATATGCACTCCCACCCAGATTCAGAGATATAAATCCAGAATATCAGGACCACTTTTGGATAGAATCGACCTACACGTTGAAGTGGGACCTGTACCCTATGAAGACCTAAAACAAACTTCCAGCGGCCTATCTTCCAGGGTAATGAGGGAAAGAATACTCATGGCAAGAGAGATCCAGCAAAAAAAGATACAAGGACCTTCCTTTTTCAACAAATAGCAAACTTTATGGCAAATGGCTAAACGAATTTTGTGATTTAGGGGAAAAAGAGCATGGATTCCTCCAAAATGCAGTTGAAAAATTGGGACTTTCTGCAAGGGCATATACCAGGGTGCTCCGCATAGCAAGGACCATAGCAGATCTTGATAAAAAAAGAAAAAAATAGAAGTAAACCATCTGGCAGAAGCAATTGGATACAGGTCTCTAGATAGAAATTTTATTATATAGAAATCATTAACCTGTATTGTTTTATACAAAACCTAAAAATATTTCTATCCAGCTTTTTTTATTCTATCCCATATTCCTTTAATTTTTTTATGAAGGGTCTTGCGGTTTATTTTTAGCCTCCTGGCAGCTTCGCTTTTATTACCGCCACAGGCGTTAAGGGTTGCTATAATAGCCTCTTTTTCAATCTCCTTTAAAGGTCTATTTGGAATAATGGAAGGGGTGATTGATATTGCATCTGTGTCTTTTATATAATTTTCTGTTAGCTGTGAGGGTAGTTCCTTTTCTGTTATATAATCTCCCATAAGTAAAATAACTGCCCTTTCTACTATGTTTTCAAGTTCTCTTACATTTCCTGGAAAAGGGTATTTCAGGAACATATCCATTGCAATTGGTGAAAAACCTTTAATATTTTTTTTTGTATTTTGCTGCGTATTTCTCGAGAAAATGCTGGGCCAGAAGGGGAATATCCTCTCTGCGTTCTCTGAGGGGTGGTATTTTTAATGTTACAACATTCAATCTATAAAATAGATCTTCCCTGAACCTGCCTTTTTTTCACCTCTTCTTCTAAATCTCTATTAGTGGCTGCTATTATCCTGACATCTACTTTAATTGTTACATCACTTCCAACCCGTTGAATTTCTCTCTCCTGGATTACCCTAAGGAGCTTTGCCTGCATTGCCAAGGAGGTCTCGCCTATTTCATCTAAAAAAATAGTGCCTTTGTCAGCCTGTTTAAATTTACCTTCTCTCCTTTTATCAGCACCTGTAAAGGCCCCTTTTTCATGTCCAAAAAGCTCTGATTCCAGTAAGGTCTCAGCTAAGGCTGCACAATTTACAATCACCAGTGGACCTGCCTTTCTGGGACTTCCATGGTGAATAGCCCTTGCTATTAATTCCTTTCCTGTGCCACTCTCACCAGTAATTAAGACTGTAGCCTCAGTGGGGGCAACCATGGACACCATGTTGAGTAGATCCTGCATTGGCTTGCTCTTGCCAATAATATTAAAATTGTACTCACCTTTTTTTTAAAGATTTTAACTTAAAATTCTCGTTTTTTTAGTTCTAGATATTCCAATGCCTTGGCTATTGTAATTTTAAGGAGCTCAAAATCCAGAGGTTTTGTTAAATAATCATATGCCCCTGCCTTTAATGCCTCAACAGCTGATTCCACAGAGGAATATGCAGTCATAATTATTATGGGAATGGCGGGATTGTATTTTTTTTATTTCCTTTAGGGCATCTATTCCACTCATCTTTGACATACGAACATCCATAAGTATTAAGGAAAAAGGCCTCTGTCTCACCATCTCAACTGCTTCTTGCCCATCTTTTGCTGTCTCCACCTCATATCCCCAGCTCTTTATAATGGTCTTAAGGGTCTTTAAATGATTTAAATCGTCGTCAACAACCAATATATTTGAATACCTTTGATCCATAACCACCTCACGCTCTTTTAAATGGCAATAATATGGAAAACACACACCCTTTATCTGGAATGCTCCTCACCCTGACATCTCCTCCATGGGCCTCTATAATTTTATACACAATGGCCAGTCCCAACCCTGTGCCCTGTGGCTTTGTGGTAAAGTAGGGATCAAATATCTTCTCAATATGCTCTGGAGAGATTCCTTTTCCATTGTCTTTGATTTCAATTCTGACCATTTGGCCACTTATAGAAGAATAGATCTCAAAACTACCCCCGTTATCCATGGCCTGTATGCTATTTAAAAAAAAGATTTAAAAAAACACTGTGTTAAACGATCAGGATCAATATTTAAAACAATTGGATCAGCTCCTTTTTTTTAAAAGAAATGTCTATTTTCTTGTGTTTTGCATCGTGTTCTATAAGTTTTAATGAATGGCTTATCACTTCATTGATGTTTGTGTCCTTTAGATTCAATTTAGGTGGCCTGGCAAACTCAAGTAGCTCATTTATTACCCAGTTTAGTCTTTCAACTTCTTCAACCATCACCTGGGCCATCTCCCTCTCACTACTTTGTTTACTAAATTTACCAATAAAATAAGTAGCAATACCTTTTATTGAGCTTAAGGGATTTCTGATCTCATGGGCCACACCAGCAGCAAGACTTCCAATGGCTGCAAGCTTTTCCTTGCGCCTGATCTCTTCCTGAAGTTTACGCACTTCTCTTAAATCTCTAATAAGCAGAACATATCCTATAAATTCCCCCTGTTCATTGATTATCCTGGTTGCTGTAACACTTACAGGCACCACTTTTTTTTTCTGTAAATTCACATTCTAACTCCTTCTCAAATATAACCTTTCCCTTATCCAGCACATCTATAATCTCTTTTATTTGATGGGGCATAACTTCAGATATTTTCTTTCCCAAAAGTTTATCCAGGTCAATTCCCGTGATACGCTTTGCAATGGTATTATAGAAGGCAATCTGATCATTATTGTCAGTGGCAATAAGACCCAGAGGGAGACTTAGCATAAGCTGCTCTTTTATGGCAGTTGTATCCTGCAGTGACTTTTTGGTCCTATAATAGCCCTGCATCCAGAACAGAGATACAACACCTGCTATTCCAAGTATAACCAGTACAAAGGATATAATAATACTATTTTTTTATATCCTGCATTCTGGCCTCTTCAAAGGGTTTGGGGTCAAAACCAACCAGGATAATCCTCTTTTTTTCTACTCCATTGATAACACCAGTTAGTTGTATTTAAGGATCTGCCCTGCCAGAGCCTCATCCCCATCATACATTGGGACCTGGATAGATTACGCCTTAAGGATAACGGTCTAACGATTTGATATACCTCAAAAACATGCCTGCCTTCTCTCGTGATATATCTCCAGTGCACATTCTTCAGCTCTTTTCTTGATATCGTGGGCAGGAGATTTTTTTTCTATGGATCCAATAAGTTCCTTGTTACTACTTGCTAAAACCAATCCATCTGAATTCACCACATGGATGTAAACCACATTGGTGAGATGAGCTATCTCTTCTATCAGCAATTGGATGTCCCTGGATTTCCACATCATTCCCATCATTCCTGTGCGAGTACCTGCCTCAACAGCTTTTATTACTGCGGCCCCTTTCTCAGTCAATAATTCAGACATGTATCTCTTTTCCCTCTCCACATTCTCATACGCCATAACAAGGACAACTATTAATAATATCCCTGCACACCCGATAATAAGCCAGGGAGATAGACCAATGGGCGATTTTATGGTGCGTTTGATCTTCTTAAGTTCCATTGATGTTCCTTTAATATTTCTTATGCCTTTTAAAGGGCATATAAGCGGGTGGGTATTTTGTCAACAGGATATGTCTTTGCCACTTTATAAAAATGGGTAATTTGACCACACTTTTTAAAATAACAAAAAGCTCTTAATCAAATTATGGATTTACAGGCGGCTGGATTTCTAAAAAAATTACAGATCTTAAGGGGACAACCTGAGTTACATCTCAGCTTGAGAAAACTTCAATCTAAAAAGGGATTTTCTATCTTTACTCCCTTAATAATCTGGCCATGATTTAGATCTTCTGTAAAAATCACTTTACATCTTCCATAAATAGCTGCTGAAACAATAAGGGCATCCCAAAAGGAAATTTTGTTTTCTTTCTGAATGGTTATAGCTTCAAAGATAAGAGGGGGAATTATAACTACTGTTCTTACACCCAGGTTCAGTTTCTTGAGTTCCTCTAAAGCTATGTGACTGCTAAGGGGAGGTCTTAGTTTTTTTTGTCAATACCACATAGAGTTCCTGATAAACTTGCGTGGACACCACCATCTTTCCCGTAGGAAACCACATTGAAACAAGTTCCTTTGCAATAGACCTCTTTTCAGGACTCCCCTCATCATGGAGATAAACTAAAATGTTGGTGTCAAAAAAAGGCCCTATATCCGCTCTTCATAAAGGTCTTCCCTGTCCCATTCATCCAGCCTTCCTTTATATGTGTCTGATAACTCCATGAGCTCATTTAAAACAGCTTTTAGTTGACTAGTATTAAGACCTACCAATTCCTCCAGATATTCCCTTATCAACTTATTTACAGATGTTCCTCTTTCAGCAGCATATCTCCTGGCCTTTTCCAGTAAATGATCAGGGATGGAAATAGTAATATTAGGCACTTATAAACCTCCATATTTATATCTAACCTACACATAATATGTGTAAAATATTTTTACTCCTTATCATAAGTCGCCATACATGGTCAATTCTCAATCTTTTTATAAACTAAACCTTTTAAAGGGGATATAAGGATGTGGGTATTTTGTCAACAGGACATACCTTTGCTACATTATGTAAATGGGTAATTTAACCACACTTTTTTTCAAAGTTAGAGACTTCCCCAAAAAGACCTACAGAACCATCTCCAATTTTTCTTTTAATTTCAGCAAGATAAAATTTATCGTTAGTTCTGGCATACTCCTTGAACAAACATAAACAACAGACAAAAAAAAATAAACAAAGGAGGTTTTATTATGAAGAAATTAACAGGAATCATTTTAGGGGTGGCAGGAGTATTGTTAGTAGGTTCTCTGGCCTTTGGTTGGTGTCCAATGTATCACGCTTATGCACCGGGGTATAACACTTATGTAGCTCCTCAGGCTCATGCTACAAACGTAAATGTGGATGCCATAAAAAAAGCAAATTAGTGAAAAACAGGCAGAGTTAAGTGTTATATTTGCTCAAAAAAAATCCAGATACTCAAAAAAATAGCCAGGTTACAAAATGAACTAAAAGATCTTTATAATGCGTTAAATAGTGCAAATGTGGCCACCAATGGATATGGCGTAGCACCTTATCCATATTATGGATGCCCGTGGGGATGGGGACCTTATGGATACTAGTTTGAAAGGGGGATTTCCCCCTTCTCCTTACTAATTTCAACTAAGGGTAAGGGTTTTTAAAACAAATAATTTTTAAATGGAGGTTTTTTTTATGAAAAGGTTAATTTTACTTGGAGCATGTATGTTTTTGTTGGGCTTTGCCGCCCTGGCTATTTCCCAACCAACTACTCAAAACCCCAATAATTATCCAGGTCATGGCATGATGAATAGGGGTATGATGAGAGGAGGCATGATGGGATATGGAATGATGGGGCCTGGCATGAGAGGAGGCTATATGGGAAGGGGTATGATGATGCATGGGTACATGATGCCAGGGAGCCCAGGATTTCAAAATTATCAAACCTTTTTAAAAGAGGCGAGGCCCATTATTGAAGAGTTGAACGCCAAAAGGGCAGAACTTGGAGCTTTATATCAAATGAGAAATCCTGATCCAAAAGGGTTGGGAAATTGGCAAGAGAAATAACAAGATTAGAAGAAAAGCTACAAAATATAGCATTCAAATACAACCTTCCTGATCCATGCCCTTATATGTGGAGGGGCAATGGTATGATGATGAGAGGTAATTGGTGGTAAAGTGGAAAAAGGGGGATTAATCCCCCTTTACTAATTTAAATTTTAAGGTTGCACAAATGGAAGACAAAAAAAATATAACCCTGGATATTGGCACTATTATCAATGAAAAATGGGTAATATTGGAATTTATAGCAAAAGGGGGTATGGGAGAAATCTATAGGGCGCATCAGCTGGATTTAAAAAGAGATGTTGCCATTAAAGTAATTTCAAAGGAATGGCTCCTTAGCTGGAAGATAATTCAGAAGAATATGCAACTGGACTGCAGCGCTTTAGAAACGAAGTCCAGGCAATGGCACAGGTAAATCACCCTAATATAATTTCCATCTATGATTATGGTTCTTTTTCCATTGAAGATTCAGAAAAGACAATGCTCATGGAATATATTGCCATGGAATATATTCCAGGCAGGACTCTAAGGCACACCATGTCAGAAGAGGGATTTTTTCCTGAAGAGGATTTAACCAGAGAGTGGTTAAAAAAAATATTTTATTCCCGTATTAGATGGACTATCTGCTCTGCACGATGCAGGTATTATACACAGGGATATAAAGCCAGAAAATATCCTAATAGACAAAGACATCCCAAAGATAGCTGATTTTGGACTTGCAAGGTCCCACAAACTCCAGCCCATAACCCAATCCTGTGAAATGAAAGGAACTCCTATTTATCTTTCCCATGAACAATTTATGGACTTTAAGAGGATAGACGAGAGAACTGATATATATGCCCTTGGAAAGATTTTATATGAAGCAATAGAAGGGGAAATGGCCCCAAATACCATTCCCTTTAGGCAGGCAAAACTAAAGGAAACAGGATCGTTATTTTTTGAAGAGATGGACAGGATAATTCAAAAGGCAACTGCAGAGGATAAAGAGCAGAGATTTTCATCTGTAAAAGAACTAAAAGATGGTATTTTAAAGGCCCTGGATATAAAAGATGCAGACTCACCTAGAGGAGACCAAGGTCTAACTAACAGATTAAAATGGCCACTATGGATATTGGTTTTTTCACTTACAGTGGTAATTGGCGTCCTGTCATATTTTATGGTTACAAAAAAATAGGGAGACGTTAAAAGAAGCACACCACAATACACAGGCCATAAATCCCTCACCTGTAAAGACATCACACAATTTTATAAAGGCAAAGGATGGGTCCAGGCTTATATTTATCAAAGGAGGTGAGTTCATATTGCCGGATAATTTTGACCTATCTTCGCAAAAAAAAAGTAAAAATTGACGATTTCTATATGGATGAGACACTTGTTACCAATCATCAATATGTGGAGTTTCTAAATCAGATTTTAAACAGGATTAAGGTAGAGGGTAATATTGTTAAGGGGGATGGGAAGATATGGCTTTTTTTTAGGAGAAGCATTGGAAGGATATGAGCCTATAACATATAGAAGCGGACGTTTTCTTATTAATAACCCTTCTCATGCTTCATGTCCTGTAATTAGAGTTACTGCATATGGAGCATCTGCATATGCAAGATTTTACGGAAGAGAGCTCCCTTCAGCATTACAGTGGATTTATGTGTATTTAAAAGGTAGTAAGTCCCCAAAAATCCCTGGAACAACACCTCAGATTGAACAAAGTTACTATCCCATTCCAGTTTTAAATTACTATCCCAACAATTTTGGGATACGGGGGATTGGTGCAGATATTGGTGAGTGGGGATTATTTAAAGATCAGTACCTAATACTTGGATCAAATATGTCTCACCTTCCCCGCAACCCATGGGAAGCCTTTGAAGATATTGGATTCAGGACTGTAATTAAGGCAACTAAAAAAATAAAATCACATCTAAAAATTAGATTATAACAATGAGTAATTATTATACATCAAAAGTAGAATATTGTGTTGAGACCAACATTGGTTTGAACAGAAAAAAAAAACGAAGATAGCTATATTATTCCAGCACAAAATAATAAATACAATACACGCCTTTTTGGTCTTTTGTTTGCAGTAGCAGATGGTATGGGAGGTCATCCTGCTGGTGAGGTGGCAAGTGGTCTTGCATGTGAGATGTTAGAGACTGCCTACTATAGTTCACCAGCTTTGTGGGAGCAACTCCTCTTTTATATTAACCCAAAGTTTTTAAAAAAATAGACTCCTCTGGTCATTTGATATTGTAAAAAGGGCACTTGAAAGCCATGAAAAGGAACATCTAGAATGTGTGGGATTTGGCACCACCTTATCTGCCCTGGTTTTAACAAAAAAAACAGGAATAATAGCACATGTTGGCGATAGTCGTATCTATAGGTTAAGAGAGACAGATTTGTCTCAATTAACTGTTGATGATACACTTGTAGAAGAACTAATAAAAACTGGGAAATTTAAACATAACAACCCCAAATTAAACTCATATAGACATGTTCTGACCCAGGCAATAGGAGCTGGCGGCTATGAATTCGTCCATACAGTTACATTTAACTTGAGACAAAATGATACATTTTTGCTCAGCACCGATGGATTACATGATGTTGTTTGTAACAAAGATATCAAAAATATAATGATGCAAAATGAGCTACCCAATATATGTTCTGCACTCATAAATTCTGCTTTATCTCATAGTGGGGAAGACAATATAACCGCAATTGTTGTTAAAATTATATAATAAATATTAATTAAAGTCACAAGATTTGTAAAAAAATTATATAAGAGGTTAAACATAAAGAGGTGAGAAATTTATGAAAAAAAAAGGTTGTGTTACCTATCCACGGTATGAGTTGTGCGGCTTGTGCTACTAGAATTGAAAAAAAATCTCAAAAAGGCAACAGGTGTATCTTCAGCAAATATTAATTTTGCCTTAGAAAAGGCAAGTGTTGAATTTGATTCAGAGAAAATAGACTTATTTGGCTTAAAAGAGGTTATAGAAAACACAGGTTATTCTTTGAAGGTCTCTCAAGTGGAGCTCACTATTTCAGGGATGAGCTGTGCTGCCTGTGCAAGTAGGATTGAGAAAAAGTTAAAAAGCTCGCCAGGTATAATAGATGCCTCTGTGAATCTAGTTGCTGAAACAGCAAAAATAAACTTCTTAGACACAATTACAAATACAAGTGAGATAATAAAAATAATAGAAGATACTGGGTATGGTGCAAGGATTAAAGAAGGGGATAAAGCTCTACAGGAGAGAGATGAAGAGCTTATAAAGAAGAGAAGACTTCTTATAATATCTGCGATATTTTCTGCACCCCTATTAGTTAGCATGTTTTTTCATCTAAATCCTTTTATCCAGGCACTCCTTGCCACAATAGTTCAATTTTATCCTGGGCTTCAATTTTATAAGGGCGCATATTTAAGTCTCAAAGACAGATCAGCTAATATGGATGTCCTGGTTGCAATGGGTACCACTGCTGCTTATGGCCTGTCCATTTATAATGTATTTACAGGGGGACATCTATATTTTGAGACATCAGCTATCTTGATTACCCTGATACTACTTGGAAAATATTTGGAAGCAGTAGCAAAGTCAAAGACCTCATCAGCAATAAAAAAAACTCATGGAGCTAAGACCTGTAACTGCTAGATTAATTAAGGACGGAAAAGAGATAGAGGTACTTGTTGAGGGAGTTAAGGTCAAAGACATAATTGTGGTGAGGCCTGGGGAGAAGATACCTTTAGATGGCAGGGTAGTAGAAGGTGAATCTTATGTGGATGAATCCATGGTTACAGGGGAAAGTCTTCCCATAAGCAAAAATGTTGGAGACGAAGTAATTGGAGCCACTGTAAATCAATCTGGTTTTTTTAAAGATTGAGGTCACAAAGACTGGTGAAGACACCTTTTTATCCCAGGTTATAAAAATAGTAGAAGAGGCACAGACATCAAAGGCTCCCATCCAGAGGTTTGCAGACGTGGTTTCAGGCTATTTTGTGCTACTGTTATTGCGATTGCCTCTGTTACCTTTTTGGTGTGGTATTTTTTTCATTGAGCCATATAATATATCAACTGCAATTTTAAATTTTGTCTCAGTATTGGTGATTGCATGTCCATGTGCACTTGGCCTTGCTACCCCAACTTCCATTATGGTTGGTACAGGTAAAGGTGCTGAAAATGGTATATTATTTAAAGGTGGGGAATATTTGGAGACTTTTCATAAAACAAATGCAATGGTATTTGACAAAACAGGTACACTCACAAAAGGAAATTTCCAGGTAACAGATATAATTTGCCTAAATGGAGTGGATGAGACCTATCTTTTAAAAGTGGTGGCGTCAGCAGAAAAAAATGAGTGAGCACCCACTTGGAAAGGCAATAGTGGCCAGGGCAGTGGGTGAGGGGATAGATATTTTGGACCCTGAGGAGTTTAAGGTGGAAAAAGGCCTTGGAGTTATTGCCAAAATTGGTTCCAAGATGGTCCTGGTTGGAAATGATAAGTTAATTTCCCAATATGGAGTAAACATTTCTGATGAATCCAAAAGGAAAAAAATTTGAGTTGGATAAACAGGGAAAAACCACATTCTTTGTGGCTGAAGATAATACCCTAATTGGTATGATTTCACTGGCAGATACCTTAAAAGATCATGCCAAGGAGACTATTTCAGCATTAAAACAATTTAATATATCTGTGTATCTATTAACTGGGGACAATACCACAACTGCAAACGCCATAGCATCTTTGCTTGGGATTGAAAATGTATTTGCAGAGGTAATGCCCAATATGAAGGCATCTAAAGTTAAGGAATTAAAAGATAGAGGATTTATTGTATCCATGGTGGGAGATGGGATAAATGATGCACCAGCCTTGCATCTGCAGATATTGGTATTGCCATAGGGTCAGGTACAGATGTAGCAGTAGAAACAGCAGATGTTATTTTAATAAAAGATGATTTGAGAAACATAATAGATGCTATTATGCTCAGTAAGGCAACTATGAAAAATATTAAGCAAAATCTCTTTTGGGCATTGATATACAATATAATAGGTATCCCCATTGCAGCATCAGGATATCTAAATCCCATTATAGCAGGTTCTGCTATGGCCTTTAGCTCAGTATCTGTGGTAACAAATGCCTTAAGACTTAAGAGGTGGAAGAGTAAGTTTAAAAAAATAGATTTGTAACTTTAAACCAATTTTAAAAAGGAGATATAACATGGCAAAGTTAGTTATAGGTGTTGAAGGAATGAGCTGTAATCATTGTAAAATGGCTGTGGAAAAGGCATTAAAGACATTAGATGGTGTAAAAGAAGCAGTTGTTAGCTTAGAAAACAAGAATGCAGAAGTTGAATATGATGAGGATGTGGTGGATGTTGAAAAATTGAAAAAGGCCATAAAAGATGCAGGGTATCAACCTGTATAAATAGGAGTTAATTATGTGGGGACACAATTTCATGCCAATGTTTGGGAACAACTCTTTTCATGGAGGCTTTATGTTTATGTTTTTCTGGTTAATTATTTTTATTTTATTGATTTATTTTGTTATAAGATTAATCAAATCAACAACAAATAAGGACCCAGGAACTAGTGCTGATCCCATGAAAATTTTAAAAGAAAGATTTGCGCGGGGAGAAATTACTGAAGAAGAATATCTAAAGATGAAAAAAAATCTTAACTGGCCAGGAAGGTTAAGTTGTTTTCATGAATTTTCACACAATTTTAAAAAAATGGGGGGAGATGACACACCATGACCAACATGAACAGGACGATAACAATACACAAAAGATGCAAGAACACCAGCCAGTTGAGATGCACTCTACCCATATGGACCATGAAAATCATGAGCATACTCATCATGATAGTATAGAGTTGCCAGGGGATCATAACCACACATCCCATTTGTCTCATGTCCATCATGATATGGGAAAGACGCATAACCATGGAAATGGTCATGGATGATAAGGCATTGCATCACCATCATCACGCCCATATGGTAGAGGACTTTCGTAAAAGATTCTGGATTTCCTTGATACTCACAATACCTATATTGTTACTTTCACCTATGATTCAAAAAAATTTTGGGTCTAGGCGAGATCCTTAAATTTCCAGGCAGAGTTATCTTATTGTGGGTTCTCTCAACATTGGTGTTTTTTTTATGGTGGATATCCTTTTTTTAAAGGGCATGGTGGATGAATTTAAAAAGCGACTTCCCGGGATGATGACCCTTATAGCCCTGGCTATTTTGGTTGCATATCTCTATAGCACTGTGGTGGTTTTTGGGTTATCTGGAAAATTCTTTTTCTGGGAATTGGCTACACTTATAGATATTATGCTCCTTGGACATTGGATAGAAATGAAGTCAGTTATGGGCGCGTCAATGGCCTTAGAAGAGCTTGCCAAATTACTTCCCACAGATGCCCACAAGGTGGATGAGAATGGTAAGATTTTGGATGTTCCAATAGAGGAGTTAAATCCAGGAGATCAGGTATTGGTTAAGCCTGGGGAAAAGATTCCTGTAGATGGGATTGTAGTTAAAGGGGAAACTTCAGTAAATGAATCAATGATCACTGGAGAATCTAAACCTGTATTTAAAACTATCAATGATCAAGTCAGATGATTCAAAATCTAATTTGGGCAACTGGATATAATGCCTTTGCAATTCCCTTAGCTGCAGGTGTATTGTATAAGTATGGGATATTGTTGAGTCCCGCTATAGGTGCTGTACTTATGTCCTTGAGTACAGTGATTGTAGCAATAAATGCCAGATTTTTGAGAGTTAGAAGTTAATCACACTTCATGAATAAAGGAGATTTTTTTTATGAAAAAAAATTATTATATTTGCTTTAATTGGATTAATATATAGCTGTTCACTTGGTATAGCTAAGGTACATAGATATACATTTAATATAACCATTGGAAAGTGGAGTTTATTGCCTGATGTTCAAATTAAATCTTTGTTAATTAATAATCAAATTCCTGGACCACTAATTGATGTTGAAGAGGGAGATATAGTTGAAGTAAAAGTAATAAATAAAACTCCACTTCCACATACAATCCACTGGCATGGTCTTAAAGATATAATGTTAAACAAGATATATTAATGATTGTGGACAGTGTGGATCCTGTGTGGCAGGAGAAGATGTTAAACATGATGGTGAAAATGCATAGTAAAGAAGAAAAAAATGGGAAAAGAAGAAAAAGTATTTACAAGTGTAGATGAGTATAAAAGTGCAATTAAAAGAGGATATAAATCTCCTTATTTAAAGGGAATAAAAAAGCCATCTTATAAGTACCATATGATTAATGGCCATGCTTATCCTTTAATTGATCCCATTAAGACAAAAATTGGAGAAACTGTAAGACTTAGATTTGTTAATGCAGGGAATGTGGCTCATTATTTCCATTTTCATGGGATGCAGGTCCTTGTAGTTGCCATTGATGGAAACACCTTGAGTTCTCCCTATTATCTCAATACTGTTCCGAGCTTTCCAGGGCAGACTATAGATTTGATTTTAAGGCCCAAGATTAGGGGATGGTGGGCAGTGCATGATCATGCAGAATGGGGGTCCACAAACAATGGCCATTTCCCAGGTGGGACAGTATTTTTAATTGGAGTTGCAGACAAAAATGGTTTTATATCAAATTACAACCCAAAAATCAGCTTAACCCAATAAGTAAAAGGTTAAAATATGGGGCCTATGGCCCCTTTTAGACAGGGAATCATTATGAAAAAAATACATCGTGAATGTGGTATGGAATACAATGACAGGACTTTCATTTTTTTCAGGTTATCTTATCACAAATTACCAATAATATAATAAGGAGTCGGTCAAAAATCTATTTCAGCTCTATATTTATTTTGAGGATAGAATTAATTTGCTCTAAATCCTAACTTAAACATAATGCGTATTTACACAAATAATGTTACAGGCTCAAATTGTATTAGGGGTTTTGTTAGCTCATCTATTCTCTTTATTGAGAATTTTTTTCCAGAATCCCTTCCAAATCTTTTACTACATATTCACTTAAGATGAATTTCTCAGGCAAATTACTGGAGTATCCAATAAATTTATTTGTATTTTTATCTTTTATCTTTTGTAGTCTTAAAAAAATGTGTGCTAGAATTAGTAATCAATTCTATCTTAAGGTAATTTTTCCCTATTTGCTCATTTTTATGGTCTTTTAAAAAGGATTCACATTCAATTGTCTGAAGTTTTTGAAGCAACTCATTTACATTGCTATCCCTAATTTTTTTCCTTTGATGTCCATTTGCCGTTATCTTTCTCTATAGTAACACTTGTGCCTTTAAAATTTATTTTTATTTGATCTATTTCTTTTACATTAAATGCAAGTATATGTTTATCACGTAACTCATCCAGATCTGTGTCAAATGTTAACCTTAAATTTCCTTGTGCTAGATATATAGCAGGGTTTTTATCTAATTTTACATAGGTTGAGCTATAATTAGGTGATAGTTTTCCTATACTAAAACAAAATGGTTGTTTGGACTTTGACCATGCACATATCTGTATCTTATTTTTATCATCAAGTGAATATCTTCTATAATCTTCTCCCCTGGAGACCATAGACATTAATTTTAACTTTGATATATCATTTAAAATAAATTCAATTTTTTTTCGAATCCGCCTTGTATTTGGGATTATTGTTTATAATCCAAACATCTTTTTTTTAAAGTCAGTACTATTGGTTTATTTTTTCCTTTACTAAGCACTACCTTATTAATATCCTTTTTTTTCTATTTTTGGAATAGACGGTAATTTATAATGAATTTTATTGCTTTTATCTAAATACAGTATAGTACTTAGAACCAATATAATTGATATTAGTACAATATATTCTATATATTTCTTCATATGTGGATCTCCTTTTTTTAAGCAAATAACTGCTTTATTTTTTTTCTTTTTTCTAATTCTGAGTATATTTACTAGAAATCCACAGCAAATTATAATTATTGGAAGTATGAGGATATTAAATACCTTTATTTGTGTTTTTATAGTTTCTGACGTCTCAATTAATGGATTAAATTCTTCAGTCTTAGACCGTAATATAGCCCTGTCTATTTTATCATTTAAAACATCTATTATGTTCATTACAAATATGGAATTGGGAGTATCTCCTTGTGTATCTACTACTGAATCTGTCAAAATATCTGATGAACCAATTAAAAAATATCTTACCTCTGCCTTTATTTATTTTAGTACCTTCAGTGACTACGTTCTCAATTTTATTTTTATTTACTTTATTCTTTTTACTATCTTTCTTTTTATCATCTGTTTCCTTTGTAGGTATAGGTTTATCTTTAAAGTAGCTCTCAAATTCACCTTCTATTAAATATGCAAGGGGATATTTATGCATTTTGTCTTTTTTTAGGCGGGTATATATATAATGGATTTAGTGTTTGAATATTTTTTTACTTCCCATGAAGAATTTGAAGTTGTAAAAAGCAAATTGGCTTTTTAGTTTCTTTGGAAAATTTTTTTTCTTAGATCAATGGGTGAATTTTTTTTAGCATAACGAGTCCATTTATATTTTGAAGATATTTTAATTTGTGGTTAATATTTGTGGATTTAATTATAGGAGCAAAATAAATAGGTCTTGCACCTCCACCTTGCTCCCTTGGAAGTCTTTGTTTAAAGCAGTTTTTATCCATTACAATGGATGGTCTTATCTCTATTCCATAGTGTTTAAGGAGCTTTTCAATTCCAGTTTCATTTCTAATTAGCATTGATTGCCTTCCTGGTAACTGTTTAAACTCATCTAAAAATATTGCGAGATTGGTTCCTCTCATGAGGGCCTGGTCTATTAAGAATAATTCATAATCTGTGAATTTCTTTTTAGGTCCTGCGATTATAAGTGTTTTTAGATTTAAAGGTATGTTTTTACTTAAGTCAATTTCCTTTATGTCATAACATTCTGAAATTAATTTCCTAAAATTATTTGCAGATGACACTTGTCCAAAAGGACTGCTGTATAGGGGTAATGTATCGTGGCTGGTAAGATATCCTATGGACTGGTTAATATGCAACAATGACTGAATAGAAGTATCTAAAATTTCTTTTAAGTCATCTACCTGGGTTAAAATATATTGAGTCCCAATTATTGGAAGATTTACAACTCTAAGTAGTACTACTGGAATTTTTTCATCTCTGTACTGTAGCACTAATCCTAGCCCTCCCTGGCAGAATCAAGATTAACTTCTTTTAGTCTTGGCCACTTTAAGATCTGAATTCCCATTTTATTTAAGTTTTTTTTCATTGGAAGGAGATATATTTAAATCTATAAAATTATATGCTAATTTATTGTAATATTTTTTTATTTAAATCAGAAATCAATTGTTTAAGTTTAATTGGATAATTAGGTAAATCTTTTATTCCTAAATATGGAGCTATCTTAAAAAGATTCTTAGATAGATACAAATTGACCGTTATATGTCCCTTAAGTGCCAAAAGATAACTAACTTTATTTACTAGTTTTTCCATGGAAGAGGTCAACAAATATTCAAGCCTATTAGTTGTATTAATTACTGGTATTTTTTTCTATGGCATCTCCATGTATTAATACTATTCCCATGTAAACACTCTGATATTTTAATTCATCTTTTTTTTATTACCTGTACTTGAACAGGTGTTATTCCATATTCAGATGCGATTTTTTTTGGAAATTTTTATTTTTTTGGGTCTAAAAATTCATAATTAAAATTGTTATTTGAATAGCTACTATATTCATCAAGTAAATCCTTTAAATATTTTCTAATTACATTATATGGTGGAGGCAAATCTTTACTAAAGAAACATTTTATGGTGAGAGGTTCGTTAAGATTAGATACAACTTTTATGCTTTTTTTGGGAAAGTGAATACATTTTTGTCTTAGTGGTATCAAATTTAAAAAAAGTGATCTTGAGAAACCATATTTATTAAAATTACTATTATTATATAGAGAGTGAATTTAATATATTTTTCTACCATAGACAGACTCCTACTTTATCTATTTCCTATATGAAAGTGAAATATTTGTTGCATACAAAAATACGAAAATGATACTTAAGAAATATACAATATCCCTTAAATCAAATATACCCTTTGAAAAATTCTGAAAGTGAAAATTAGATGACAAATAATTGGCAACTGTAATAATTGTCTCTGGCATAAAGAATAGGAGTTTGTCCAGAAGACTCAGTAAAAGACATATCAATGTTCCCACAATAAAGGAATTTATTTGGTTTTTTTTGTGAGAGAAGATGCAAAAATTCCTATGGAGCCATAACTTATTCCAAGTAAAAAACCACCAATATATCCACAGACTATTGGTCCCCAGTCCAATTTCCAACAAAACTTATACTAATTGGAAAAAACAGGGTTGGGATTAACATAAACATGATAAAAACACATATAGAATAAAAATTTTCCCAGGATTATATGGATCAATTTTACAGGAAAAGTAACCAATATCTCATATGATCCTATGTTAAATTCTTCTGAAAAGCTTTTCATGGTAATAGCCGGGACAATAAAGGACATTGTAATTGGTAGCAGTTCAAAAAAAGTCCCTGAGAGAGGCCTGATTTATTATAAAAAAAAGTTGAGAAGAAAAACCAACCAGTTATTAGAATGAAAATTGAAATTATTATATATGCAATTGGTGAATAAAAATAGTCTTTTAGATCTTTGCTACATATTGATATTATCCTGCGCATACTAGTTCTCCGTGGTGATCTCTTTAAATATTTTCTCAAGGGATGTCTGTTTTTTATAGAACTCAAGTATTGTCCAGTCTCTTTCCTTTATGACATTATAAATTTGTTCTCTAACGTCGCTTTTCAAAACCAGCTCCAAATCTAACGTAGAGTCTTTCTCTCCAATTAAATTAATGTCTGTAACTTCTTCTATTTCTTGAAAATTACTTTGTACCTCCTCAAAATTTGCATTTTTGAGTGAGAGGCCTATTATTGTTTTTCCTAGATACATATCTTTAAGTTCAGCTGGGGACCCATCTGCCACTATTTTACCCTTATTTATAATAATAACCCTGCTACAAGTTGCTTCAACTTCGCTTAAGATATGACTTGATAATATAATGGTTTTTTTTGTTCCAATTTCTTTTATGAGATCTCTTATTTCCAATATTTGATTTGGATCCAGACCTGTTGTGGGCTCATCCAAAATCAAGACTTCTGGATCGTGAATAAGAACACTTGCAATACCCACCCTCTGCAAAAGTCCCTTTGATAGCTCCCCTATATCCTTATCTAGGATTTCCTTAATCTGACAACGGGTTGCAACTGTTTTTATTTGTTTTATGAGTTGTTTTTTTCTCTATTCCCCTAAGAGATCCAACAAATGTAAGGTATTCATAAACCATTAAATTTTTGTAAATTGGCACAGATTCAGGTAGATAACCCATAGTTGATTTAATCTCCACATAATCATCTGGCACTTTGTAGCTTTAACTTTAATAGAACCTGAGCTGGGTTCTAAATATCCAGTAAGTAATCTAAGGGTCGTTGTCTTTCCCGCTCCATTGGGTCCCAAGAGTCCTACTATTTCTCCATTCGACACCTGAAAACTAATTTTATCTAGCGCTAAGAAATTATTATAGTATTTGCTTAAGTCCTTTACCTCTATCATAGCACCTTCTTTACCGAATTTTTTTAGTTTTTTAGGAAAAATAATATCTTATTTCTTAATATATTTGATACTTCTCTGTCTCCCAACACCTACTCTTATTCCAACCCATGTATTATTATTTTCTATGTTTTTAAGTTTTACTTTTACTTTATCACCATTACCTCTTATACCTGTGATTTTAGCCTCAAGTGCGTCTCTATATTCTGATAACAATTCTATTTTTAGTGATTTAAATGCAAGCTTTGTTGCTTTATAAACTTGGTCCATTGAATTACTACAGGTAAATTCTAGTTGTCCATTAAGGTATTTATATCCTGTAATACCTATTCCAGCTCCTGCTCCAAACCATAATATAGCGCATCCATAGAAAGAAAATGATAATAACAGTGCAAAAAAATAGTTTTTGATATTCATTTTTTTGTAACTCCTAGTCCATGGTTATTATGAACAACCCGGAATTTCATATGTGGTACAGCTATTTTGAGGACCACACTGTTTTGTAGTGGAAGTAATTCTACTACTACCATCTGATCCCATTATATAAGATGTGCGGCTAATTACCCTTTGCATATCTTTACTACCACATTTCTCACACTTTATATCTATTTGCTGGGTCGAGCTGGTTACTATAATTTCTTGCATATGTTCACATTTTAAGCATTTAAATTCAAATATAGGCATATACCCCCCTTAATTAATAAATAATTTTAAATTCATCTCGTCTGTTTTTGGCCCATGCCTCTTCATTATGCCTGGGGTCAAGTGGCCTTTCTTCCCCATAACTAACTATACTCAAACGATCTGCTTCAATACCCAGTAAGATCAAATACTCATAAGCTGCCCTTGCCCGTCTTTCACCAAGTGCAAGGTTATATTCCTCTGTTCCCCTTTCGTCACAATGGCCTTCAATAATCAATTTAATTGAGGGATATTTTAAGAGCACCTCAGCCTTTTTTTTGAGAATATCCTTTGCTTCACTATTTAATTCATAGGAGTCAAATGCAAAGTGAATCATCCTTTTAAGTTCCTTTTTGTCATTTTCTGGTAAAACAATTTTTTTTTGATGTACTTGTTACATTTTCAGAATTTAATTCCTGTGAATTAACAGTATACTCATCTATTTTACCATTTTGGGTCACTCCAGCTTTCATATTATTGGTAGTTTTTTTTTGTCAGATCCTCTTGTGTTAGAGTTGTGTTTTTTTGTCTCCTGAGTATTTGCTTGAGGGTAACTTGTAATTTTTTTTCTTTGCACATCCAACCATTAAAAATCCTATAATTAGTAGTCCAATCAAGTGAAAACATACTTTCTTCAACATAAACTCCCTCCTTATAAATTCAAAAAGGTGTTTTACTCCATGCTACAGATGTAGCTTCCCCATTTCCTGTATTTACTACCCTTGGAAGGGTTGCGTCCTTTGTTGTTATGTAAATTTTATAAATTCCTGTCCTGTTTGATGTAAATGCTATAAAATATCCATCAGGACCAAATACAGGATGTTCGTCATTTTTTTGGTCCATTTGTAATTAGTTTTTCTTCTAATGTATCCAGATCACATAAAACAATTCTATGTCCTGATTCTGTTAGGGTTGAGTAGACTACATATTTGCCGTCATCGCTTATACAGGGATTGGTGTTGTATTTACCCATATAGCTTATTCTGATAGTTTTCTTTGCCTTAAAATCATAGAGGAATATATTAGGATTTCCATAAATACTGGATACATATACCATTTTTTTGACCACTTCTATCAAAACTAGGTGAGATATCAATTGCCCAAGAGTTCACTAGAGCCTTTTCTACTTTGAAATGTTCATCTAGTAAATATATATCTGGATTTCCCTTCATATCTGAACTCACACAGATTCTGCCATTGGGCGTAAAACTCGGTGAAATTATTGTGTTTCCTGGTATGAATATGTCTTTTAATGTTCCATCTATTGACCATAGCAGTAATTTATGGTGTCCATTTGACAAATATGTAAAAGCCAGTTTTTTTACCGTCCCAGGACCAGGCTGGAGACAAAACAATTCCTTTAAAAAAAAGTAATCTGTTTTTGAAAATATCCCTGGGGTGTTGAGATAAATATATTTTTTGAGCCATCTTCAAGTTTTTTCACATATGCAATCTTGGAATTAAAAAAAACCCTGATTTTCCTGTTAATTTTTTTCATAAAAAGTCCGCAAAACTTGTTTGCAGCAAGATATGTTTGCTCATCCTTATTTAATATATATCCTTTTCCCAGAAAAAGGGAAGGTGTGTATACATCAAAGCATCTTATCTCGATTTTCAGGTTCCTATTTTCAACAATATTCCATCCAATTGTAATAAGAAGATCTATTTTGTTTAGGATAAATTTACCAAAATCTATTTTATTTAGAGTAACTCCATTTATATTTATGCCACCAATGATTTCATTTGCATCTATTACATTTAAAAAAAGGTAAATATGATAAGTTGTTTAAGAATACTGTATAAAATTTATCTATGATTTCCTTTGTTGCATTCGTGTAATCTGTCTGTTTACCCAAAAAAAATAGGTGGAATTACAGTGATATTTAATTTTGGTTGTCCTGGCTCATAAATGTTTAAATGTAGCACCCTATTTTGAGCGTATGTCCTATTTGTTATAAATATACACAAATAAATTATAAGAAAGATTGTCCCTATTCTCTTCATTTCTTTCCTTCTCTTCCAAATGTAATCCTGATTACAATTATCTTATTTTTCCTCATAAAAGTCACAGGAGGGGCATCCAATTTTTCTGTTTCTTTTATTGCCCTTAACACAGAATTGTCAAATATAGAATTTCCAGATGATTTTATAAATCTTGTCTTTAATATATTACCATTTTTATCAACTTCTATCTCTACCTCTGCAGACAAATTGGGCTGTTTAACTGGATACCTCCAATTATCTTTTATTTTTATCTCTGCAATTGCCTTATATTTTTCAACGGTGTCTTCACTTTCTTCTGTGGTTATATCTTCTTGTTGATTTACATCTTTAGAAATTGACTTTATTTCCTTTTCAATAATTCTTTCTTTCTTTTCCTCTTCCTTTAAGGAGCTTAAGATATCTTTTAGAGCACTTTTTACTAATCTTTCTTGTTGTTTTTTTATATCTATTTTAGAAGGTCGTTTTTTTAAGCCTTTTTTTTTCTCTTTAAAGGAATTTTAACTATTATTTTTTTTTGATGTATTAACAAATGATTTTCTTTTTAATAAATTTTACCTTTCTTTTTGTTAATATAAAATTTTTTTTGGTCTTTGTTTCTTTTCGGGGCTGAAGTTTAATAATATTTATTTTATACGTGTGAGTCTTACCTAAATCAACTTTAAGCCGGTTTTGTGTAATAAATGTGGCAATATAAATAATTGCTATATGTAGGATGAGTGAACATAGTAAGCTTATAAAACGCATTATTTGTTATTTTTAGTTTCAGGCTCTGCAATTATACCAAGTTTTTCTATTCCGGCATCTTTAATATACCCCATTATTTTCACAATAAAACCATATGGGATATTTTTATCTGCTTTTAAAAA
>BBBM01000002.1 GCA_001311565.1 Desulfothermus okinawensis JCM 13304
CGTTTGACAAAAAAACTAAAAAAATATATTAAATAATTTTTGTTGGGTCGTTAACTCAGTAGGTAGAGTATCGGCCTTTTAAGCCGAGAGTCGCAGGTTCGAATCCTGCACGACCCATATTTTTAGTCCCCATCGTCTAGCTCGGCCCAGGACGCCGGCCTCTCACGCCGGTAACAGGGGTTCAAATCCCCTTGGGGACGTAAGTGATGCGGGGTGGAGCAGTTTGGTAGCTCGTCGGGCTCATAACCCGAAGGTCCCAGGTTCAAATCCTGGCCCCGCTACCAAATATTGACAAGTCTTGAATGAATTATTATAAAACTAGTCAGTTAGCGGGTGTAACTCAGTTGGTAGAGTGCAACCTTGCCAAGGTTGAAGTCGCGGGTTCAAGTCCCGTCACCCGCTCCATTTTTTTTTAAAAAGGCGGCTTAGCCAAGTGGTAAGGCAGAGGTCTGCAAAACCTCCATTCTCCGGTTCGAATCCGGAAGCCGCCTCTTAAAAAGCAATAACTCAAGGCCAAGCCCTAAGATTAGGGTTTGGCCTTTTCTTTTAGGGGGATATTTTTATGAAAAATATATCAGATATGTCCTATGATGAGCTTGTCTCTAGGATAAGGGAAAAGTTTGATATTGATTTTGAAGAGATTGCAGTTTTAGATACGCGACTTTTGGTTGTAAAGATTTTAAATTTGGAAGATTACATTGACAAACTTGCTGACCAGGTTAAAGAGGGTGAGCTACTTGAACTTCCTTTTTGGGCAAAGATTTGGCCAACTTCTATACTCCTTAGCTATATCTTACACAAACTTCCCATGGAAAAGGGAGATAAATTGCTTGAAATTGGAGCAGGTATGGGCATTTGTGGTCTTGTGGCCGCTAAGTTGGGTTTTCATGTTACCCTCTCTGACATTGATGAAGATTCTTTAATGATATCTCAGATAAATATCTTAAAAAAACAATCTGTCTCAAAATGCAAGGGTAAGAAAAGTGGATTTTACAAAGGATAGATTAAATAAAAAGTTTAAATACATCATAGGTTCAGAGGTACTCTACAAACAGGAACACTACAGACCTCTTATAAAGTTTTTTTCTAAATCACATGGACAATAAGTCCACGGTTATTCTGGCAAAGGACTATCATCTCAAGGCAAAGAAATTTTTTTAAATTAGCCAAGGACTACTTTTTTTATTGATGAAAAATATATTGGTTTCAAAGAAATGGAAAATGAACAAGGAGAAAGACACCTTTGCTCTATTATAAGGCTACGAAAAAAAGGGGTAGGACTTAAATGATAAAACTAGGCAGTTGTATTAAAAAAAATATAAAAAGGAGTTAGATAAGGCAAAATCTCCTGAAGAAACTGTAAGTCATGTTAAAAGTGTACTCAAAAAAATTTGGCAAGGATATTTTGTTTGATACAAAGAGGATAGATACTGGTCGTCTTGGAATACCTGTATTTTTTTCAATCTATGGGAAAGAGGCCAGACGGTTATGCATCAAGGAAACAAATGGGAAAGGGACCATCTTCAATTCAGGCCGAGGCATCTGCAGTTATGGAACTTGTTGAAAGGTATAGTTTTTTTTCCTTTTGGGAACGAGAAGAAAATTTTAGGTTACTTACATGGACAGAGGCTAAAACAAAATCTAAAGATATTAATTTAATACCAGAGGAAGAGATATTAAAATCTGTAGATGACAAACTTCACATAAAAGATCTCCAAAAGGTTTTAGACCTTGTTAAATGGAAGTTTTGCAAGGCCTATCTTGTGTGTGAAGATAGAGAATTTATGGTTCCAGCGGATTGGTTTAAGAAATTAAATGAATATAATGGGGCTTCTGCTGGTAATACCTTTGAAGAATCAATCCTTCAGGGATGTTGTGAGCTGATTGAAAGGCATGTTTGCGCCATAATAGATAGAGAAGAGAGAGTGGTTCCAACTATCAATCCAGCATCTCTTAAAGATGCAGTTGCAAGGGATCTTATAGCTTGTTTTGAAAAAAATAATATTAGACTCTGGATAAAGGATTTTTCTCTAAATATGGGTATCCCCACGGTTGGGGCCCTGGCTTATGATCCATCAACTTATCCAGAAAAAAAGTGAAATAGTTTTTACAGCAGGCACTGCCACTTCCCCTGAAAAGGCAGCAATCAGGGCCTTAACTGAAGTGGCTCAGCTAGCAGGTGATTTTTGTACTGAGTCAAGATATGAGCCTTCAGGACTTAGAAAATTTAAGGGTATTGATGAGACCGCATGGGTAAGAAAAGGGTATGAGATAGATATTTCTAGTCTTCCAGATATTAGTGATAGGGATATATATGTGGAGCTAATGAGACTCTCTTCTAAGTTGAGTGAGCTTGGTTTTAACCTCTATTCAATAAATATAACCCATCCCAAAATAAATATTCCGTGTAATTATAATTTTGTGCCAGGTTTTTTTTATTTAGGGAAAGGACTAAATATCCCAGTGTAGGGCTTTTTGTTGGAAGGAGGTTGGTTGAGGAAGAGGATTTTGAAAAAGCTAGATATGGGCTTGAAGTTTTAGGAAAAATATATGGTGGGGCATATTTTATTCCCTTTTTTTAAAGGTCTTCTGGAGTGGAAATCAGGGAATCTAGAGAATGCTAAAGCCCTGTTTGAATCTGCTCTTCCCATTCAACCAGGTGGAGAAGAGGAGTCCATGGTACTTTTTTTATATTGCAAATATTTTAGTCCAAAAGGAAGATTTTAAAGGGGCTATAGAGATACTTGACTATGCAATTTCCTTAATTCCTGACAATGCAATATATTTTAATCTAAGAGGGGTTTGTAAATTTAAGCAGGGGATGTATGAGCAAGCTGCTCGAGACTTTTTGTCAGCTCTGGATTTAGACAGGAGTTCTGCAATGGATTTAGCCAATGTGGGTATGTGTTATAAGATGATGGGGAAAAAAAGAGCTGGCTATTTCATATTTAAAGGATGCATTGGAGATTGATCCAACCATTGAATTCGCCAGGATTGGTTTAATAGAAATGATGAAAAATTAGATAATTAAACAATCTTTATTTTTTTGCCCTTGACAAAATGTGAATTTAGAATCTAATGTGTCTTCACTTTTTGAATGTTACGCAAAGAGGGGTTGACTTGGTTTTGTTAACAATTTATATTCCTTTCTGGGAAAAGTTTATTTTTGCTAACCACTGAATATATTTTCAGAAAATTGAAAAAAAATTAAAAGGAGGTTTTGTCCATGGCACAAGTAGTTGAATTCAAAGGGAAGAAATTTGAAGTAGATGAAGATGGTTTCTTGCAGAATTTTGACGATTGGTGTGAAGAGTGGGTGGAATATGTAAAGGAATCAGAAGGTATCAAGGAACTCACCGATGATCACTGGAAAGTAATTAATTTCTTGCAAGACTATTATAAGAAAAATGGTATTGCTCCAATGGTTCGTATCCTTTCTAAAGTAACTGGATACAAACTCAAAAAGATCTACGAGCTCTTCCCATCTGGTCCTGGTAAGGGAGCATGTAAGATGGCTGGTCTTCCAAAACCAACAGGCTGTGTATAGTAAATTAAAGTATTGAGGATTATACGAGCGGCCTCTTATTAAAAATGGGAGGTCGCTTTTTTTTATTTTTTTATGGGAGTAAAAATGGACATTACAAAGGTATTGTCTCACCTTAAAAAGGAGCCTCATTTTACCCAAAAGGTGGGTATGATACTCATCCACAACGGGGTGGTGAGGGGCATTTCAAGGAACGGCAAAAAGGTTAAAAAACTAATAGTTAAAAGCGACTATAATAAAATAGAGCAAATTAGAAAAAAAATATGAGTCAATAGATGGTATTTATAAAATAGTCATTGAAGCAAGATCTGGAGAGTTTGAACCTGGAGAGGACTTACTCTGGATAATCGTCGCAGGAGATGTCAGGGAGAATGTGAAGTATGCATTATCCAATACCTTAGAGGAAGTAAAATCAAAGGCCGTGATAAAAGAAGAAATTCTTGACGATTAATATCTTGTCATTTAAGTAACTTTCTTTAGATCATTTTTTATAGATTAAATTTATATTGTCCCCTAAAATAAGTTCCAGGAGAAAAAAATGAAGGATCTCAGTAAGGCATATAGAGAGTCTGGAGTTGATATCCTCAAAGCCAGTACGTTTATTGATAGGATAAAGGGAATTGTAAAGGGTACACACACTAAAGGGTCCTAAGTGATATTGGGCTGTTTGGTGGTATGTTCAAGCTTGATATATCAGATATCAAGTCTCCAGTTCTAGTGGCTGCCACTGACGGTGTTGGTACAAAACTAAAACTGGCCTTTGATATGAATAAACATGATACCGTGGGTATAGACCTTGTTGCCATGAATGTTAATGATATTGTGGTTCATGGGGCTAAGCCTTTATTCTTTTTGGATTATTTGGCAATGGGAGAGTTGGACACCTCTGTTGCTGAAGACATTATAAAAGGTATTTCTGAAGGGTGCAAACAGAGTGGATGTGCCTTACTAGGAGGAGAGACTGCAGAGCTTCCTGGTTTTTATAAAAAAGGGGAATATGAATTATCGGGATTTAGTGTTGGAGTGGTGGATGATTCAAAAATAATTGATGGATCTACCATTGGCGTTGGAAACGTGATAATCGGGCTTGCTTCAAGTGGAGTCCACTCAAATGGATTTTCTCTCATAAGAAAGATTATAAGGGACAAGTCCATATCCCTTGAAGAAAAACTGAATGAATCCACTAAAACCCTTGGCGAGATATTACTCACCCCAACAAAGATATATGTGGGGTCAATACTAAATTTAATTAGAGATTTTCATATAAATGGAATGGCCCATATAACTGGAGGCGGTTTTTTTGAGAACATTCCCAGAATATTGCCAAGGGGAGTAAAGGCCAAGATCGATTTTTATAGTTTTGAGAAACCTTTAATATTTCAGTGGATTAAAGAACAAGGCAATTTGTCCTGGGAAGAGATGATGTCCATATTTAATTGCGGTATTGGTATTGTATTGATAGTAAAGAAGAAAGATGTCGATGATATATTAAATAGGTTGAATGGACTAAATGAAAAGGCATGGATTATAGGAGAGATTCAGAGACAGGAAGAGGAATCAGACAATATTGAAATATATTTTTAAGGCCTTTTTATAATCCTCCTTGGTGTTTATATTAAAAAAAAGAGTGAAGATCTGGATCATGCTTTTTAATGTGGAACTCATCTATTGTCTTTACCTTGACCTTGGAAAATAACGTACTAATTCTAAAGCATTTTTTTTGTTATCATATCTTCAATTATGGGAATGCATTCCTTTGAATAAAAACCACAAAGGGGCTCAAAATATTTACCGATTTTGGGCACCACTACCTGATAATCTTTATCTAAGTTGATATTAAATAGTTAATCAATTCCAATTTTATAAGCGGTGTGTCACAACCTACTATAAAACTATATTTTGTGGGAGCAAAGACTAGGCCTGCATGTATACCAGTAAGGGAACTAGATTCTTCATATATATCAGAAACCACTTTATATCCCAATGATGTGTATTTTTGTGGGTCTTTTGCAACGAGCAAGATATTATCGAAAAAAAATACTTAACTTGTCAGTAATTATTTCAATAAAACTAGAGTTACCAAGTTTAAAAAAAACACTTATTTTTATAACCCATTCTTGAGCTTTTACCACCACAAAGCACAACTGCCGTAACATCCATAATTTCAAGCCCATATTAATTGTTTTTATATATTGAAAAAATCCTAAGATTATTTTAGATCTTAATCAATGTAATTTTTAGTTAACAGCTGACTGTGTGGCAAGTAAAATGTTATATGTTCAGGGAGGTGAATTATGAGGCGTTGGAATGGCTGGGGACTTGAAGAAGTGGACTATCCTGTTAAGGATAATATGTTAAATTTACTAAAAAAATTTAGTTGGTGGTCCTGAATATTCTTATACTGCACCCATGGAAAAGGTGCTAAAAAAAATAAAAAAAGAGCAAATTATCTTTAACTCATTCACTCGTTTCAACCTGTGATAAAGATAGACTACTCTACTGTCGTGGGCAGAGTATGCCAGATTGGATAGATCTCCGTTTTGGGGAGGTCAGGACTTTTCCAGATGGTGTTGCCCGTCCAAGAAATGAGCAAGAAGTTCAGGAACTAATTGATCTTGCAAATAGGGAAGGTTTTTGTCTGATTCCATATGGGGGAGGAACAAGTGTGCTGGGGCACATAAATCCAATTGAGATTGATAGGCCCATTATTACTGTATCATTAGAAAGAATGGATAGGATAATTTGGATTAACGAACAAAACAGGGTAGCAGAATTTTATGGTGGTGTAACTGGTCCCCAGATAGAAAAGTCTTTGCTTCCCATGGGATATAGACTGGGCCACTATCCCCAATCTTACGAGTTTTCAAGCTTAGGTGGGTGGGTGGCCACAAAATCTTCAGGACAACAATCCTTTGGTTACGGTAGGATTGACAATATGTTTGTGGGTGGACTTTTGAATACCCCTAAAGGGATTTTAGAAATACCCCATATACCTGGATCAGCTGCTGGTCCTGATATTAAACAATTTGTCCTTGGATCTGAAGGAAGAATAGGGATTTTGTCAAAGGTAAAGGTTAGGATATCACCTATCCCAGAAAAAGAGCTTTTTGAAGGTTATTTCTTGCCCTCGTGGGAAGATGGATATAAAGCAGTTAAAACACTTTCTCAGGAAAAATTTCCCCTATCAACCCTTAGATTATCAAATCCAAAGGAGACCATGACCCATTTAACCATGGTTGGGGGACCTCTTTTGGTTTCAATTTTAAAAAGATATCTTAACATTAGGAAAATTGGAGAGACAGGGTGTTTAATGGTGGTTGGTTATTCTGGAAACAATAGATTTGTTAATCAAACAAAGAGAGAAGTAGCCTCTTTTATAAAGAGAAAGTTTAAAGGTGTGTCTACCTATTCTTTGATTGGTAAGGCATGGCAAAAAAAATAGATTCAAAGCTCCCTATCTTAGAAATTCCCTTTGGGAGTTGGGGTATGGAGTGGATACCCTGGAAACCTCTGTACCCTGGGATAAGGTAACTTCAACCATGAATGATATAGAACGTTCTCTGGAAGAGGCCTTAAACTCCCATGGGGAAAAAGTATATGCATTTTCCCACCTGTCTCACTTTTATATAACTGGACCATCCATTTATACCACTTACATCTTTAGGATATCAAAGGACCATGAAACAACCCTGAATAGATGGAAGGTCCTTAAAAAAAAGCTGCAAGTGAGGCAATTGTAAGAAACAAAGGTACCATTAGTCATCACCATGGAGTTGGCATAGACCATAAAGAATACCTTGAGCATGAAAAAGGGAAATTAGGGATAGAAGTATTAAAGGATATGATTAGTAGCTTTGATCCCAAGGGGATTATGAATCCTGGAAAGCTTATATAAAAGTGGGAGTTATATTTATGTGGTATGGATATAAGAGGGAAGATCAAATCCAAGGATTAGATAACTATTTTGATATTATTGTGATTGGTGGTGGCATTACTGGGGCTGGTATTTTTAAAGAAGCCACTGATATGGGATATAAGTGTCTTCTAGTTGAGAGAAATGATTTTGCATCTGGAACATCAAGTGCTTCTTCAAAGATGGTACATGGCGGTCTTAGATACTTAAAAGAAGGAGACATAAAACTTACATTTGAATCTGTAAAAGAGAGGGAACTTATATTATCCCAGGCAAAATATTTAGTTGATCCCATGACATATATTTTGCCCATATATAAAGATAAGAGGGCAGTTAAACACTTAATTCCTTTGTTTTTAAAAATATATGATCTCTTTTCCATAATTTCAAATTGGCATGACAGAAAAATAAATTTTAAGACAGAAAAGCTGAATACCCAATCAATAATAAAAGAGGTACCAGATATAAAAAAAAGAAGATTTAATTGGAGGAGCTAAATTCGAAGACTCTGTTACTGATGATAGTAGACTTGTGTTAGCAGTAATAAGGGAAGGACTGTGCAATGGTGGAATTGCAATTAATTATTTAGAGGCAATTTCCTTTCTAAAGGATAATATGAATAAAATAATTGGAGTAGCCCTAAAAGACAAATTAGGTGGGAAGGAATTTGAAGTTAAAGCAAAATCAGTGGTGTGTGCAACAGGGGTTTGGACCAAAGAGATTACGGATATGGCTGGTATAAAACTCAATCTACGTCCTCAGGGGATCTCATATTATAGTTCCAAAAGAAAAACTAAATCTCAGTGTGTGCGTCACAGGTTTTCATCCATGGGATGGAAGACCTGTTTTTGCATTTCCATGGGAAGGGGTTACAGTTATAGGGACAACTGATATAGACCACCAAGGGGAATTATCAAGACCACCAAAAATGGATGGTGCAGAATTTGAGTACCTGATGGATTGGGTAAATTTTATGTTTCCGTCCCTGGATATAGATGTCCCAGATATAATCTCCTCCTATTCAGGAGTTAGGCCAATTGTTTCTGCAGGCAAAAAAATTGCCCTCAAAAGAACCCAGAAAACACACAATAATAGAAAAAAAATGGTTTAATCTTAGTTGTTGGAGGAAAGCTAACAACTTTTAGGAAGATTGCAATTGATACACTAAGGTATGTAAGAAAATGTCTTCCATCCCCAGGTAGCTATAACAATTTTAACCATATCCTAACCAGATTTCCCTGGCATCCTGATTGTAATTTAGATGAAAAGGTGATCTTTAAACTCCTTGGACGATATGGATTTGATAGCCCAAATTTTTTTTAAGGAACTAAGAGAAAAAGAACAAAAAAATTTTATATGACCATCGTATTGTGGGTGAGATCAGGTGGAGCGTAAGGCATGAGGCGGTGGTCCACTTAGATGACCTCATGATAAGAAGGAGTAGGCTTGGTCTTGTTAAAAGGGATGGAGGAATAGAATATTTTCCCCTGATTAAGCCCATTGTACAGGAAGAACTTGGTTGGGACCAAGACAGATGGGAACAGGAGAAAGAACGATATATAAAAATTTGGAGACAGTATTACTATTTGCCAATTAACTAAAAAGGAGAATTTAGTGGGGGAATTCATTTTATCCATAGACAATGGAACCCAGAGTGTTAAGGCAATTTTATTTAATGTAAATGGAGATCTGGTTTTTAAGTCCCAAGTGGTTATTGAATCCTATTATTCAAAAAAAACCAGGCTGGGCAGAGCAAGATGGTAACTATTTCTGGGAAAAACTCTGTGAAGCAATAAACAATTTATGGAAAAATGGTTTTTCGCCAGAACAGATAATAGGTATTGGGGTTACAACTCAACGGGCAACAATGCTGGCGGTGGACAAAAATGGTAATCCATTACGTCCAGCAATAGTCTGGCTAGATCAGAGAAAATCTAGATGTTATCCTCCTTTAGGTGCTTATACTTTGTTGTTTAAGCTTCTGGGAATCCACTCTTCTATAAAGTATTTTCAAGATAAGGCACCAATAAACTGGATATATAAAAATGAGATGGATGTATGGAAAAATATGTACAAATATTTGAGCTTATCAGGGTATTTAAATTTTAAATTAACAGGAGAATTCAAAGACTCTGTGGCCAATCAAGTTGGATACTTGCCATTTGATTTTAAAAGACACAAATGGGCAAATGGTCTTGACTGGAAGTGGAAGGCACTTATGCTCAAAAGGTATCATCTCCCTGACCTTGTGAGGCCATCAGAATTAATAGGTTATGTTACAGAAAAAGCATCAATGGATACAGGTCTTAAGAAAAATACCCCGGTCTATGCAACGGCCTCTGACAAGGCGTGTGAAGTATTGGGGTGCGGTTGCATGGATTTAGATCAGGGATGTCTTGGATATGGAACCACTGCAACCATAAATGTGACCAGTAAAAAAATATATAGAGCCAATTAGGTTCCTTCCACCATATCCTGCTGCGATTCCAGATCAATACACACTGGAAATTCAAAATTTCAGGGGATATTGGCTTGTTAGCTGGTTTAAAAAGGAGTTTGGAGATAGGGAGGTGAGTTTATCCAAAAAGGTAAAAAAAGACACCAGAGGAACTGTTAAATGAGATGTTAGACAAAGCCCCGCCTGGATGCCTAGGACTTATGTCCCTTCCTTACTGGACACCAGGGATAAAGGTACCTGGACCAGAGGCCAAAGGCGCTATAATTGGTTTTGGAGACGTACATTCCAAGGCCCATGTGTATAGGTCCATTTTAGAGGGACTGGCATATGCACTCAGGGATGGAAAAGAGGCCATAGAAAAAAAGGACTAAGGTGTCATTAAAAAAAGATATATGTGGCTGGGGGCGGATCCCAAAGTGACAGGATTATGCAAATTACAGCGGATATTTTCGGAATTCCAGCCCATAGACCCAAGGTCTATGAAACATCAGGACTTGGCTGTGCCATAGATGTTGCTGTTGGTTGTGATATCTATAAAAATTTTCAAGAAGCTGTTTTACAGATGACTTCAACTTCTGCTGTGTTTGAACCAGATATGAAACACCATGATTTGTATACAGAACTATTTATTCGTGTGTATAAAAAAAATGTACAATAGATTAAAGCCGTTATACGAGGAGATAAGGAATATTACAGGTTATCCTGAGTGAAAATTTATATGAACGGGTTGTTGGCTTTAAGGTATATTTCAAATATTCTTTAAATAATTATTCTTTAAATAATAAATTCAACACCCACATTAGTTGAACTTGAATCTTCCTTTTGTTAAACTATCTTGTATGAGATTAAGATTCCAATCATTGGTTGCTGCTGTAGTAGTAAAGGCCAATATTTTTACTGGAAATATGTATAAAATACGTAAAAATTTCTGTTTTTGCATCAAAATATTACCTAATATGGTTTTTTTATATATAATCTGGTTATTAATTGAAAGGGATAAATTTTGAAGAAAATATTAGATTATCTCTTACATCAAAGGGCCATTACTGAGGAACAACGAGAGAGTATATATAACTTATACGAGGATATTACAGCAAGTGGTCAGAAAATTTCTCTAATAGATTTTTTTGTCTAAGAACAGGATTGTAAGCAAGATACAATTGCAATTAGCAATTAGAGAGCTTGCCATTGATGAATTGGAAACCAGCCAAATTTTTTTTAACTATCTCTAAAGATGATGTTATATATTTAATAGATAATTCAGTAATTGAGTTTTTCCCTCCAAATAAAAATATATATTTCCAAGAAGAAAATCCAGATCATGTTTATTTTATATTAGATGGGACAGTTAGTATATCATATAAAACAAAATCCAATTGTAATGATATTGTTTCTGAATATGAAAATATGCTTGAAGAAGATATTGTATATTTATCTACAGGACAGTTATTTGGAGAATTATCAGTAATTCTATATTCAAATAGAATATTTAACGCAAAATCAATGACATTTACTTATGTGCTTAAGATAAAATCAGAATATTTTTTTGTCTTTAATAAACAAAAAAAGAATATATCAAAAACAAAATAATTATTTCATGGAAAAATTATCTTATAAAAGGCTGGATAAATACACAATTACTGCATAATAAATATTACCAGACTCTTTCCAGTACAAGAGAAAATATACCATGTCTTCCAATATATGGGAAGTCTAGAATTTCGAAAAAGTTTAATAAAGAGGTCACAGAATTTATAAAAGATTATGACTTTTTTTGTTATATCAGGAGAACCTGGAACACTTAAGTTTTCTCTTGCAATCCACATGTCAGAGCAAATAATTCAAGATGGTTCCCCTGTTATTGTCTTTGAGAAAACTCTAGATCTTTCTTTTATAGATTCGTCACAACATGCTAATATTATAAATTTTTTTTCAAGAAGAGATCAAATATTTAGTGGCATTATTTGGATATATGTCTCCTGATTCTTCCACCACTTTGTTTAAAGGGTTTATACGTATTGCAAATAATGGAATACTTATTATTAAAAAATGTTGAATATTTAAAACCCAAGGTGCAAAAGGAATTGGCAAAGTATCTTAAGACTAAATTTTTTTAGTCCAATTGGGTCAGATAAACCAATGTACAGTAATACCAAAGTAATATTGATATGTGAAGATGAACTAAATTTAGATCCCTCTCTTTACTATATTGTGAAAAATAGGATATTAAGAATACCTTCTCTAAGACAGAGAAAAAAAGATATTCCCCATATGATATATAAAATAGTTCATCATCTAAATCTAGATATGGGAAAAAAATGTTATAGAGATTGATGAAACAGTGTTAAAAGAGTTAGTTTTATATCCATGGCCAGGACATTACAGAGAGCTATATGATGTGGTTAAAAGGGCAATGCTCCTTTGCACATCAAATATTCTCACAAAAGAGGAACTATTTATAGGAGAACAAACTCCATACGAATCCTCACAAATTAATCTCTTTAATATTTCCCAAATAAAAAAATTTCTTTAAGAGTCCGTTATTCCCAAAAATTGGACAACTATTTGGGAGTATATTTCTTGTCATCACCATATTATTTGGGCTGTTGGGACCTAAAGCTGAAAAGGAGAATATAACACCTATCCTCATATGGGCGGATTGGGAGCCTTTGCTCATTATATCTATAATATTTGTTGCCAGGATGTGGTGTGCTATTTGTCCCATAAGATACATATCTTCTTTTTTTTAATAAGGTTGGGCTAAATCGGGAAATCTCATCCAAATACCAAACACTTGCAAGAATAATAAGCTCTTTATTGCTACTTTCTATTTTCTTTTTTTGAAGTATTATTTTCAATGGAACACAATCCTTATTACACATCAATTTTTTTTGCTTACAATTTTGTCATTGGCAGTTGCAACTACCATGATATTTGATGTTAATACATGGTGCAAATATGTCTGTCCTTTGGGGAATATGGTTGGTACCTTTAGCAGGGTTTCAGTTATAGAGCTTAGATCAAATAGAAATTTCTGCGGGGTTGGTTGTGTTACATTTGAATGTACTAAAAAGACTCTATACAGTGAGCCATGTCCTTTATCTAAAGGACCTTTTAATATTACTACAAATCATAATTGTATCTTATGTGGAAACTGCGTTAAGGCATGTCCTTACGAGACCATTCAATTAAATTTGAGACCTCCTGCCATTGAATTAAAATTCATAAAAGAGCACAATTTTGTATTAAATATATTTATATTTGTATTATTTACCACACAACTATTTAGAATTATTCACTCTGTGCTAAAAAAACAGGCTTATTGGTTGAATAACATTACACATGACTTATCTTTACTTGTTGTGAGTATAGTCATAACTTCAATGATTACATTATTGGGATGTCTATTACTGGGATTATTAAATAGAAAGAACACAGATAAGAAGACTTTTGACTTTTTTTTATCTCAACACATTTTTACCCATAGTTTATTCAATAGAATTTGCGATTCGTATTTTCCCTTTATTTTACTATGCCCCTCGCCTTTTTGAGGTGTTAAGTAATTTAATAAAACACCATATTCCTCATCTAAAGTTTATGTTGGACCCACAATCAATTTTTGTTTTACAGGTGATTAGTCTATTACTTGGGTTTTTTATTTCAATTTATGTTTTAAATCAATACGTAAAAGAAAATAAAATAACAAAGCCAGTATATTATGGAGTAAATATGCTTAACCTAACTGTTATTGTTTCTATTGCTTTTTTGTTTTTTTTATTCTCTGCCAAATATTTCTTTATGAGATTAACAAGCTTATCTAAATCAAATGGTTTAAATACTATTTCATCTATTACATCTGGCTTGATCTTTAAAAAAAATGATCGTCTGTTATCCATCCTGTTATCAGAAATATAGGTGTCTTGGGAGACTGTTTTTTTTATTATTTCAGCAACTTCTAGTCCATTAATGAAAGGCATTCCAAGGTCTGTTATTACCAGATCAAAAAGATCCCTTTTTTTTAAATTCCCTTATTCCCTGTCTTCCGTTTTCACAGAGTATCACATTAAATCCTGCAAGGGAAAGGGCATCCTTTAAAAGATCTCTTATGAGTTCATCGTCTTCTATCACCAGCAATGTGCCTTCAACCCTGGCTTCTGAAGATATGTCTGTTGGAACAGTGGTTGTGACTATGGGGAGGATTACAGTGCAGATGGTTCCTACTCCTTTTAGGCTTTCTAAGGATATATCTCCCCCATATCCTTTAAAATCCTTTTAGCAATACTAAGTCCCAGACCTGCGTGGGTAACCCCTTTTGTGCTATAATATGGATCAAAGGCCTTTTTTTAATTCCTCGGAACTCATACCAATACCATCATCTTGAATCTGGATTACTATTTGTTGTTCCCTTTGAAAACATTTGATTTTTAATTCCCCTCCCTCTTTTTCCATTGATTCTATAGCATTAAAGACTAAATTGGTGAGAGCCTTTTTAAATTTTTCTGGATAGATTAGAATTGGTGGCAGATTTTTTTATATCAAGGCTAATCTTAAAATTGATACCTTTCTTTTCTGGTATATCCTTCCATTTATATCTAGTTACTTCAAGTACGTCCTTAATGAGGCTCCTAATTGGATATAATTTTAGTTCCTCTTGTTCCTTAATTTCAGGGGTTATAAATTCAGAGAGTTTTTTTTATCTTATCAAGGCATGTAGTATAAGCCCTTTCCAGCTTCTCTAATACATCAGCCTTACGGTCATCTCTTCCCATCTTCTTGATTAAAGTAATTCCAGCCCCTAATGACTGGAGAGTGTTATTTAGGTTGTGAATTATACCCTCTGTCATCTCTCCCAACACTCTCATTTTCTCGCTTTGATTAAGAAGAGTTTCTATTTTTTTTTTGTTCAGTTAGATTTTTAACCATCATTGCAATAACTGGTTTTCCATCTAAATAGCCAGGCAAGAAAACAATAAGTGCCGGATATGTAGTCTTGTCCCTCCTTAAAACAGGTAGTTCAATTTCTTTTTTTTCTCCTGATTTCATTTCTTCTAAAATAGACTTTAAATATTCAAGAATAAAATCTCGTTTTGATCCTGGAAATAAAATTTCAACCTCCCTTCCCGTTATCTCACGTTCCATCCATCCCACTTCTTTTTCAGCTGCCATATTCCAAAAAAATTACCCTAAGCATCCTGTTTACTATAATCAGTGGGTGTTGAACCAACTCCTTTATAAGTCTAGCTGTGAGTTCAATAGATTCCTTTCCTGCTCAAGTGCGTACATCTCACTCAAGTCTTGGCCAATGGACATACCTCCTTTTAATGTATTACCGTAATAAACAGCAAAATGGTACCATTCAAATGGGATTATCTTTCCAAAATTTGTACGATTATCTGTTATAGTGTAATCAAGGAGTTGTCCTTTTAACACCCTAGACAATACTCCTTTGAAACTCTCTTGATCATAACCTATTGGAAATAAGTTAATAAATGGACTTCCAATCAGTCTTTCTTTTTCATAACCAAGCAATATTTCTGTAGTATGATTTACATTAGATATTATTCCATTTTTATCCCATTCCACTATTGCCAGTGGTATAATTTCTGTTATTTGCTCTAATCTATTTGAAAGGTATAAAATCTCATCATTCTTCTCTACCATTGTATTATGAAGTGTATCAACATGTATTAGTATTTCATTCCACATACTTTCTTGGAGTCTTCTTTGCTCAACGCTATCAGTAATATCTCTCCCAATGTGCAGAAATAAACTCTCTCCATTTATTCCATTAAATGGATAAACATGTATTTTAAAATGTTTTGTCTGATTTTTTTATTATTACATCACTATTTATAACGGTAGAAGGTAAATCAGTTGTCATTGCTTCAAAGATAGGACATTCTGATTGAAAATTTAGACATATTTTATTACAACTGTGTAATATTTCATGACACGGTTTCCCAAGTACATCTGAAATATAATATCTATTGTTTTTTTAGAAAAACTTCATTTGCGTCGACCACTTTTAAATCGCTGGATAGAACTACGACTTCTTCCTTGAATCCATAAATTAAAGAATAGGAAATATATTTATGTGTATTCATGGCTTATTATTTATAAAATTTTAGTGTACAGTACATGACAAACATGGATCAAACGATCTGATTATATGATAAACCTCAATTGGGTTATCTGTAGATTCTATTCTAGTACCTATTAATGCCTCTTCCAATGGACCTGGGTTGTTATTTTTATCACGGGGAGACATATTCCAAGCAGACGGTGTAATTATTTGATAATTTTCTATCCTTTTGGAGCCTATTTTAACCCAATGCCCAAGGCTTCCCCTTGCTGCCTCTACCAATCCTATCCCCACTTCACCATATCTAGAAGAGAGGGATGAGTAGAATGGTTCATCTGGGTTTATCTCAGCAATCCATTCTCCAACTTTTTGGTAAGTAAGGTCATCTCTCTTATCCTGGCAAGCATCCTGGAAAAAATAGATGTACCCATTTTCTTTACAATATCGTTAATTAGAGGTTCCCCAGAGATAATCATTCGGGCTTGGGTCCTACTTCTACACTCATCCCATTGTATCTAGGGGATTTTGACCAGCTATAAGCATCCTTTTTTTCTGGCATATGGGACAGTAACCCCAGATAATGGATGTCTTGATAAAACCGCGTCCCTAAAGTAAGAATGGGAAATATGCTCTTCAATTAGGTTTTGATCAAAATCAAAGAGCTTTCCTTCCTCATAGAATCCATTTCTTATCCATTTTACACCATTTTCTATCTCAAAAGATCCATAGCTTAAAAAGCGTTGAGGACCTCTACCAAGTCTGTCTAGTCTGTTCTTAAGACAAAATTTTAGGAAAATTCCTAGATCAGACCTCGAGTGTTCTGAATTTTCCAGCCAGTTCTCAAGCTTATCAAAGGTGTCTATATCGAGCCATTCTTCTAGACTTCCTCCAAGGAGGTGATTTTCCACAAAATTTACAAACTCTTGCAAGATACCTATTGTTCTTGTTTTTGTACTAAGATTCATGGTAGATGTTGTTCCAGCAGGGTGAACCGCCAAGGTATTTGGCCATTTTCCAGCTACAAGTCCCATGAGCTCAAGTAGGCTTTGTCTTCCCTTTAATGACCTATATACTGAGCTCCCTTTCATTGCCCCAAAACGTGCGCACAATTCTTCGTATTCTGGTAAGTCCTTATACTTTTTATTGGTTAGATCTGGAGCAAACAAAAAAATAAAAATGGGTGAGATGGCTCATCATCACTTCACTACCAAGGATAAGGTTTTTCATACGATACCCATTTGGGGGTATTTTACTATTCATAGCCATCTTCAAGGCCTTGGCAGCTGCAACCCCATGGGAAACACTGCATATACCACATATTCTGGGAGTTATTACAAGGGCATCCATTGGATCCTTGATGCCATTATCCTTTCAAATCCCCTAAAAAGTATACCTGAACTCTGGGCATCTACTACCTCGTTGTCCTCAACAATAATCTTTACCCTAAGATCCCCTTCTAATCTATTTACAGGGTCAAGCACAATGGTTTTTTTTCATTATCTTTCTCCATAATGCCACTTACTTTAGCTAACTTTAAATTATAGTTACTAAATTTAGGAGACCTGTTTAAAAGACACTGCATTTTTTTTTGAGTCTCATAGGGCATGCTGCCTTTGATAAACCAGATATTCCGATAAACCAGGCCTTTGGAACATCTCTGGGAAGGGTTACAGGGATTTCGCCAACCTTTCGAGTAGTGAAATAGGGGCGCTGGGCATCTGGAAATTTTGGGGATGTGCATGCAATACATGGGAAGCCTCCTCTTGTGCAACTACCAGTCCTTCCAAGCCATAGTCTCTCATTGCAATCAGATTCACATAAAGTGCCTTTACATCCTAAGAATTCAAATAGACACCCCTGTTGAGAAAATTTCACAGCAGAGGCCTTAAACTCGTAAAATTCGTTTTTTTGGACATCCATGATGAGCGAGTTTACCAAAAAACACCTTTGGTCTTTGAAATTTATCTAGATCAGAAATATTTAACCATCCCATTAAAAGGCTGTCATTGTCTCTATTATCCAGTCTGGATGGGATGGGCAACCAGGTACATTCACCACTGGCCATCCCTTTTTGATACAAAATCTTCTCCAAGGAGTCCTCCTTTTTGATGGTTGAAAAATTGAAGTCCCACCATTTCATTAATATTATTTGATCCAGTAACAATACCTCCAAAGGCAGCACAGGTGCCAACTGTCATTATTATGTCTGCCCTTTTTGAAAATTCCAACACCCAATCTTTAAATGGTCTTTCATGGAATAAGAAAAATTCGCCTGTTCCATCAGGTCCAAGGGGTATAGCACCTTCTAATATAAAAAGATCCAAAGGAATTTGATCCGTCAACACCTTATCAAAGATTTCAAGCACTTCATCTCCCTGTTCCTTACTTAAAAAAAGGATGCCAAATAACATTTATATTGAGCATATCAAAGGCAGTTAACACAGAAGGTTGTTCAGAATTTAATAAAGATATGGTGTCACCACCACAACTTGCCCCTTGTAACCAAAGTATATTCTTCATATCCCCTCCATTGGTTTGTCTTACTTGAGATAATACAAAAATATTCCTAAGTTGTCATTAGGAAAAGAATAAAAGACTTATAGCAAAGTCTATTCTCCAACATTTTAAAGTCAAAAGACAATGTAGGGTTTTCATTTTAAATAAAAAGGGAAAGACAAGTTTATATTAATTTGTCTTCCTTGAAATAAAGTTGGTGATAAAAAGGATAGGAGGGATCAAATGGATTAGATTTAGTATTCCCTGTTTTTTTACAAAATCAACTACCTCATTTAAAATTTCCTTTTCCAGTGACTTAGGAAACATCATGAGGGCATCTTTGGCCTTTTGTAGATAGTCATCACTTGATTTAAGAGCTTTTTGTAACACACCTTTTTGATTTATATCGTGTAGTATCTGAAGCTGTTCATTTTCACTAAGTTCGTTGTTTTTTTATCCTTTTTAAAAGTTCAAGTCTCTTTGATTCATTAAATAATTCTAGGTAGAAAATAAGGGGAAGGGTGATTTTGCCCTCTCTTAAGTCACCCCCAACTGGTTTTCCCAGCTTTTCCTGGTTTAGAGAATAATCAAGTACATCATCTACCAGTTGAAATGCTATTCCAAGGTTTAGCCCAAATTTTCTTATAATAGCGAGCCCCTTTTCATTTATTCCTGCTAAAATACCCCCACTTTCACACGAGAATTGTATTAAATAGGCAGTTTTCCCAGTAATTACCTGGAGGTATTCCTCATCTGTGATCCAGGATTTTTCCATCTTGGCTATTTCTAAGATTTCCCCGCATGCAGTTTGGTATATGGCATCTGATAAGCATCTCATTAACTTGATATTGTTGTAGTTTGTTACAATTTTGTTTGATAGGCTAGGAGTGCATCGCCAGTTAAAATGGTTTTGGTTTCTCCAAAGACTTGATGGGCTGCCCTGTTTCCCCGTCTAAGATCCGCATGATCAATTATATCATCGTGTAGGAGTGTGGCTGAGTGGATAAATTCCAGAACACAGGCAACTGGATATATATCTTCTTTATTATAACCATAGGCCTTTGCTGTAAGCACACACAACATGGGCCTCAGTCTCTTTCCTCCTGATTTTAATATATGTTCTGCAACCTCCCTCACAAAAGGATCAATGTCTTTAAGCAGGATAGATATGTTTTTTTTCTATCTCTGGAAGGTGGTCTTCAAAATATGTTTTTAATTTTTTTCATATAACTAGGCGTGTATTATATTTTTAGCTTTTTTTTAGTTCCTGTAAGGCCTTTTTTATATCCCATTTGTGTGTATCCCTACACCCAACTTGATTGGAGATGGTGCGAATTTCAATAAATGGAACCTCATGGATGAGACACACATAGGCCACTGAAAAACCTTCCATGTTCTCCACATCTGCCCCATACATTTTTTTCCATAGCCCTGGCTTCAGGCTCGGTCCCTGTGACCCCTGCAACAGTTAGATTAGTAGTTGTATAGAAATTATCACTAAATGACAAGCCCATTTTATTTATGTTTTCCTCAATAGGTATTGATATGTGGTTGTATATGATCCTGTTATTCTTTTTTTATTAATCCGTATTTAAGTCCCTTGGGATCCACGATTCCATGCTGTTTTAGCCCATATTCTGGCCATATTTCCTCTCTAGCTATTGTTATTGCACCAATTGGTATTTTTGATATATCAAATGAACCAGCGATTCCAATATTTATGACGCCTGTTAGATTGTGTTTTAATATTGCCCTTTCTAAGAATATGGCTGAGTTAATTGGTCCAATACCACATACCTGAATATAGAATTTTTTTCTTCTTAAATTTTATTAGGTGAACATCTCCCATTTTTAGTGAATCAGGTATTTCAGGGAACCATGTACGTATTTCTCTTTTTGTGGCAGCACAGATTAAAAGATGACCCATCTATTAATGTTCCTTACAGGAATTTACAAAGTATCTGGCAATTAATATATTGCTTGAGAAATGCAGGTGGATATAAGATGCAGTACAGTTTTTGTATCTAACACCATAGGAATTTTTTTTATATTTCCGTCTCTGGTTTTGACTTTATATACATTGGGATACTCTTCAAGACCTTCTGCAATGGAATAGTGAAATTCATGTCCCCTTATCTTTAATCCTTTTGGCCCTATTGGTAAGTCATGTGAGAACTCTACTTCTCTATATCCAAGTGATACCAGTTTATTTTGTAGATGTGCTTTAAATGGAAAGATAGAAATGACCTTTTTGGACATAACCTGTGGAGTGGATATACTTTCCATAAGATACATAAAACCACCGCATTCGGCATATACTACACCATAATCTTCAATAAATTTTCTGATCTCCTCTTTTATATATTTATTATTTGATAGATCATTTAAATATAGTTCGGGATATCCTCCGCCAATATAAATACCTCTAATTTTCTCTGGAAGCTTTTTGTCTTTAAGGGGTGAGAAAAAAACTATTTCTGCTCCCATATATTTAAGTAAATCCAGGTTGTTTTGATAGTAAAAGCAAAATGCCCTATCCATTGCAACTGCTATTCTGGTTTTCTGTCTACCTGGTTTTGATCTTACACCTTTATTACCTTTTTTTGGTATGTGTTTTTATGAAATCTTTAAATTCATCAGTAATGGACTTTTCAGTCCACTCAATTAATTTAGATATTTTTTTCTCTGTTCCAGATTCCTTCTTCTGCGGTGATAAGACCCAGGTGTCTGGAAGAGAGTTCAATCCCTTTTTGCTTCTGGAAAAAGCCAAAACAGGTATATCCACATAGTGTTTTATGGCTTTTTTTTATAATATCCACATGAGTCCTGCTTCCAACTTTGTTAAATATGATTCCAGCAATTTTAAGATCTGGATCAAATCTGGTAAATCCCATAACCAGGGCGGCTATTGACCTTGCCATTGAAGATGCGTCAACCACAAGGACCACAGGTAATTTAATGACTTTAGCAAGGTGAGCTGTGGATCCAATTTCTGATACAGGAGAAAATCCATCAAAAACCCCCATTACACCCTCAATTACACTTATATCCGCCTCTTTTGAATAAAAGTTATAGAGTGATTTGCATGCCCAGGGTTTTAGCATCCAGGTATCCAGATTATGGGAAACCACTCCACAGACTTTTTTTGTGATGTCCTGGATCTATAAAATCTGGACCTACCTTAAATCCCTGGATTTTTAGTCCCCTAGACCGTAGATACGCCATAATACCCAGGGTGATGGTTGTCTTGCCTGATCCACTGTGGGTGCCAGCTACTATAAATCCATTCATTGATATTTTTATTTGATCAGTTTTTTTATCTACTATTTTACTAAATCAGTATGTTATAATTTTGGGTAACCATGTGACAAATGGAGGATAGAATATAATTAACGTAAGTGCAATTAACTGTATTATTATAAAAGGAATTATGCCTTTATATATATGTGCAGTGGTCACTTCTTTAGGTGCAACTCCCTTTAAATAAAATAGCGAAAATCCAAATGGAGGGGTTAAGAACGATGTTTGCAAGTTCATTGCAACCAGGATTCCAAACCACAACATATCCACCCCAAGATGTCTAAAAATAGGTGCTACAACTGGCACAATAATAAAACATATTTCAATAAAATCAATAAAAAAAAGCCAGTTATAAATATAAGTGTCATTACCAGAAATAAAAATCCATGCATTCCAAGGTTAGAGGAGATTATAATATCTTTTAAATAGACATCTCCTCCAAGTCCCCTGAATACAAGTCCAAATGAAGTTGCTCCAACAAGGATTATAAAGACCATGCATGTTAAAAAGGTAGTCTCCTGCATTACAGCTTTAATTGTTTTATAATGAAATTTTTTTTCTAAGGATAGTGAGCAGGGTTGCACCAAATGCTCCTACTGCTGCAGCCTCGGTTGGAGAGGCAATGCCCGCAAATATTGATCCAAGCACTGCAATTATTAGAAAGAGTGGAGGTATAAGTGCTTTTAATACCCTTATAAAAAGTTTTTTTTCCCCTATACTTGTCAAGTTCTTCTGGTGGCATTGCTGGCACAAGTTCTGGTTTTACTATGCTAATTCCAATTATCCACAAAATATATAAAATAACCAGTAAGAGTCCAGGTAATGTGGCTGCAATAAACATATCTCCAATTGATATATTTAAAATGCTACCAAGGAGGATCAGTACAATACTGGGAGGGATTATCTGGCCAAGGGTTCCAGATGCTGCAATGGTTCCAGTTGCAACTGTCTTGGAATATCCCCTTTTTAACATTGTGGGAAGACTCAAAAGTCCCATGGTTACAACTGATGCTCCAACTATTCCTGTGGCAGCAGCAAGTAGTGCCCCTACAACTACCACTGATATGGCAAGTCCGCCCTCATCCTGCCAAATAGCAGTCCCATTGTCTCAAGGAGTTCTTCTGCAATTCCTGATTTTTCAAGCATAGAGCCATATATATAAACAGAGGGACTGCAATTAAGATATAGTTTGTCATAACCCCCCATATTCTCAAAGGGAGCAGGTTGAAAAAAATTCAGACCAAAGGTGAAATAACCAAAGATCAGGGAAACCCCTCCAAGTACAAAGGCAACAGGAAATCCTGAGAGGAGAACAATAAATAGGGTTATGAACATAATAAGGGCTAATGATTCATACATCCTTTATTCTCCTTTTTCTTTGTTCATTACAAAAAGTAGTTTTTTAAAGAAGATTGCTATGCCCTGCAAAAGAACAAGGGAAAATCCAATGGGGATACAGGATTTTAAAAGGTACCTACAGGGAAGCCCCCTGGATCAGGAGATGTCTCATGGGTTAGATAAGAACACACTACAAAGTTTTTTTGAAGTCCAGATAACAAGGATGGAAAAAGGGATCAAAAATATTAGTATGCCTATTAAATCTATCCAGGCCTGGGTCTTTTTAGAAAATTTCATGTACAGGACATCTACTCGAACATGTCTGTCATGCTTTAGGGTATATGCTGCACCAATTAGAAAAACTATTGCAAACAAATGCCATTCAAGTTCCTGAACTGCCACCATACTGGCCTTTAAGAGATACCTTGTGAATACATCGTAACAAACCACAAGGACCATAAGCGAAGTGAGCCACGAAACTACATAGCCAACCACTTCATTTAGCCCATCAATAAACTTAATAAAAAAAATTTAAAAATTTCATGACCAACCCCTTAAGTTTATACTTAATGGTTTTGTACCCAGCCAATTCCCATGGTAAAAGTTTTTTTTAACGGTGTTAACGTCGTTTAACCTTTAAGTCAAATCCTTTAAGGGAACATAATAAAAATTTTATCTTTAGAAAATGTTTTTCTAACCTCTTGACATAAAAAAATATTATAATATAGCAATTAACTAAACGTGCGCTCAGTTAACAAAGGGGGATATTCATGAGCAATGGGAGGTCATGGAATATTGGTTGTCTGGAAGGGGTAAGGGTAATTGATCTGTCCAGGTTATATCCAGGCCCTTTTTGTACCATGATTCTTGCAGACAATGGGGCGGAGGTGATTTGTGTAGAAGACAAACGGTTTGCTGGAGACAATTTATTTATCAGAGATTTATATAGAAACAAGAAGCACATTACCATTGACCTGAAAAAGCCAAGGGGCAAAGAAGCATTTTACAGGCTGGTTAAAGGTGCAGATGTGGTTGTTGAAGGATTTAGACCAGGGGTTGCTGCCAGGTTGGGCGTTGGATATGAAGATTTATTAAAGATTAATCCTCGGCTAATCTATTGTTCCTTGAGTGGGTATGGACAAAGTGGTCCATTTAAGATGAAGGCTGGTCATGATGTTAATTATTTGAGTTATGCAGGTATTCTGGATTTAATAGGAATTCCAGGACATCCCCCTTCAATACCGGGCATACAAATAGCAGACATAGTTGGTGCCCTCTACGGGGTAATAGGGATTGTTATGGCCCTATATTCAAGGGAAAAAAGCGGGGAAGGTCAATATATAGATATCTCCTTAACAGACAGTGTATTTTCCCTAACCCATTTAATTTTCTTTTTTTATGAAGCAAATGGGAGTTTACCCACAACGTTCAAACACCTTTCTCTCCCATAGATATGCATGTTATAATACCTATGAGACTAAAGATAGACGTGCTATTGCTTTGGGTGCTGTTGAAAATAGGTTTTGGAAAAAAAATATGTGAACATTTTAAGTGCGAAGAATACATTCCCCTTCAATATGATGATAATAGAAGAGATGAGATAATTAATTTTTTTTAGAGAAAGATTCAGGGAAAAGACCCTGGATGAGTGGAAACAAGAGTTAAAGCACGTTGATTGCTGCTGGTCAGAGGTTTTAACCTATGAAGAAGCAATCAAAATTCCTCTTTTTAAGGCAAGGGAAATGGTTATGTCCATTGCCCAGGAAGATGGCACCCAGGAAAAATCCATAGGTATGCCAATTAAGTTTTCAAAGACCCCTGGAAAGGTAAAGAGCCCTCCAACCAGTTTTGGAAAAGACACAGAAGAGATATTAATGGGACTTGGATTTTTGAAGGAAGAATTTGATGAGATTATATAAGTTTGAGGGGTAATTGGAGGATATTTTTTTATGGCTATTTTCGAGAAACATCAAAGACAGATAATTATGGCAGCTCGGGAATTTGCAAAAGGGATGTTCAATGAAGAGCAGGCGCTTACCTATGACAAAAATCAGGTCTTTCCAATGGATATTTATAGGGAGGCTGCAAAGCTGGGTTTTTTTAGGGATGCACATAAATGAAGACCTCGGTGGTGGAGGGTTTAACTATTTTGAGACTGCAGTTGTTGCCATGACCTTATCCTCTGTTGATTCCACATTTGGAATTGCCACAATGTATCCTTCCCTTTTTATATTCCATTTGAATAGGGAATTTGTTGATGGCAAAAGTGGTCTATGTGTGTTTTTGATTCCAATAAATGATAGGATTGAGATATTCCATGAATCAAAGGGACTTGGATGGAGCATGATCCCCAGATATACAGTGAGACTAAATGGAGTTTTTGTGGATGAAAAGAGCTATCTTGGAAAGGGTTTTTTTTAGTTTGCAGGATTTAAAAAGATTTCTAATTAGTGAACTCATATTAATGGCATCATTGGGCGTTGGGATTTCAGAGGGAAGTATAGAAAAGGCCCTTAATCACGTGAAATTAAGGAAACAGTTTAACAGAAAGTTGGTGGAATTTCCAGTAGTGAGAAAGAAAATAAGTGAGATGTATGCAAAACTCTCAGGTGCAAGGTCTTTGACTTATGAGGTGGCCCTTGATTTATCCAATGAGAAAAACAGACTAAAAGTGAGAAAGATGAATAAATTGTTTACCCAGGCATTATGTGCAAAATATGTTAGTGCATGTGCAGCTAAAGAGGTTTCAGATCAGGCAATTCAACTCCTTGGTGGTTATGGTTATATGAGGGAATACCATGTTGAGAGGTTTTATAGGGATGCCAAATGTCTTGAATTATATGGAGGAGACAAATATAAGCTCAAAGAATTAATTTTTAAAGGGGTAAATTGAGGTAAATTGTATGCAGATCTTACCATACACGGAAAAACACCATAAATTTAGAGAGGAACTTAGAGATTTCCTAAAAACAGAAGTGATTCCACATATAGATAGTTGGGAAAAAAAATAGGCTGGTTCCAAAAGATGCGTGGAAAAAGATGGGCAGGGCAGGTTTTTTGTGCCCAACTGTGGACAAAAAATATGGGGGACGAGGTGGAGACTTTCTCTATTCTGTAATCCTTGCTGAGGAGGTTGCATATACAAACCATTCTGGATTATTTGCAAGCCTGCACAGTGATGTGGTTGTCCCATATATAGATACATATGGGACAGAGGAGCAAAAACAAAAATACCTACCTGGATGTGTATCTGGAGATATTATAACTGCAGTAGCAATGACTGAACCAGATGCTGGCAGTGATTTAACTTCTATTAAAACTATTGCAGTAGAAGAAGGTGACCATATTATATTAAATGGATCAAAGACATTTATTTCAAATGGAATAAACTGTGACCTGGTTATAGTAGCTGCAAGAGATCCAGATATAGAAGATCCATATAAAGCGCTTTCTTTATACATTGTTGAAGATGGAACTAAAGGATTTAAAAAAAGGATTGAAATTGGACAAAATGGGGATGTATAGCCAGGACACAGCAGAATTATTTTTTTTGTTAATTGCAGGATTCCAAAAGGTAATTTACTTGGTAAAAAAAACCAGGGTTTTTTTCATGTTAATGGAAAAACTACAGCAAGAAAGACTAATATGCGCAATAGGTGCACTGGCTGCATCGGAATTTATTTTAAATACCACAATTCAATTTGCAAAAAAATAATACTTTTAATGGAAGACCATATATAAAATACCAGGCTGTACAATTTTCATTGGTTGAGCTATCAGCAGAGATAAAGATGGCAAGGACCTTTTTAGAGAGTTTAATAATAGACCATATGGATAAAAAAAACAGGTCATTGCTGAGACTTCAATGGCAAAATTCCTCATTACTGACTTGGTCAATAAAGTTGCAGATAAGTGCCTGGATATTTATGGGGAAATAGGAGCCATTGAATCATGTCCCATTGATAGGTCATTTAGAGATGTTAGGGTCATGTCTATATTTGCGGGAACAAATGAAATAATGAAAAAAAATTGCAGCTAAATTTTTAGGTTTTTAATTGGACTTTATATATGAGGCCAATTTAACTATGTACTAAATTGGCGCTCAGTTAAAATGGTAAAATAAATAACCAGGGGGTAGATTATGGCGTTAAATTTAGGTGCTCTAGGAGAGAAGATAGGCCCCATTGAAAAAGAGTATACCTGGAGAGATGTTGTATTGTATGCACTTGGTGTTGGGGCTGGATTTGATGAACTTGAGTATGTTTATGAAAAGGATTTAAAGGTTATTCCCACCTTTTCCATTGCTTCGATTATTGATTTTTTGTTTGAATTGGGGGCAAAGTCCAATGTTAATTTAGCAGGGATATTGCACGGGGAGCAGGAAATAGTCTTTCACAGGCCAATCCCAATTGAAGGTAAATTTGTTACAACTGGTGAGATAAAAAAATTACTATGACCTTGGAGACAAAGGTGCAGTAATTGTAGGTGAAACTGTGACCAAGGATGGGAGAGGCAAGAAGCTTTTTACCAGTACTATTAACATAATTGGGAGATTGGATGGGAATTTTGGTGGTGATAGGCCCCCCAAAAAGACAGTTGATTATCCAGATACAGATCCAGATTTTGTTGTAGAGGATTGTCCATCTCCTGACCAGCCTCTTATCTATCGTTTATCTGGGGACCTCTTTGCCCTTCATGTTGATCCTGAATTTGCCAGAAAGGTTGGATTTGAAGAGCCAATTATGCACGGTTTATGTACTTGGATTTGCATGCAGGGCCTTGATTAGATCTTTAGTCCCTGGCAAGCCTGAGAGGGTGAGGAGGATATCATGTAGGTTTTCAAGGCCTCTATATCCTGGAACCCCAATTAAGACACTTATATGGAAGGTAGGTGATGATAAAGCAATATACAGGGTTATAAATGCAAAAACCGGGGACATTGTCCTTGACATGGGAGAATTTGAATTTGGGGAACTCGCACAGGATAAAATAGATTTTACAGGAAAGGTAGCAGTTGTAACAGGTGCTGGTGGAGGCTTGGGCCGTGCCTATGCAATTGAGCTTGCAAAAAGAGGGGCTAAGGTAATTGTGAATGACTTGGGAGGTGCAAGGGACGGAACAGGAGAATCAAAGACCCCGGCGCAAAAGGTAGTTGATGAAATAATGTCCTTTGGTGGAGAGGCATATCCCAGTTATGACAATGTGGCCACAAAACAAGGTGGAGAAAATATTGTAAAATTAGCAATAGAAAAATTTGGACGGATAGATATTTTAATTAACAATGCGGGAATATTACGGGACAAGTCCTTTGCTAAAATGGATTATCAAATGTGGCATGGGGTAATGGATGTTCATCTCCACGGTGCCTACCATGTTACAAGACCTGCCTTTTTAAAGATGAAAGAGCAGGGGTATGGTAGGATTATTTTTACCACTTCAGCAGCAGGTCTTTATGGAAATTTTGGACAGGCAAATTATTCAGCAGCCAAATTGGCCCTTGTTGGTTTTATGAATACCCTCAAAGAAGAAGGGGAAAAATATAATATCAAAGTAAATACAGTGGCACCCCTTGCTGCATCAAGGCTGACTAAGGATATCTTTCCAGAAGAACTACTGGATAAGGCGAGGCCAGAATATGTGGTCCCACTGGTTTTATATCTGGTCAGCGATAGATGTGATGTATCAGGCAGGATATATAATGCAGGTCTTGGGACTTATAATCGTGTTGTTATTGGAACTGGTCCTGGAATTATGCTATCAGATAATGGAGAAGTTCCAGCTCCGGAAAAAAATAAGAGAGAACTTAAGTTATGTCTCTAATCTAAAAGATCCCAAAGTTTATAAAAATCTCACAGAACAGTTAACTGATCTGCTCTCTTCTTTAAATAAAAAACCAGATATGGCTAAAAAAAGATGAGTCAGTTATGTTTAACTCACCAGAAGATGTATTTTCTTCCATGGAATCAGCATTTAATAAAGAGCAGGCCAAGGGCTAGATGTTACATTTTTATTTAAGATATCTGGTGAATCTGGTGGTGAGTGGTCTGTACATGTGGAAGATGGAAAGCTGGATATTAAAAAAAGGTGCAGTTACATCACCTACTACAACCCTAGAGATGGAAGATAAGGACTTCTTAGATATGATGAATGGAAAGCTTCCTGCCATGCAGGCATATACTTCAGGTAAATTAAAGATTTCAGGGGACATCATGAAATCTCAATTAATTGAAAAACTTTTTAAATTAAATTGAAAATGGAATTAAGGGAGGGTCTATGATTGGCATTAAATCCTTTGGAACATATATCCCAAAATTGAGGCTATCCCGCCAGGCAATATATCAGGCAATGGGGTGGTTTTCTCCGGCACTTATGATGGTTTCCCAAGGTGAAAGGTCCATGTGTAATTGGGATGAAGACTCAATTACTATGGGTGTTTCTGCGGCATCTTATGCAATTTCAGGTAAAGATAAGGGTGAGATAAACTCTATTTTGTTTGCATCAACTACTATGCCCTTTGCTGACAGACAAAACTCAGGGATTATAAGGGCTGCTTTAAATCTAGATGTATCATGCCTCACCCAGGACATAACAGGTTCCCAGAGGGTAGGTGTAAGTGCTTTAATTTCAGCACATAATCTCAGCAGGCAGATGGTTCAACTGTATTGGTGGTTGCATCAGATTCAAGGCGTGCAAAACCTGGCTCATTTTATGAGATGTATTTTGGGGATGGAGCTGCCAGTTTTTTTAGTTGGCAATGGAGAAGATATTGTTGCTGAATTTGTTGATTCATATTCCATCTCTGTTGATTTTAATGAACATTTCAGGGGTGAGAACAAGAGGTTTGATTATTTTTGGGAGGAAAGATGGGCAAGGGATGAAGGATATATTAAATTTATCCCCCAGGCCATTTTGAAACTATTAGAAAAAAACAGGACAATCTGTAAAAGACATATCTAAGTTTGTATATCCATGTGTATTTAAGAGGGATCATGGAAAGATTGCAAAGATAATTGGAGCACAAAAAGAACAGATTCAGGATAATCTGCATGAAAATGTTGGAGAGACTGGATGTGCACATCCCCTGCTCATGCTAACAAAGGTATTGGAAGAGGCAAGGCCTGGAGATGTGATAGTGGTATGCGGCTTTGGACATGGGGTAGATGCACTTTGTCTAAAGGTAACAGAGAATATAGATAAATATAGGCCAGAATATGGATTTAAACATAGTCTGGAGAACAAAAAGACAATAGATAATTACGCAAAGTTTCTGGTTTTTAGCAAAAATTTGAATCCTGATTTAGGACTCAGGGGAGAGGAGGATTTAAAGACCTCTCTTTCAGTTCTGTATAGAAATAATAAGATGCTCTTGGGGCTTATTGGAGGAAAATGCAAAAAAATGTGGAACTGTGCAATTTCCAAAGCAGGATGTGTGTGTGAATCCAGAATGTGGAGCTATTAATTCCCAGGAAGAGTATGAATTTGCAGATAAAATAGCCAGGATCATGACCTATACTGGTGATATGTTAGCTGCATCAATTGATCCTCCGCATAAATATGGCCTCATACAGTTTGAAGGTGGGGGAAGAATGCTGGCTGATTTTACAGACTGTGACCTGGAAGAGTTAGATGTGGGTCTTGAGATGGAAATGGTTTTCAGGATCAGGTTTGTAGATGAGAAAAGGGGATTTAAACAGTATTTCTGGAAGGCAAGACCAGTACCCGGGGCAAGGGAAGCCAAAAATAGGATAAGGTTTCATGGAAAGGTGGCAGTTGTAACAGGTGCAGGTGGAGGACTTGGAAGGGTGTATGCAATTGAGCTTGCAAAAAGGGGTGCTAAAGTCATTGTAAATGATCTTGGTGGTGATAGAGATGGAACAGGTGCATCAAAGACCCCAGCCCAAAAGGTAGTGGATGAGATCAAAGCCCTTGGGGGAGAGGCATATCCCAATTATGATAATGTGGCAACAAAAGAGGGTGGGGAAAATATAATTAAATGTGCACTGGAAAAATATGGCCGTATAGATATTTTAATTAATAATGCAGGAATCTTACGGGATAAATCCTTTGTTAAAATGGAAGAAGATATGTGGCATCCTGTTATAGATGTGCATCTAAATGGAGCATATTATGTAACACAGCCGGCATTCAAGGTTATGAGGGAACAAGGCTATGGAAGGATTATATTTACCTCATCAGGTGCTGGTCTTTATGGGAATTTTGGACAGACCAATTATTCATCTGCAAAAATGGGACTTGTTGGACTTATGCATACCTTAAAGTTAGAGGGTGAGAAATACAACATTAAAGTAAATACAATAGCACCCATTGCAGCATCAAGATTAACCCAGGATATCTTACCACCAGATCTTTTTGAAAAAAATGAAACCTGAATATGTTGCACCTATGGTATTATATCTGTGTAGCGAGGAGTGTGAGGTAAGTGGATATATATTTAATTGTGCGGCTGGATATTACAATAGGGCAGCATTTTTAACTGGAAAAGGGGTAAAGATTGATAAAGGTGATAATGTTCCAACAGTTGAAGATATTGAAGAATATTTTGATGAGATAAATGATATTTCAGAGGTCTCAGAATATTATAATGCAAACGAAGCCATTATGAAGATGTTTTTTTTAAAAAATAGGAGGATAGTTATGGCACATGGTATAAGGGACAAGGTGGCCATAATAGGAATGGGCTGTACAAAGTTTGGAGAAAGATGGGATGTAGGTGCTGAAGAGTTAATAGTAGAGGCGTTTTTAGAGTGTCTTGAGGATGCTAAAATTGATAAAAAGGATATCCAGGCCGCATGGCTTGGGACTTGTATAGATGAGGTGAGTGTGGGAAAGACCGCTATGCCCTTATCCACTACCCTTAGGCTTGATAAGATACCTGTTACCAGGACTGAGAATTATTGTGCAACTGGTACTGAGGCATTTAGAGGGGCATGTTACGCAGTTGCATCTGGGGCATATGATATATGCCTTGCCCTTGGAGTGGAAAAATTAAAGGATACAGGATACGGAGGACTTCCACAGCTATCTCCTGGCTCTTTGGCTTCACAATGGTGGCCAAATTTAACTGCACCAGGCGCCTTTGCCCAACTTGCATCAGCATATAGTGCTAAGTATAAGATCCCCATGAAGGACATAAAAAGGGCAATGGCACATATCTCTGCCAAAAGCCACTTAAATGGGACCTACAATGAAAAGGCACACCTAAGACGGGCTGTAACAGAAGAGCAGGTAATGGCGTCTCCTATAATTGCTTATCCTTTAGGTCTTTTTGATTGTTGCGGGGTATCAGATGGGGCTGCTGCTGCAATTGTGACCACCCCTGAGATTGCCAAAAACTAGGTAAAAAGGATATTATAACAGTAAAGGCCCTTCAAGTGGCAGTCTCCAGTGGAGAGGAAATGACTTATACATCATGGGACGGTTCCCACTTTGTTACAACATCAAAATGTTCTATTGAGGCATACAAAGAGGCAGGTATAAAAAATCCCAGGGAAGAGCTATCTTTAATTGAGGTTCACGACTGTTTTTCCATAACAGAGCTGGTTACCTATGAAGATTTACACATATCTGAGAGGGGACGGGCAATATATGACGTAATGGATGGTTTTTATGACAGGATGGTAAAATACCATGCCAGATAGATGGAGGACTTAAGTGCTTTGGTCATCCAATTGGTGCATCTGGCCTCAGGATGATATATGAAATTTATCTCCAACTACAGGGCAGGGCTGGGGATAGCAACTTGAAAATCCAAGATTTGGCTTAACCCATAATCTAGGCGGTTTTCCATTTATGAATATTTGTGCAATATCAATTATTGGAAAGCATGAGAACTAATGGAAAGGAGATTTGTTCATTTTCATCTACCTAAAAAAGTTGATACAATATCTGGATTTTTTTGAGCTTGTGGAAGAGAAAATATTAAATATAGATGGTAAGAAGTTACTCTATTACCTTGGATATGGTGCTGCTGACAATTCTTGTTGTGGATTTTTTTGGTTGTGGATATGTATATGTTGTAGGCTATATAAAAAAGTATAAGGCCCTCAAAAATGATGAGGGCCTTATACTGTCAATAATATCTTCTATAGAAGAATCTCATCGTCTTAAGGTGGAGCAGGTTTTAAAGACCAGAGAACAAGTAAATCAAGTGGTATTTTTTGAATGAGTAGTGTTAGTTTTTTTTATTTTCTTCCAAAAATTCACAGATCCACTTTTCTTTTAATCTTTCAATATCATCTCTGTATTCTGATATATGTGCATAAGATCCACAGTCCCTGCAGACCACTTTACTATTTGCTCACCTTCCCTCAATTTCGGCCCTGCCCCCACAAAAATGGCATTTTAATAAATCTGTATTCATTCTACTTTTTAAATACCTCTGTCAAAATATTCATCACCTGTCCTTTGCCCTTTGATGTCTTTGAAGAAAATAAAATTGGTTCTATATTATGACCTGAAAAGTCCTGCCAGAAATTTTTGAGCCTTATCTTTGCAGACATCTGTGCCTTATCTTCTTTTGTGAGTATAGGGATTATACTAAAACTCCTATCCTTTATGTAATTAAATAGAGTGATATCAGCTTCTTGAGGTGGTATTCTGCTATCAATTAGTAATATAACTCCTTTAATGTAATGGGAATTTTTGTTGAAATAGGTATCAACAAGCTCTGCCCATTTTTGTCTCTCTTTTTTTGGATGTCTTGGCATACCCATACCCTGGCAAATCCACTAAATATCCTTTAAATCTCTTTATATAATAAAAGTTTATTGACCTTGTTTTTCCTGGCTTTGAGCTGGTTTTAGCGAGATTTTTTTTGGCTTGATAAACAGTTAATAAAACTGGATTTGCCCACATTTGAACGGCCAGCTATGGGTATTTGGGGATATTCTACAGGTTGCAATTTGCATATTTCATATATGGTATGTTTTAGTATAAGTTCCAATTTCATGGTTTTAATGCTTGCAATTGGTATGTGTGTTAGATTAAACTAACTGATGTTATTAGTGAATCTGGTAAATAAAAAAATATCAAAGGTCAATATTAAAGGGGGTAAGATGAAGAAGATATTATATTTTTTTGTTAATAGGAGCCTTTGTTGTTGGGGGATGTGCAAAAGTATTGATCAAAAAAAAGCCTGTGGATACTCAATATAAGGTATTTAAGGAATTAGTTGATGTGGATGTTACAATGGAAGGAGGAGACAAGACCAATGTTAGTTCAGTGGCAAAAAAAATTAGCTTTAAAAGCGCAGGAACTAGGGGTGCTCAAAGTAGCAAGAAAATGGTTAAATCAAAGTATTATGTTTAAGTTTGGTAAGTCTAAACAAGGGATGGATCAGAAGGATATTCGTTTAAATGTTTTTAATATAGATAGTCATCCTTCTTATGACGATGTTACAGGAATTTATGAAGCAAAGTATAAATGTTTAGTAGAACTTGACCCTGTTATGAGCCTATCAGGGATAATAACAGGAATTGAAGGGGGTTATTCGCTGGCAACTTCACATATTGCAATTGAATTTAATTTCAGCCCAGAAAAGGATACTTATTTTGTTATAGCCAAGAAAAATGAATTTAGTGCAGGAGATTATTATCAGGTGGTTGGACTGGGAAGGATTTACAATAATATTGATAAGGTGTCTCAAGGGGAGATTTTAACATCAGATAGGGGGATTAATATAGGGGATATGTTTTTTTTGTTAAAGACAAACTTAATGCCAGTAGTGGAAAAAAAAATAGAGAGACCCAATGAATCCAAGTTGCCAGTTGTAAAGGTCCATCCAATTTTAGAAAAAAAGGGAAAATGGTCCAAAGGAAATGAAGTAGATCTATTACAGGAGATTATATATGTCAGATAAGTATAAAATTTTAATAATAAATGGTCCAAATTTAAGATATATTGGCAAGAGAGAACCTGAAATATATGGAAAGAAAAAGATGCAGGATATTGTGTTGGAAATGAGTGAATATTTAAAAAAAGGATATCATTGAGAGGGTGGACATGGACCTTTTTCAATCCAATCACGAAGGAGAAATAATAGATAGATTGGAGAGGGCGTGGTTAGATAAAGTCAATGGGATTGTTATAAATGCTGGGGCCTACACCCATACTTCTCTTGCCATAAGAGACTGTATTTCATGGATTGGTATTCCCTGTGTTGAGGTACACATTAGTAATTTGTGGTCAAGGAAAGAAAAAATCAGACATCAAAGTATGCTTTCTTCTAAATGCATAGGTGTTGTTTCAGGTTTTGGAATCTTTTCATATGTAATGGCAATACTTGCACTGGTGGAATATTTAGACAATTGAAATACAGAAGGTTAGAATGAGATGTGGAACATTGACAACTGTCTAATTTTCTTTCAAAAAAAGGATGAGAACAAAAAAATAAGGAGGATATTCATGTACACCACATCTGATATTCGTAAGGGATTAAAAATTGAGTTTAAGGGTGAACCATACGAGATAATAGATTTTCTACATGCAAAATATGGCAGGGGTGGGGCCCATATATGGACAAAGTTAAAGAATCTATTAAATGGATCTGTGATAGAATATACATTTAGGTCTGGGGAAAAAATAGATAGGCCTGATCTGGTCACCAAAGAGGTCCAGTATTTATATCGTGAAGGTGATGAGCTTGTATTTATGGACCTTGAGACATATGAGCAGATGTATGTGCCAGCATCTACTTTGGATAAAAAGGTCTTTTTTTTTAAAAGAGGGAGAGACAAATAAGGTCCTCATATATAATGGTCAGATAATAGACGTAAATTTGCCTGCAGCGGTGGTGCTGGAGGTGATTGAAACAGAGCCTGGGATTAAGGGAGATACTGTTAGCGGTGCAACAAAACCAGCCACTTTAGAAGGTGGGCTTACAGTAAATGTACCTCTTTTTATAAATACAGGAGATAAGGTCAAGGTAGATACTCGGACCTTTGAATATCTTGGCAGAGAATAGTACTTTCTTATGGAGAAAAGTAGTTATGGAAACAAATTGGTCAGGGAAATTTGCTCCCTGACTCTTTTATTTATCTGCTTTTTTTTATTTCTGTCCATATCTTCTTATTCCCCCAGTGATCCTTCCTTTAACGTTGCAGCATCTGCAACAAGGGTAAAAAAATTATGGTGGAATAGTGGGTGCCTATTTGGGAGGGCTTTTAGTGGAATTGTTCGGCAATGTGGCGTGGTGTGTTCCTTTTTTTGTTTTTGTGGGTTGGTCTTTGTGGTTTTTTTAAGTCTCTTATGGTCAAATGGTACAGGGTTGTTGGCATTGTCTTTATTTTGTTGTTTCTTTTGATGTTTTTTTGGATCAAAATTTGGAGGTTCTATTTATATTGGACACATACACGGAGGGGGATATATTGGTGATTGGCTTTATTCTTTGAGTTATAGATATTTAAGCTTGGGTGGTACTTTACTTGTATGTATTTTTTTTTATTGTAACAGGTATCCAGCTCATATTTTGGTTTTTATGGAGAGATATATTTGAAAAGATTTTCTATGGTACAACATATATATTGGGGTATCTAAAAAAAAATAGTTACATCATTGGTCAATTTGTTCTCAAAAACGTCAGCATTTAGAAATGACCCAAAATATAAAGTAAAAAAAAGATTACAAAGTAACTTCTCAAGAAAAAAAAGGAAAATATACCCATTGAGAATTCAGCAGATAAGGAAGTTAAAAAAAGATGAAAAATTAAAATTAAATATTAAGTCCCAGGGAAAAATAGCCCTAGATTATAAAAGGGAGTATCCCTCTTTGGAACTTCTTGATCCAGTAAAAAAAGCAAAAAGCGGACGCCGATGCTAAGTATTTTGAAGAGATCTCCAATAGGTTAATTGCCTGTTTGCAGGACTTTGGAATACATGGAGAGCTACTTAATATAAAACCTGGACCTGTAGTAACTGTGTTTGAATTTCGTCCAGCTCCTGGGATAAAGATAAGTAAGATAGCCCAGTTGAACAATGATCTTGCATTGGCCCTTAAAGCAGTTGCCGTTAGAATTGAGGCCCCAATCCCTGGAAAAGACTATATTGGAATAGAGATTCCAAATAGAAAAAGGGAGACAGTTTTTTTTCAGGGAAATAGTTGAATCAGATGTTTTTCAGAAAAATAAAGGTGTACTGCCAATAGTATTGGGCCAAGATATCCTTGGGAGACCAAGGGTAGAAGACCTTGCTAAAATGCCCCATCTCCTTGTTGCTGGTGCCACTGGTGCAGGAAAAAGCGTATGTTTAAATTCCATAATAATTAGTTTACTCATGCGTTTTTCTCCAGATGAGGTGAAGTTTCTCTTGATTGACCCAAAGAGGATTGAAATGTCCTCTTATTCATCCCTTCCCCATTTGCTCCATCCAGTGGTAGTGGACATGGAACTCGCCAAGACAGCTTTAGAGTGGGCAGAGAGTGAAATGGATAATAGGTACGATAAGATGGCAAAAGTGGGAGCCAGGAATGTATATGGTTACAATGAAATAATCAGAAGAGAAATGGAAGAATACCCTGATTTAGAACATATGCCCTATATTGTTATTGTAATTGATGAGATGGCAGACCTTATGTTAACAGCAGGCAAGGAGGCAGAGACAAAAATAATTAGACTTGCCCAGCTTGCAAGGGCTGCTGGAATCCATTTGATTCTGGCAACCCAAAGACCATCTGTAGACGTGGTGACAGGGCTAATTAAGGCAAATTTTCCAGCAAGGGTGGCATTTCAGGTCACTTCAAAACATGATTCAAGGACCATTTTAGATAATATGGGTGCAGAAAACCTATTGGGAAAAGGTGACATGCTCTTTAAACCACCGGCAGGTAGAATCCAGAGGATACATGGGGCATATATAAGTGATGGAGAGATAAATAGGATTATTAAATTTTGGGAAAATAAATATCCAAAAAAAAGAACATATGGATTTAAAAGAGTGGAAGATAGAGAAGGAGCAGAGTAAAAGGGTGGATGGAGGAGATGATGGGTTCAGTGATCCACTGTACCAGGATGCGGTTAAGTTTGTGATGGAACAAGATAGGATTTCCATATCCATGTTGCAGCGATATTTGAGGATAGGTTTTAATAAGGCCGCAAGGTTTATAGAGATGATGGAAAGAGATGGAATTATAGGACCACAGGAGGGTAGTAAGCCCAGGGCAGTAATTAAAAAAAACAAATGGAGTAGGGGGGGTATGATAAAAAAAAGATATTGCCAATATGCACGAAACAGCACAGATAATTTTGGAAAAGGCCCACGATCTCTTTGTGGAAAAGGGTTATGAACGCTCTTCAATGAGAGAGATAGCTGAGAGGGTGGGAATAAGCAAAGCAGCCCTATACCACCATTTTAAAAACAAGGAAGAGATTTTATTTACCCTTTGTGTAAAGGCAGGCGAGATAATAAATGAAGACATGAGACAGGCTATTTTTAGAAGTGAAACTCAGTATGCCAATGTTAGGGACCAGCTTATAAATATTTTATACGACTATACCACTGGATATTTAAGACACAAAAATTTTAACAAGGTTTTGTTTTTTTGAAATTGAATCTCTTCCTCCAGAGAAAAGGGAAATAATAGTAAATTATGAAAGGTCCAATGTGGCCCAGTTTAAAAATTACTTGAGGAGGATAATGGATCAGGGCAAGATAAAAAAGACAAATATAACAGTTCTCACCTTCTGCTTTTTTTGCCACAGTCCAGTGGCTTTATTTCTGGTATAAAAAGGATGGGTCCTTGAGTATTAAAGAGATAATTGAATATATTGTTGATTATTTTTTGTACGGGATTATTGGGGAGGAAGAAAAATAAAAGGAACGCAGTTATTTAATTAAATAGGGGTTAATTGTGCGTGGATTTTCTTTGAAGTTTAAATTGATCTAAGTTATATATTATATTTTTACGTGTACAGTTTGGCCATATATAATTTTGGATTTAGGTATCAATTGGAAATGATAAACTGAGCAAAAATTTTTTGGAGTTTGAAATGAATGATGTAAAGGTAATCTTAAACGCTCAAGATATGCCAACTAATTGGTATAATATTTTGCCTGACCTCCCAACACCTATGTCTCCTCCCCTTCATCCAGGGACTAAATCTCCTGTTTCACCAGATGATTTAAAGGAAATATTTCCCATGGGCCTTATTTTGCAGGAGGTAAGTGATAAGCGGGAGATCAAGATTCCACAAGAGGTTTTAGAACGATACATTATATGGAGACCAACTCCCCTTCGTAGGGCGAGAAACCTTGAAAAATTTTTAGATACCCCTGCAAAGATTTATTTTAAAGATGAGTCAGTCTCTCCTCCAGGGAGTCATAAACCAAACACCGCAATCCCTCAAGCTTATTACAATAAACTGGAAAACACCAAAAAGATATGTACTGAAACTGGAGCAGGGCAATGGGGAAGTGCCCTTTCCTTTGCATGTGCTCAATTTGGGATTGAGTGTGAGGTCTTTATGGTAAGGGTGAGTTATGATCAAAAGCCCTATAGGAAAATAATGATGCAGACCTGGGGTGCTACTTGTATTCCCAGTCCAAGCGATCTTACAAAGGTAGGCAGGGAAATCCTGGAAAAGGACCCAGATTCTCCTGGCAGTTTAGGTATTGCTATTAGTGAGGCCATTGAGAGGGCAGTTGGAGACAAATTAACCAAGTATGCCCTTGGAAGTGTACTCAATCATGTCTTGCTCCATCAGACTGTAATTGGACTTGAAGCCAAGAAGCAATTGGATTTAATTGGAGAGAAGCCAGATGTAATTATTGGTTGCGCTGGTGGAGGAAGTAATTTTGCAGGCCTTGCACTTCCATTTGCAAGGGATAAAATAAACGGGGATAAGATAGAAATATATGCAGTTGAGCCAGCCTCTTGTCCAACAATGACCAGGGGCAGGTATATGTATGACTTTGGTGATGTGGCAAAGAGCACACCACTTCTTCCAATGCACACACTTGGACACTCCTTTATGCCTCCTCCAGTGCATGCAGGTGGACTTAGGTATCATGGCATGGCACCAATTGTCAGCAAATTAGTGAAAGAGAATTTGGTTTCCCCTGTGTCTGTGGCACAATTGGATACATTTAAGGCAGGTATTACCTGGGCAAGGTGTGAAGGATTTATCCCAGCACCAGAGACCACCCATGCAATTTGTTATGTAATTGAAGAGGCCAAAAAGGCCAAAGATGAGGGCAAGGAAAAGACAATTGTGTTTACATACAGTGGACATGGTCTAGTTGATATGGCAGCCTATGAAGCGTATTTGTCAGGTCGACTTTCAAATTATTCTCTTTCAGATGACGATATTGAAAAGGCCCTGGAAGAGCTTAGACAACTGCCAAAACCTTAGGTTTTTTTATGGAAGGGATTTTAGATAAAATAGTTAAAAGATGTCCCAGATTGGGACATGAGCTAAGTATAAAATACTGTTTAAGGGAGAAGGGAAATCTTCCTTGTGATCGACTTCTGGTCTGCTGGGGAGATTCCCCTTCCCTTGTTAAGCTGTTTGAACGACTGTTAGGAGAAAAGGCGATCAGACCTTTAGGCCACAAACCCAAGGACAAACTCATAGAACTTACAGACAGGGTGAAAAAAAATTAAACAATATAGTGGGGTAGATATGTACAGTGCAAACGAGTTATATAAATTTTTTTAATGACATCTATAAAGGGAGGGTAAAGTCCATTTCCTTAGATGAGTTTGGTAAGCAAAAAGGCGAGGTGTTAAAGGATTTTGGTTATGGAAAGCCCATTATTGTGAAGATAGAGTTTAAAGATGGAGAGGAAAAAGATGTGGTTATTTCCACTATGAGAGGAGATGAGTATGGTCACCAATATTACTGGGATAGGGCCAGAATACTTATGTTCCAGTATGAAACTGGTGGGAAATTAGATAAACATGTACCTCCAGTTGCATTAGGATATATGTCTGGGCATGGGCTTACTGCTGTTAAGGACGTCAAAGAATTTTTCATTGTGAGTGAAAAAGTGAATGGAGAGGATTATTATCTCAGTTTGGACAGGATAAAGAAGGGAGACTTCAGGCATGAAGATCTGGAATTTGTAAAAAAGCTTTCAAGGTATCTAGCCAAAATACATTCTCAAAAATTTGAGCAAGACGATTTATATATCAGGAGGGTAAGAAATTTAATAGGAGATTGTGAGTGTATTTTTGGGATAATTGATGGTTATCCCTATCCATATGATGATTATCCAGAAGAAAAGTTCATTGCACTTGAAAAAGAACTTATTCAGTGGAGGTGGAAATTAAAAAAAGTATTGTAATCGCTTATGTGTAGTACACGGAGATTTCCATCCATGGAATGTCCTTGTGACAGACAGTGGCGATTTTTGGGTACTGGACAGGAGCAGAGGAGAATATGGTGATGCAGCGGATGATGTCTCCACAATGGCATGTAATTATCTTTTATATGGTCTCTATGATAAACCAGAATTAACAGGTCCTTTTGAGAAGATGTACATGACATTTTTTTGAAGAATATTTATCTCTCACTAATGATACAGAGATGTTGGAGGTGATTGGCCCATTCTTTGTTTTCAGGGCCCTGGTTATAGCTTCACCAAAATGGTATCCAGGTCATCCCAAACAAGTGAGAGATGGACTTTTTAGGTTTATGGAGAATATTTTAAAAGAGGACAAATTTGATTATGCCAATGTAAACAAATATATGCAGGGGTAGTAAATGGGAAGTAGAGGATACTGTTTTTGGTTTGTTGGGCTACCTGGATGTGGAAAGTCTTCAATTAGTAAAAGGGTGTATGAAAGTCTTTTGGATAAAGGTATAGATGTGGTATATCTGGAAATGGATAAACTTAGGAAAAAAATATTTTCCAAGCCCCGAATACACCGCTCAAGAGAGGGAAAAGGCCTATGAGCTGTTTGTAGAAGACGCATACAGGGAATTTTCGCAGGGCAGAGTGGTTATTATGGACGGCACAGCTTACAAGGTTGAGATGAGGCGTCTTGCAAGGCAGAAAATGGGTGATAGATTTTTTGAGATGTATATTAAGTGTAAGTTGGAGACAGCAATAAAAAGGGAATCTGTAAGGGAAAATGGATATGTTATGGCACAGTTGTATGAAAAGGCCCTGGATAGAAAAAAAACAGGTATGCAATACCCAGGACTTGGAGAAGTGATTGGGGTTGATGTGCCATTTGAAGAGGACAAAAGTTGTGAGTTTGTGTTGGAAAATGATGAAATTGAGTTAAATAGGGCAGTTTTTATTTGTCTTGGATTTATTGAAAAATCCTTGCTCCACAAGGATTAACAATTTAAATACATATTGACTTAAGATATTTTTGTATACATAATAAATAAAAAAGTTCTTTGACAATTTTCAAGGGCCGTGTCCTTTGGGGTTTTGGGATTTATAAAGCCAAACCTGGGGTAACCCAGGGACGGAAAGCCACGGGCCCAGCACTTAGTTTAAAAGTGTTGGGTAGCCGGGTTGCCCACTTCCTGTAGGCCAAACCAGGGGTAACCCTGGGACGGAAAGCCAACGGGCCCAGTATTTATTAATTTAAGTACTGGGTGGCCGGGTTGCCTACAGCGAACCTACAGACCTTAACTAAAAACTTCAGCCAAACCATGGGCAACCATGGGACGGAAAGCCACGGGTCCTGTGTAAGCAGGATAGCCGGGTTGCCTCCTATTAGGAGCTTGCCAAACCAGGGGTAACCCTGGGACGGAAAGCCAACGGGCCCAGTATTTATTAATTTAAGTACTGGGTGGCCGGGTTGCCTGTAGGTTTGCGCTGTAGACAGGAGGTGGATTATGAGAAAAAAATATATTTAAGTATATAATTTTTACCTTAATTATTGCTTTATTGGTGCCCTCTTTTGCTCTGGCAAAATTGGTTGCTATTAGCGAAGAGGATATGGATTCAATTAGCGGTCAGGCTGGAATCCAGATCGCATTCAACGAAGCTGGTATTAAAATGAATGCTGAAACCATCTATTATGGCGATGATGATGGTATAAATGGAAGTGGTCCTGCATATTTAAGTCTTTGTGACGTGAATATGGATGCCAGGATCCATGCATCAAGCCAATTAAAATTGATCTTGGAATAGTGGATGATCCATTTAATTCAGGTCAAAAAAATTGAAGCGGTTATGATGCAGATAAGTGATCTAACCATGGATATCAACAACTTCAGCATAGGTGCCATAAGGGTGGGATCAGCAATAGGTGAAGGCAAAAGCTTTGGTTCTTTTGGAATCAGGCATATGCATACAGAAGTTACAGGGAATATTATGGTATGGGCACATTAAAAATCACCAAATCCAAATTTTTGGGACACGCGCCCTTGAAAATTGAAAACAGGAGGGTCACTGTCTTACCTCAGCAATTACTTTCCATAAATTGTCTATCCTTTCCCAGAGTAATTGGACATCTTTTACTGTTTTTTTTATCATGGTCTTTGTAGACCATTTTTACACAGGTGTTAAAACCTCTTTTTAGCTTTTGTATTTTTATTTCTCTAATGTCCATTGGGGTAATATGTCTAGTAGCCTTTTTATGTGTACTTGTAACTAAAACTTCCCTCAGTCCAATTTTTTTTGTCTTTTATAACATATGGTGCATAAAATTTGGCCTGGTCTTTTATATCAGACGTTTTTTTCTGTGTCTATCCACTTGATAAGGCTTTCAAATAAACCTTTTATTTCTAGATCCTTGATTGGACGCCATTGTTGGTTTATGATTTTTAGTCCATTATCTGTATTTTCAACTATTAAACTAACTATTCCAATGTCCCTGTATCCCTTTTGGATATATATTCTTGGATAAACTCAGCCACGTATCCTCTCTTAGACCTACTAATACGAATATTTGCAATATATATATCTTTAGGTAAATCTTTAGACCACAATTTTTTTGTAGTAGTCCATTATCGAAGATTTTCCGATTAATTTCCCTTTAATACTATATGGTGAATAAAATTTAATGAAATTATTAATATTATGAGACTTCCAAGATTTTTTCCATTTATAAATTAAGTCTATTATATCCTTCTTTTGTATTTTTTCGTGCACCATTTTTATTTTTTTAGGCTTTGGTTTATTTTGATTTAGTCTTTTCCATTGATGATTTAGTATTTTATAAAAACCATTTACTTTTTCCAGATATAATGTTGTTATACCTCTATCCTTATATCCATTTTCTGCTTCATATCCTTGAACAAATCTCACCCAATAGCCCTTCTTGCTTTTCCATATATGCATATCCTTAATTGATATTCTTTTTGGCCTATTTTTTGACCACAAATCTTTATATGACTTATAGATAGCTTTTTTTCCCTATTAGATTTCCTTTTATACTGTATGGAGTATAAAAGGAAATAAATTTATCTATTTCTGCATTTTCCCAGTATTTAATAAATGCGTAAACTAAATTTTTTTATTTGTTCTTTTGGACTTAATATGGGTTCTGGTATTTTTACTAATAAATCTTTATTTTTCGTTTTATTTATATTTGTTTTATTTATATTTAATTTATTAGAACTTGAAATGTTTTTTTACCTTTTCAATATAGGCCTCTTTTTCTCCTTTTTTTCTTGTGTTTAAAAAAACATTAATATGGAAGCTGCCTTTTTTAACATTTCAGTTTGATGATGCATAAGATCCTTCATTGTTTCAAATGGCATAGTGGCTGAAACAGACAACATATATGTCTCTGTGTCCTGTTTGTAATTGAGACCAGCATAAGGGTTATATACAACATCTGTAAATACATTGGAGTTTAAGTTTTTACTGGAATTATCCGGTACTTTATAACCTTTATTAAACAGATAAGCAGCTCCAACATCCAGGGTTATTTTTTTAGGCAATTTAATAGAGACTCCTACTCCAAAGAAATGTAGGTCAGGTAGTGCATATAATAGGTCGAATAAATTGTCTCTAACAGGGCTATCCCTCCACTCATACCCTGCCCTTAAGGTTATTTTGTCATTTAGCATATATTCTATTCCCACTGCCCAATCTAGAGTATCTTTAAAGTTTCTGTTGAGCTTTAGGTTGTAATTACCCCCTGTATATCCAGACATCTTGGCAACTCGAAGTAGTTGTATGGGTTGATCAAATCTAAAATTGTCTTGTTGAATGACTGACCAATTTGCCCATTTCACATCAAACATGAGATTTATTTTATTGAGTAATGTTAGTTTTATCCCTGCCTGCACCCTTTGTGGAAATTCTATTTCAGTGGTTAACCTACCCCTTTGATTGGGTATCCCTTGGGTTGGCAAATCCAACATGCCAGAGGTTTGTAGTAAAAGTGGTGAGCTCCCTAGCCAGTTCATCATCTTCTGCCATTGCTCTGAATATTCAATGATATATTTCCCTCGAAGCTGTACTTTTATAGGGCTTTGGTAACATACCCCAAGGCTGAGCCATTTAAATGGAGACCACAGCACTCCTACATTATAATTGGGACTAAAATCATCCCTTAGTCGTACTTTTAAGGATGCAATTTTGTCGTATGGTCCTATTCCTCCCCCAAACCATGGAGGTGGTAGGGTTAACTCTGATATAACAGGTATTTCAAGGTCCTTAGTAGCATTTCCCAGTATTCTGGTTAACGATACAAGTTCATTTGGATTTCTCATATCCACTCTAGCACCCATGGCAGTTTGACCAATTCCAACTGTAAGTCCTATGGAGAGATTATCTTTTATTTGATAACTAACAGAAGGTGCTGCATATATTAAGTGTTGCTGGTAGACTTCCCATCCCCCCATCTGGCTGGATCATTTCTGTGGTTGTGTATCAATCCAACAGCAAATGGGGCATAGTTTCCAAATGCAAAGGTCCATTTTGAGCCAGGTCTTCTGTATGCAATACCCATGGTGGGGGAAATCAAGAAGTTGATTGGCTGGTTAATTATTGGGATAAACATCTTTCCACTGGTGTTGGTCCCCTCTGCATGTCCATTTTTATCTAAAATGGGGTCGTCCTTAAATCCACCGAAGATTCCTGGCCAGTTGGGGTTTCTGTCAAATTTAGAGGTCTTTTTTTATGTAAGGTACGGTCAATCCCTGGTAGAACCATTTTCCGGATCCAAGCAGGGAAAGGCCCGCAGGGTTATAGTGGATGGACATTATCCCAGGGGGATTTGCAGTTACGGCATTGGCTAAGGAAATTGCCTTTGTGGTGATTGCAAGTTGCTCATTAAATGCACAATATCCAGTGCTAGATAGCAAAAAAAATATTATTATAATTGCTATATCAGCTGCAACTAATTTGGCATTATTAAACATTTTACTTAACTAGGTCATAGTCAAAGGGGATTCTCAAAGAAAATGAGAAGTCAGGGTCATTGTTTGTCAAACCTATACCTGCACCCACAATTACTGAGCGTTTTGGGGTAATATACCACCCTGTACTAATACCCAGAGAGGATGATACAGATGTCCCACTCTGACTTACCCTTCCGCTCTTGAAATAATACTTTGATCCCAATCCATATGAGTATGAATAACTCAACGACAGGGAGACGTTATATGATAGGGCATAGCCAAGCCCTAGACTTCCACTAATACTCCCCCTGGGTTTTACCTTTACAAGTACGTCTCCACCTCTAACCTGGTCGATTCCATCCTTTTCAAAATAATAGGTATATCCAAGGCTGGCAAAGGCATTCACTGTCAATGGGTTTAGATACTGATACTGAAGTGGATAGGCCCAATAGACTTCCTCCAGTACTTAGTTCATTGTCAATGTCAATGTCATAGACGCCCCGTCCAGTTGGTAGGATAAGTGATGAGCTTATTATTGGTGCTGGCCATTTTCCTGTGTTTTTAAAGGGCTGAAATTTTACACCAAAACTGATATCTCCAATATCTGTTACCTCTTTTGACTGGTCTGTGCCAATTTTGTCGTATTTATACACAAAGGGTACATTCATGGTTAAAGTCAAGTTGTTTAGAACTGCATATTCAGTGGAAATAGTGTTTCTTAAATTATGGTTTGCATGGTGTTCAACTGAGTAAATAGATTCCAGGGTGTCATATGAATAGTATGAATATCCCAGGGAATATTCCAAGCTAAGGCGCCCCTTGGGGAGTAGTAGATATTCTCTACCTGCTGCTTCTAAAATTTTTTTCTTCCTTTTTCTTCTTTTCTTCCTCTGTAATTTCCAGTTTCTTTCTAGCTTCGGCTTCCTTTTGTAATTTGTTTAATCTTTCTTCAAGCTGCGCTATTTTTTTGGTCTATACTCCCAGAAAGGGGCGCTGTACCAATAGAGGAGGGAATAGATGGTTGTGAAGTTTCATGCTCACCGGATTCTGATTTTGTGACCTTTAGATGTGGCCCATTTGTCTTTATTCCTGAGGGAACTTTTCCTACCTTGACTATTTTTAAGGTATTATATTTTGTTATGTAAGCAAATTCTCCTGTGTGATTGGTAAAATCGTCTAAAAATTTTTCAGCTTCTTGTAAGTTAGAGAAGTCCTTTATTGTTACAATAAATACAGGTGTATCCTCATCCAATTTCTTTTTTTTCCAAATATGGGGAGTATCCCTGTTTTTTTTAAATCTTCAATTGTTGCATTTGCCTTTTGTTTTCCCGGAAATGGAATTAGTTTTACAGAAAATTTGAACTTGTTGTTAGATGATTTTGTACTATTCTGTCCAAATAGATTTGGATTGAAAAACAAAAAGATAAAAAAATACGAGAAAGATTGTCCTTTTCATCTAACTACTCCATTTACTTGCTTTTATAATAATCGTAAGGTGTAGGCATTCCATCTAATCTTCTCTTGCGGGAAGGGACATATCAACTGATGAGTCAAACAACGTCCTTCTGGCCATATCTTCATCAATATACCTCAAATCTTCGTCTGAAAGTTTAAGTAGGTTTAAAGATCCTCTCCCATTTGGTTCCACAATAAAAATTACATTTTTATACCACATTTCTTTAAATTTAGAGATAGGGTAACTGCTATTTCCCCGCCATGGATCAGCAACAAATACCCTGTTATCATATATACCTCTAAATACAACAAAGTGTCGGTAGTTAAAGATTTTTATTGGAATAATGCCAGGGACTTTTAAAGTCTTAAGATCGTCTAAGGTGGCCATGTACCCTGTTCCCTTGTACCCTAGGACATTTACAAACCTCTTCATGTCAAGAAGGGAAAAGGCCCTTCTTTTTTTTAATCTTTTCTATGTCCCCATATTGCATAAGACCCATTATTACCTGATCCTCAGTAAAGTTTTCCCCTAAATAAAAGTCTAAAAGGGTTGCAAGGGCAGCAGAACCACAACTATAGTCATAATGCTGTTTTACTATGTGTTTTTTTCTGAAATTCCTCAGTAAAAGGCTTTACTGTGGGCCTTATGACAACCTTTTCTCCCGTGTTTAAGACCAGATACAATTGTCCCTTTGGATGGGATTCCATTGGATGAAAACCAGCTAGTAAACAAGCTCCAATAATAAATGCTATTAAAATATGCATAAATTAATCCTTTGAGGAAATTTTTACTAGCAATGATAAATGGGGTTTAGTTCTATACCTTCCGTTCGGTTATAATTTACGGGTTTTATATCAAAAGGTAGGTGTTTAGTAAAGAGGGAATGGATGTTTTTATGCTGTTTTCCAGATTTTTTTGAATGCCTATTCCACTTATTATCAAAATTAACGCCAAGATTGTGGAAATATAGATTTTTTCTCCTACAAAAAAAGTGGATAAAGATGAGGGAAAGAAAGGGTGAGAGGTATATCAAAATACTAATTTTAGCTGTTGATTCAGCAAATTTTAGGGCCCTTGACCAGAGCAAAAAGGTTATGCCCATTTCAAAAAAATCCAATATATATGGACCCCAAAGATCCATAAAACGAAAGGGAGGAAGGGGATGATTTTATGAAAAATAGGAGGGTTATTGCTATGGTTCCAAAGAAGAAATTTAAAAATAATCTAATTGTGGGGTCCAATGTGTCCTTTGTGTTTAGGACCCAGTAAAGGGCCCATATAATAGTGCTGAGAAGTGCAAGAAATATCCCTTTTGGATTGGCTTGGAAATTAAAGTTAGATATTTCTCCCTTTGTTGCAATTAAATAAACTCCAAAATAGCTCAAGATTAGTCCCACTATATCTCCTATGGTGAGTTTTTGACCAAGAAAAAAAGAATGCAAGAATAGATAAGGTGATAGCCAAGTGTAGTTTATGGCCTGGGCCTCTTGTGCCCTTAAAAGATCATACGCAGAGAACAATATTATATAGTATAAAAATGGATTAAGTATGCCCAGAATACACGAATATAAAATATCTTTTGAATCCAAGGCCTTTAGCTGATTTATTTTTTTTTTCAATAAGTAAGGTGAAAAATAATACTAGAGTTGATACGATTGTAGAGATAAAGAGTAAATTAATTACAGATGTATATCTTAAAGAGAGTTTAAAGGCAGTTGCCACTGTTGACCATATTGCAACAGAAAGAATACCATACAAGTAGGCCTTTTTTTTGATCTTTCTCCATGGGCAGTTTCCTATAACAACAAATTTTTATTTAGTAAAGTTGGATTTTATAGTTTGACAGATCTTCAAAAAAAAGAAAAAACTATGGCGTCAGTTTTATTAAGCTTAGTTCTTCAAATGTTTTTCCACAAAAAAAGTTTTTAAGGAGTATGAGGATATGGGCCCTCTTTGTGTTAAAGTGAAATTTCTAGATAAAAGATTTAAAGAAAAACTAAAATACGCAACAGATATGTCCGTAGGATTGGACCTTTTTGCCGCTATACATTGTGAAATATTGATTGAGCCTGGGGAAAGAGTCCTAATTGGAACAGGTATCGCCATTGAAATATTATCCAAAGATATTGCTGGATTTGTATTTTCTAGAAGTGGTCTAGGTATAAAAGAAGGACTTGTGGTGACCCAAGGGGTTGGAGTGATTGATCCAGACTATAGGGGGAGATAAAGGTATCACTTCTAAATATCTCTATGTCTGTGAAAAAAAATTTTCCCTGGAGATAGGATTGCCCAGCTGATATTTATGCCAGCATACCAGGCAAAACTAATTGAATCTTCCTCTCTTTCCCATACAAAAAGGGGAAAGGGGGGATTTGGACATACTGGAAGGTGATGGGTTCAAAATTTTGAACTTTTCAATTTCAGATAAAAACTTTTTTTCTTGTACAAAAAAACTCTTTTAATTTTTGATAAATACAGTGAAAGTACATGTTTGGGAGGAAAATTTACAGTTTAAAAATTTTAACTACTTACTATACCAAAATCCCAAGTTAAAATCATTTAGCCCAAGTTTATCAAAAGGATAAACTTGGGCTAGGATTTGGTATTTAAATTGCATTAAGAAAAATAAATACCTTCCTCCTTTTGCTAAAGCCAGGCCTGGTGATTAACTGGGCCTGGCTTTAAATTTATAGTCCTATTTCATGTGGGTTTAATTTACCCTCATATACCAGGGTGGCTCCTCCCGTTAAATAGAGGGTATCTTTCTCCCCAATGGTTATGGTTAATTTCTCTCCACCAGATGTGATTACTGGAACTTCGTTTTTATTTGTATATCCCAATTTGTGTGCTACATAGGCAGAAGCAGCTGCTCCTGTTCCACAGGCGTAGGTCTCTGCCTCAACTCCTCTCTCATATGTCCTTAAATGTAGTTTGCCATCTCGAGAAATTGATACAAAGTTTACGTTGGTCCCACTTGGCTTAAATTTTTCATGGAACCTTACTTTTGCTCCTATATTTTGGACATCTAGATTTTTCACATCTTCAAGAAACAAAATGGCATGTGGCACTCCAGTATTTACATATTGTACTCTATGGGTTTCCCCCTGTATTTCAATTTCAATGTCTTGTTTAAAGTCTTTTGGTTTTGTTAATTGAACTTTGACCATTTTCTCCTTTTCAAATACCTCAGCTTCTATTAACCCCGCATCTGTCTCAAATAGGTGTTTTTTTGGGGGCGATTTTGAGCTTAAATGCTAGTCTAGCAGCACATCTAGACCCATTTCCACACATCTCTGCCCTAGATCCATCTGAATTGTAAAAATGCCATTTATATGTTGCCTTTGTATCATCTATACCCTTTGTTGTTAAAAAAAATTAGTCCATCACCACCTATACCAAATTTTCTTCTACACAGTTTCTTTGCCCAATTTTCCATCTCAGTGCCAGTTAATTTTAGTTCGTCATCTAAGTTTATTAAGACAAAATCATTGCCACTTCCATGCATCTTATAAAAGATTATTTCCCCGTCAAACTCCATATAATCTCCTTTTGTATTTGACTTATTCCATCAGAATCTGTTTTATCTCTTTGTTTTCTAAAAGATTATCACTGAGGTATTTCTTACTTACAGTAACATTTTTTTCCTAAAACAAGGGATTTGCCTTTGGAAATATTTTCAAAAGATATCAAATATATTGCCTTACCTTTAGATATGGGCCTCACCCATATGGTATTTTTTATGGATCTGTTGGTAAAGGATGGTCCTCGTCCACTTCCAAGGAGTAAGTCAAGAATACCACATAGTTTACTGTTTATTAATAGTCTTTTCTCCAATTCGTATCCATACGGACTTATACCTATTAATATATGGGATTTTCTTCTGGCCAATTTTATTTTTTCAATATCAATATTTTCCACAGATCTCAATTTTTCTGGAAAAATAACAACACCAATAAGGTTTTTATCCCTTTTTATATATTTGATTATAAGCTGTTTCTTAGAACTAATCCATCCATTTTGTTTTAACTCAGGGTGATTTTTTTAAGGCAGATCCATTTATTACCTTTATGTCATATCCCAGTTTATCAAAAGCCTTAACTAATTTTTTTTATCTGGTAGGGGTTTATCTGCCCATTTATATTTGTTACTTCAAAGTATCCCCCAATAAATAATCCATCTGGGAACTGTCTTTTTATTTTTGCAAAGGCAGTTTTTCGTCGGGCGAGACCTCCCAACAATTTTCCCCCTCAAACTGGACAGGGGTCAATGGTACCAAAGGTGTTAGCTGTGTATACAATTGTGATTTTGCCCGTTGCAAAAAGATCTAGAGGGACAAAAAAAGATTAAAAAGAATACTGTAGAAATTAAACCAAGTTTTTTTCATGAATTTAAGAACTCCTTAAGTTCCTTTCCAACCCTAAAAAAAAGGTAGCCTTTTGGGTTTCACCTCAACCTGCTGCCCTGTGCTGGGATTTCTCCCTATATAACCATCATATTCTTTTATTTTAAAACTGCCAAAACCTCTAATTTCAACCCTTCGACCCTCTTTTAAGGCTTCTTTTATTGAGTCAAAAAAAAATGTTTACAATTAGGGTTGCGTCTTCAATTGATAAGTCTTCTTTCTTGGCAAAGGCCTTTATTAGTTCACTCTTATTCATTTCCTCCCCCTTTTTTTGGTTTTTAACTATGAAATCAACATGTTAATACATTTTATGCAAAATTATGTTTATTTGGTCAAGTATTATTTATTAAGTAAGCTATTTTTTTTAGCAGGATGTCTAGTTTAAATGGGAGGGTTAGTTCTGGAACCAGCAATTCCCGATATTTTTTTTACCTTTATGGCAATTTCTTCTATATTTTTACATGCCACTGAATCTCTTTTAAATTTGAATAAAGGCACTTGATTCACCACTGCCATGGGGATAGTGGAGTCCTCATTAATTATACCAAGAAGGTTTATCTTGATGCCCAAAAAAATTTTCACATGCAATTTTTAGCCTTTGAAAGGTGGCTGTGCCTTGTTTTTTTATCTTTGGCCATATTAACAATTATAAAGAAGTCTTTTATATTGTGCTTTGTTTTTAAGACCTTGATTAGGGCATATCCATCTGTAAGTGACGTGGGCTCAGGAGTTATTATAATGATTTTAAATCTACTAATAGCCGCAAGGTTTATAACTGTGGAGTTTATCCCAGCTCCAAGATCCAGGATAAGAAAGTGATATTTGCTCAAAGAACTGTTTAATTTTTTTTAAAGATGATTGTCTGAAGGTCATTATCCCATTCTACTAGTTCAGGTACTCCAGATGCTGCTGGTAGAAACTGAAGCCCATCCTCCAGTGTGATTAATACATCATCCACATTTGTATTAGGGCTCAATAGGTATTCCAGGTTTTTCTCAGGGGTTATGCCAAGGAGGATATCTAAGTTGGCAAGTCCAAGGTCACAGTCAATAAGAAGTGTGGGCGACTTCAGGCTGCATAATGCATATGCAAGGTTTAATGCAATATTAGTCTTACCAACCCACCTTTTCCGCTTAATATTGATATGCTGAGGCTTTTATTTGAATTTTCCATGTCTTTTTCACTCATTTTATTTAGTTTTTCCAAATAAGAAGTTTTTTTCTTCTGGATTTACCTTAACCATCTCTTGTATGGACTCAGCGTCAATATCCACAATACCAGCAGATACTATCCTATCTTTTCCTCTATTTTTGGCCTCATACAAGGCATTATCAGCTTGTTTTAAAATAAACTCTGGATTAATCTTTTTTTCTACCTTTATAACAACAAAGTCCAATGGAACAAGTTACCCTAAAACTCCCATTTTTTTTGTTCTTCAAATCTAATGTTTCTAATTGAACTTCTAATTCTCTCAGCAGTTATCTCCCCTTGTACTAAAGAGGTAGAGGGTAGGACAATGACAAATTCTTCCCCTCCATATCTTCCAATATGGTCTGTTTTTCGACATTGCTCTTTTAATTTGTTTGCCACTTCAATTAAAACCCTGTCACCAACATCATGTCCCATTGTATCGTTTATTTTTTTTGAAATCGTCTAAGTCTATGAAAAGTATACATAAAGGCTGTCTGGTCCTGTAACACCTTTCTGTTTCCACCATTATAATGTTATTTAATTGTTTTCTATTAAGTAACCCTGTTAAAGGGTCTTTATTTGCAAGGTCTTTTAACTTTTCAAGGTTTTCAAATAAGGTAATTATGGTTGGAGTGGTGTCCCCATTTATTGTTAATATATTCCAATCGTATAGCATGGTCTTTTGAAGTAGTCGTTTTATTTCTTCTCTTGATGTACCACAGGTGGGGCGAAATACTAAAACTCCTTCTTTGGCGTCGGTATTACACTTTTTTTACAATTCCATCCAACTCTCTCTGGATGATGCGTATTTCATTTTCTATTTTTTTTAAATTATTGTCTTTTTTTGTCCATGGATATGAAGTAAATAACTCCTTATAAATTTGTCCAGATCTCCATCCAAGACCCTGTCCACATTTCCATCTTCCACATTGGTTCGATGATCTTTAACTAGTCTATAGGGCTGTAGGGTGTATGTTCTTATTTGGGATCCCCAGGCAATGGCACTTTTTTTGTGAATACTGTTTTTGCCTTTCTTCTTCAATTTTTTTTTAGTTCCCTTTCATATAACCTTGCTTGTAATATCTTGAGGGCTATTTCCTTATTCCTGAATTGGGATTTTTCGTTCTGGCACTGAACAACAATTCCAGTGGGTATGTGGGTAATTCTTACGGCTGAACTGGTCTTATTAACCGATTGACCCCCAGGACCTCCAGCCCTAAATACATCTATCCTCAAGTCCTCTTCATTTATGTCTATCTTTATTTCCTTATCTGCTTCAGGATAGACATCCACAGATGCAAATGAAGTATGTCTCCTCCCAGATGCATCAAAGGGAGATATCCTAATCAACCTATGTATTCCCTTTTCTCCTTTTAACAGACCGTATGCATAGGGCCCTTCAATGGATATGGTTACGCTCTTTATACCTGCTTCATCTCCAGGAAGTATATCCAACTCTTTAACTTTATAACCCTTATCTTCAGCCCACCTTTTGTACATCCTGAGTAACATCTCTGCCCAGTCCTGTGCTTCAGTGCCACCTGCACCTGGGTGTATCTCTAAGATGGCGTTGTTTTTGTCGTGTTCAGATGAAAGAAGCGTCTTTAATTCAAAGCTGTCTAATACCTTCTTAAAGTGTCTTATTTGTTCCTCTGCTACCTGTAAGATTTCGCTACTTTGATCTTCTTCTGCTAGCTCCAACCACTCTTCCATATTAGATTTCGCATCTTCCAGTTCTTCTATACCACTTAGTTCGTTTTCCAGTTGGGATTTTTTTTGCATAAGAGGCTTAGCTTCCTCTGGATTAGACCAAAATTCTGGTTTTGATAATTTTTTGTCTATTTCTTCTAATTCTAATTTTATAGGTCCTATGTCAAAGACGCCCCCTTAATTGGGAATATTTTTCGAGCACTAAATCCTTTTGCCTCTTTAGCTCAGGTAGTTGTATTATCTTTTCCACCATATTTTGACCTATAATGTTTTATGATTAGTATGAAGATACACAAAAAAAAAGGTTACCAGTTTAATAACATTGTGATGTTTTACATAAAATGTGTTGTCCTTAATTAAAGCTACATTGGCTGTTAAAAAAACCCTTTTTGTTTAAGGGAAGTTTTTTTTACAACCTTACCCTTGGGCGTTATTATTGCTGAAATACCAGTGTTGGTTGCCCTTAATATAAATCTATTGGTTTCAATGGCCTTTACAATTGCCTGATTCAGATGTTGATAAGGCCCAGATGAATTTCCAAACCAGGCGTCATTGCTTATATTTACAATAAGTTTCGCATTGTTTCTTACGAGCTGGGCCACAAGGTCGGGAAAGATCATTTCATAGCAGATTAGGGTTCCAATTGCAAGATCTCCAATTTTAAGGGGAGTTAGGCTCTTTCCCCTACTAAAATTACCAGGGCCTTCCACAATTTTACTAATGAATGACAGAATACTTCCAAAAGGTATATATTCACCAAATGGGACTAGGTGAACCTTATCATAATAATCTATTATCTTCCCTTTGTATATTAAATATGCTCTGTTATACCAGTTTACCTTTTCTTTTTTTTATTTTATAACCAGGTGCGCCAGTTATTAATATAATTTTTTTTGCGTCTAGTATAATTTAGTAAACTATAAGTGAGAATATTTCTTTCTTGAATATAAAATGGCATCGCCGTCTCTGGCCATACTACTAAGGTATTTTCTCCACTATATTTATCCAAAGCCTTATTGGTTAATATCATATATTTCTTTAAGGTATCTTCCTGGTATTTTTTATCCCATTTAACATATTGGTCTATATTTCCCTGAACTATTACTGCTCTTATATTTTTTTACAGAATTTATTTTTGCATTATACAAATAAGTACCTGATATATAAACGAGTAAAATAAGTAAAATAGTAAACATTATAGGAATGATTCTCCTTTTCTTACCTTCATATATCCATACAGCTATAATAACAATTATTCCAGAAAATAGAGTTTCACCTATAATTTTGACAGGTTGTACAAATTTTATATAGGATGAAAGTGCCTGGGTTATATTTAACCATGGAAATCCAGTTAAAAAAATATGTCCTTATATATTCAAGTGACGACCAACTAAGACCAGCAATCAATCCCTTTACTGTCCAATGAATATTTCTATTGTAAAACAAAATAGAGGTAAATATACTAGGATAAATTCCCAGATAAATTCCAAGTAAAATGGGACATGCAATTGCTACTATTAAGGGTACATTGGTGTAATTAGCCACTGGATATGCTATCCAATAAAGACATGAAGAATAGATTATGGACCAGTTATCCAAGAAATTTTTATAATGTCTTTTAAATTGCCATGTACTTCGCTTATATGGATAAAGATTAATGGGTAGAAAATTATTAAGAAACCCAGTTGCAAAAAGGGATTTGCAAATGCCAGATAGGTAAATATTATGCATAGTAGGTAAAACATGGGATTTTGAGTTTAGCTATTGTCTTGTTCTTGCTCTGTATTTTGAGAAAGGTTTTCTCCTTTATCTATTGGGTAAATTAAAATTGAGCCTATGTGCTTTTCGTCCGCCTCTTTTATCTGGAAATTGTACCCCTTAACCTTTATTGTTTCGCCTTCCTTGGGTATCCGTCCCATCATTTCAGTCAAATATCCACCAATGGTTTCAACAAATTCAGACTCTAAATAGATCCCAAGTTGTTCCTTTAGGTCTTCTAGGGAAGTCCTTCCTGAAACCAGACAAGAGGAATTTTCTAAAATTTGAATTTCTTCCTCCTTGGGACTGTCGTATTCATCTTCTATTTCTCCGACGATTTCTTCCAATATATCTTCCAATGTGATTAAACCTGAAGTCCCTCCATATTCATCAATGGCTATGGCCAGGTGCTGCTTTTTGGACTGAAATTCAAGCAGCATGTCTTTAACATTTTTGGTCTCTGGCACAAAAAAATGGAGGTCTTAATATCTGATTTAATGAAGCGTTTTTTTTTGTTAATCAATATGGGGAGTAGGTCTTTGGCATGTATTATTCCTATTATCTGGTCTTTATTGTCTCTATATATTGGTATTCTAGAATGACCACTGGAAATTATTATTTCTGCAACTTCTGTTATGCTTGAATTTTCTTCTGCACAATCAATGTCTGTCCTTGGGATCATTAATTCATACACCTTTTTTTTCACCAAGTTTTAAAAGGCTTTTTAGCATGTAGGCAATATCCTTGGGAACCACATTGTTCTTTTGGGCCTCTTGGAGCAATTCTTCTATGGATTGTACTTCTCTATTTCCGGTGAATATACTCTTTATTGCATTCCAAAATTTCCCTTCAGATCCCTCGTCCACAGATATTTCCCTCCTGTTATTTTATTCCCTTTCTAATTAATGCTAAATTTTTTTAAAAATACCCATCTGGCTATAATCTCTTGACCCTCATCTTCTTTGACTTCTTTCCATTTAATTGTGTTGTTGTTTTCAGGGTCAATAAAACCCTGCTTTATAAATTGTAGACCTATTTCAAGGTCTTTAGTAATGTAATCTTCGTTATAATTTCTCACCTGACATAAAAGTAATATATCTTTTTGTTTCTTTTCAAGGAAAAGAGATAAAAAAAATTAAAATCATGGGAGGGTTATCAATATCAAAACCAACTTCCTTTTTGAATTTGCGTTTAAGCTTGAGCCTAATCCCTCCAGCTGAGATGTTCACAACTGAAATTGGATATGGGCCTTCTGGTTCCTTTTCACTTGATTTTTTTAAATTCAAAAACAGGGTCTGGCAACTCATATATATTGTCAATTGGATTGGAATGGTACAAAAAAATAAATTACTATCTTTTCAAAATCTTTGTTTTGGGCATCAATCCTAAAATGTTTTCTTTTTTTGTTTTAGTTCTAATATCCCTGGAATTTTGATAACAATAAAGTGAAAAGTCTTCTTTGAAAAAAAATATTCCACCACAGACTCAAAATAATAATAAACCCTAATCCCTGGTTTGTCACCTGATAGACTAAAGTAAACATAAACTGGCCTTTTGTTCCATTGATCTGTTGGGACAATGTTTGATGGAAGTTCTAGAACAATAGATTTTCCTTTTAATTCCACCAGGCTACAGTTTGAGGAAAATTTATGTTTCTTTGAAAAACTAACTTCAAATTTAGATCGTTCGTTTAAGGCCTGTTCTAATATCTTCTTAATTTCAGATGGTTTTTTAATTGTAAATGGATTTTTTCGCTCCTCTTCTTTTTTTTTCTGATATCTCTTTTGTAGTAAATAGAATAAAATGCACAATAAAATAATTAATAGAATGGATTCCAGAATAAGGACAGTTGTATCAGATATCTCCCATTTTTTTATTGATAAAACTTTCACTTACCCTGGCTAAATAACTTTTGGCAAGGATACTTAATATCATGGAAATTATAGCCTTTTTTTAAACACTATAGCAAAAGCCTTGCCATAACCTTGGCATCTTTTAGGGTATTTTTTAGAGATGATCGTTCATTAGGTTGGTGTGCAGTACCGAAGATGGTAGCCCAAACTGCTGCAGGTATGTTGTTTTTCCTTGGATAAACAGCCACAGTACCGCCACCTACACCCATGAATGTTGGTTTTTTGCCATATTCATCAAAGACTGCCTGGGCTAATTTTTTTACAAATTCATTGTCTTTATCAGTGGCTGGGGAACTCAATCCATGGATGATTTCAAAATTTATTTTAACTCCATATTTTCTCTCTGTTTCAGTACCAATTTTTTTTATGGCATCCATAACTTCATCGAGGTCGTAGCATGGAAGGACTCTACAGTCTAAATAGAAGACATCTTTTCCTGGTATAGTATTTATATTGGGAACATTGGTTTCTTTTTTTTGTTGGTTCAAAGGTCGATATGGGAGGTGAAAACAGGGGATCTTCCCTATTAAATATTTCATAAAGTTTCCTCAATCTAATAATTAGATCGGCTGTTGCAACAAGGGTGTTTATTCCTTCATTTGGGGTGGACCCGTGACACTGTTTCCCTATAATCTCTACCTTGAGCCACAAAATTCCCTTTTCAGCTATCTCTATTAGATCTGAATCTTGAGATCCAAAGTCTGGTATTAAAAAAACAGTCTTTCTGATTAAATAACTCTCTGTGGTGTTTAAATAAAAATTCCAGACCATATTTGTTCCCAGTTTCTTCATCAGCTACAAATAGCAGTCCCAGATTTATATTTGGTCTGGTGGACGTGTTAATGAACGCCTCAAGGGCTAAAATTGACGATACTATTCCCTGGTGATTGTCTTCCACCCCTCTGCCATAGATAATGTCATCTTCTTGACGCAATGTATATGGGTCACTTTCCCACAATGATAGATCCCCTGGAGGGACAACGTCTAAGTGAGAGGCTATCCATAGTGTCTGATGGCTATTTTTACCAGGAAGAATCGCAGCAATATTTGGCCGTATTTTAGATGGTACCCTTGTATCTTCAGCTGGAAATTCCTTTATGATAAGAGAGGGATATTTTTTTTAAATAAGAAATCAAATATTTGGCCTTTTCTATCTCCCCCAGGCCACCATTTTCTGGTCCCAGTGCTGGCAATGACACCAGATTTTTTTTGTAATTCAACTACCTTTTGTTTTTGATTGTCCAAGTAGCTTAAAATATTATCCATATCTTCCTTTTTTTTCAATAAAATAAAAAAAGGCCCCAAAATTTGGGACCTTATCTTGTGTTTACCTTCCCCTTGCCGCGCGTTTGGAAGCCTTTAAGGGGTTTAATTTTACCTTACCAGCCTTATCGATTTCCGCCTTTACATGGGTTGCAAAGTTGCACGCACCGTTTCTCCACTTTGCCTGGGGTCTAGGATAACTTGCACAATATTTTTCCCCCTCAAACTCAACAACCCTTTCACATCCCTCACAGTTTTCAACAATTGGCTCTAAAATAACGCCTTTAAATTTTAATCCTTGTTCTGTTTTTTTGCGCACCTTGCAAGTAGTTCACTCTTTTTTTTGCCATTGATATAAAAACCTCCTCAATTCATTGCGTAAGATTGAATATATGCTCTTACAATTTAGAGAAAATTTAGTCAAGTAAATGAATGGATGATTTTATTATGGTGGAGTAAAATTAATGTCTTAAATTTTTTTTCTGTTACCATCTCAATATATTGGGCAATATTTCTGACCTATAGTTTTGCTTTTCCCCTTGACAAAAAGTTCTATCTCTTTAATATTTCTTGAATATAGAACTGACCAGTCAGTCCGGTTATTAGGTTATGGGTATGGATACAAGGACAAAGATATTGAAAGCTGCAAGGCTTGAATTTGCCAAAAATGGCTTCCACACCACTTTGGTCTCTGATATTGCAAAGAGGGCAGGGGTAGGCAAAGGGACGATTTATAGATATTTCCCAAGTAAAGAAGATCTTTTTGGTTCCATAATCCAGCAAAAGATGATGGATTTTGAGACAAATATAAAAAAAATAATATCTGGGTATGAAAATGAAGCAGAGATATTAAGGCGAATTGGGAAATTACATTTTGAGGAATACAGAAGGTCCAAAGACGTTATTGCAATTTTGGTTATGGAAGGTCTAAACAAGATAGAAGGAATTAATCAGGAATTTAAAAATAGTATTCTATCTATTCAAAACCTGGTTTCTGGAGTAGTAGCAAGAGGTATAGAGAGGTCTATTTTTAGAGAAATTGATCCAGAAAAAAACAGCTGTACTTTTTTTTAAGCTTGATCTGGACTATTTTGAAACACGGTATTTTTATGGAGGAAAAGGATTTGGAAAGAAAATATTGTGACGTAATTTTTGATTTATTTTTTCATGGAATTTTAAAATAGTGTTGAGATAAAAGGAGGATCCTATGAGAAGAATAATTTTTTTTTATGTTCGTATCTGTAAGTTCTTTTTTTTTGCCTGGTTTTACCAGCCAAGTCTTCTGAAATCCTTACACTGGATAAGGCTGTTCAATTAGCAATAAAAAAATAATCCACAAATAAAAGAGTCATTATTTAATGAAAGAGCTGCAGTTGAAGAAAAGAAAAGTGCATTTTCAGATATGTTGCCTAAACTTTCAGCAGAATACAATTACGTTCATTTAAGAGATGATCCCTTTGTATATTTTAAACTAGGGCCAATAGAGCAGAAATTTATTACAGGGTATACAAACACATATTCATGGAATGTAAGGGTGATTCAACCACTATTTACTGGATTTGCACTCTTGTCAAAATATGAAATATCTTCTTTGGGTCTTGATAGGGAAAAATTATCTCTTGAACTTGCAAAATTGAATGTAGCTTTTGAGGTAAAACAAGCCTACTTCAATGTGCTCTTGGCAAAAAGACAAGTAGAGGTGATGGAAGAGGAAGTAAAACAATTAAAGAGCCATTTACATGATGCCAGAAATTTCTATTCTCAAGGGATAATTCCCAAAAATGATCTGCTGAAATCTGAAGTGGCATATTCTTTGGCAAAACAAAAACTTGTTAGAGCTAAGAGTGACTATTCAGTTGCCAGGTCAAATTTAAATAGAATTTTAAATAAAAATATACTGGATTTATCATATGAAATTGAGGACGTAGAGAGAGTGCCATTTTTTTTGTACAAGGATAGATGAACTAATAAAGAATGCCATAAAAAAAACAGACCAGAGATAAGTGTTATGGACAGGGCAATTAAACAGGCTAAATGGGGGATTAAACTTGCCAGGAGCAGATTTTTCCCAACCATTTCCCTTTTTGGAGAGTATCAGAGGCAGGGTGAAGATTTAGCTGCAACAGAAAATAAATTTACAAACGAGAAAAATTTAGTCCTTGGGGTGAATGCAAAATGGGAATTTTTTTGAATCTGGAAAAAAAGATTTTTGATGTCAGACGTGCAAAATTCAGACTAAAATCTTTAGAACAAAGAAAGAAGGGATTAGAAGACCAGATAGCTGTTCAGGTAAAAAAAGGCGTATGAGGACCTCATGGTGGCAAAGGTAAACGTGGAAACTGCAAAGAAATCTCTTGTACAGGCAAAGGAGAATTTCAGGGTCACAACTGAAGGATACAAGGTCCAGGTAAACACTTCTACGGATGTATTAGATGCCAGAACTTATCTTACCCAATCAGAGATGAATTACTACGGGGCACTTTATGGGTATCATATAGCACTTGCAGCATTAAAAAGGGCTGTTGGGGAGTACTAGTATTTTACATGGTTTTTCATGAAATAGTTACTTGCTAAGATAATGGAGGACTTCTTTTATGGAGAATAGAAACAATGATAGGGCAAAAAAAGGGAACAAAGATTATTATCCTGTTTGTGATTGTTTTTGGTATTATATTTTTTTTTCTATTGGTTTTTTTATCTAAAGAATTTTGTGAGTACAGATGATGCTTATGTATATGCAGATAGCAGTTATGTAAGCAGTAGAATACCAGGTACAATAGAGAAGGTATATGTAAAAAAATGACGATTATGTAAAACAAGGGGATTTACTGGTTCTACTTGATTCATCAATATACAAATTAAAGGTTGAGCAGCTAAAAAAAATAAACTAGAATCCATTAACTTTAAAATAAAAAGTACAGAGATCGATGTGGATATATTAAGACACAACCTTAAAAAAAATATAAACAAATCCCAAAATGATTTAAATCTGGCACTTGATGAAAAAAAGCAGGGTAAATTCAGAGATAAAATCTCTTATCGCACAGAAAAACAGCTTAAAACAGGATTTACATCTATCAGAACTGCAATATAAGAGATATAAAAATTTATATAAAAATCATACTATATCCAAGGAAAAGTTCGATCAAGTTGAGACCATGTACAATAAACTGATTTATCAAATTAAGTCTATAACTCATAAGATAAATTCTTTACAGGCAATATATAAGGAACTTGATGAAAAGATAAAGAATGCCCATATAGGAATATCTATTGCCAAAAAGAATGAATCAAAGATTTTGTCGGCCATAGAATCTTTAAATTCCCTTAAAAAAAGAGAGGGATTATTTAAGGGCAGCTTTAAATGAAGCCAGATTACAACTTAGCTATTGTAAAATTAAAGCTCCAATATCTGGTTATGTGGCTGGTTCAAAACTGCAGAGAGGAAATAGGGTGTTGCCAGGTCAGGTACTCATGGTGATTGTACCCTTAGATAAGGTATATGTTGAGGCGAATTTCAAGGAGACACAACTTGCAAACGTACGTATTGGTCAAAGGGCAGAGATTGAAGCTGATATGTATCCAGATGTAGTTTTTCGTGGTCATGTTGTGGGAATTCGGGCAGGAACAGGCCAGGTGTTTTCCCTCCTTCCACCGGAAAATGCGTCTGGAAACTGGATTAAAGTGGTCCAAAGGATTCCAGTAAAAATTGAATTAGATGACTATGACTATAAAAAAAATGCCCTTAAGACTGGGTTCCTCACTGGTGGTAAAGGTGGATATTAGAGATAAGTCTGGAAAGACCCTTAAATAAAAGAGGTGTTGTTGTGGAAAAAGTACAAGAACACATCACTCCAAATGTGAACAAGTGGATTATCGCACTAACTGTAATCCTGCCTACTTTTATAGAGATAATGGACACAAGTGTTGTAAACGTGTCCCTTCCACACATACAGGGGGGGTTAAATGCCGGTTTAGACGAATCCACATGGGTGCTCACTTCATATCTAGTATCCAATGCAGTAATAATTCCCATTACTGGTTTTTTTGTCCAATTTATTTGGCCGAAAACGATATTTAATTGGTTCCATAATACTTTTTACCTTTGCTTCAATACTTTGCGGAAGTGCACCCACATTGGAGGTTCTGGTGCTTGCACGGATACTTCAGGGGATTGGCGGAGGAGCCTTCAACCCATCTCCCAGGCAATCTTGCTAGAGTCTTTCCCAAAGAAAGAACACGGGATGGCAATGGCAATATTTGGAATGGGGGTGGTGTTAGCCCCTACAATAGGGCCTGTAGTTGGCGGATGGATAACAGACAATCTTTCTTGGAGGTGGGTTTTTTTATATCAATCTTCCAATAGGTATCCTGTCTGTATTTATGACGATTCTGTTTATCTTTGATCCACCCTATATAAAACAGAGGAAAAATGGTAGAGTTAACTATTTTTCTTTAATGCTTCTATTCCTATGGGTTGGTTGTCTCCAAGTAGTCCTGGATAAAGGTCAGAGGGAGGATTGGTTTCACTCCAATTTTATTATTACCCTCAGTATAATTTCTGTAATTTGCTTTCTCATATATATTGTTCGAGAGATATATGCTAATGATCCCATTTTAGATATCTCTGTGTTTAAGGACAAGGTGTTTGTTGCTGGAAATTTTATATTGTTTACAGGATTTATGGGTTTTTTTGGAAGTATAGTGTTGCTCCCATTATTTTTGCAAAATTTAATGAATTACACAGCAATGTGGGCTGGTTTGGTCCTGGGACCCAGTGGAATTGCAACAATGATTGTTATGTTTATTGTGGGTCGTTTATTAAATAGAGGGGTCCTGCATATATTTTACTTATGCTGGGCCTTTCCCTAATCGCCTTTTCAGTGATCATGATGGGAAGATTTACTTTAAACGCTGGATTTTGGCAGCTTTGTTGGCCCAGGGTCATCCAGGCATGTGGAATGGGTCTGTTTTTTTGTGCCCCTTACTGCTGCAACATATGTAAATATCCCTAAAGAAAAGATTGGAAATGCCTCCAGTATCTTTAATCTTTTGAGAAACTTAGGAGGAAGTTTTGGAACAGCCATTGCCACTACATACCTTGCCAGAAGTGAACAGTTTAATCAAACAATGCTTGTAAAAAAATGTTGTTCCATATAGACAAGAGTTTTTGTCCATGTGGAATAAGGTAGTTGGTTTTTTTGCACTATCCTGTGTTGTTTCCAATCCCTGATTCAAAACCCCTTGCTTTAATTTATATGGAGGTAAGGAGACAGACAGGGATGTTGGCGTTTAATGACAGCTTTATTTTTCTTGGAACAATAACTATGTTTTTGGTTCCCCTTGCTTTAATCCTCAGGGTAAAGCAAAAATAGATAATAGAAAAAAAGATGGTGGTAGTCTAGGGTTTATCTATGCTTACAATTAGATGTGCAAAGTGCAAGAAAAAAATTATGGAAATATAAAAAAATAGGAAAAGGGGAGGTGCTTAGGTGTCATAAGGACAGAATAACCAAGTCCTTTGGATGGGAAGAATCCCATGGTAAGATCTTTTGTCCAAGGTGTAAGACTCCAATTGGTATTGATAAAGGTACGTTTTATAAAATGATAGGAAAAAATTTTGTATATAATGGTACAAAGGATAATTCTTGAAATCCAATAAAAAAAGACTTGAAATTTTTACGCTATATTATTATATAAATTTTTCCACGGAGAGGTGGCCGAGCGGTCGAAGGCGGTAGTCTTGAAAACTACTGAGGGTTTACAGCCCTCCGGGGGTTCGAATCCCTCCCTCTCCGTAAGATCCCTTCCAGTTAATCCAGCCCATTGTTTTGCTAAAATAAAAGATATCTGTTAGTTTTTCGCAAGAATCCAGGAGGAGTTTTATGGTAGATGTAGCAATTTTTATTGGGAGTATATCAGATAAGGAGAAGATGTTTCCCTGTATAGAGGTTTTGGAAAAATTGGGGATTAGCTATAAATTCCACATAACATCTGCCCACAGGACCCCCAATAGGACAGAAAATTTAATCAAGGACTTAGAAGAAAAGGGGTGTAAGGTATTTATTTGTGCTGCTGGACTGGCGGCCCATCTTGCTGGGGCAGTTGCCGCAAGGACCACAAGGCCTGTTATTGGAGTGCCTATAAATGCGTCTTCTTTAGGTGGAATAGATGCGCTACTTTCCACTGTACAAATGCCCCCTGGATATCCCGTTGCCACTGTTGCCCTTGATAGGGTTGGGGCACAAAACGCTGCCTACTTAGCAGCCCAGATACTTGCAGTATCTGATTTTCAATTGGAAAAAAAGATTAAAGGAAATAAGAGAAGAGATGGCTCGTTTTGTGGAGGAATCTGATAAAAAAATTATAAGTTATTTCAATGTATTAGATAAAAAAAATAAAAAAATTTTGCTTTCTGCTCTTTACAACTAAAAAAATCGGCTTTATATATAGAGGCGAACTTTGTGTAACAGGTTTATGTGTCAATTTGTTAGCACTCATAAAAGATGAGTGCTAACAATTAATTGGGATAGTTAGAAACAACAAAATAAAACGGAGGTGGAGGCTATGAAGTTAAAACCATTGCATGATCGTGTTTTGGTAAAGCGTTTAGAAGAAGAGGAAAAGACCAAGGGTGGAATCATCATTCCTGACACTGCAAAGGAAAAACCAATAAAGGGTGAGATCATTGCTGTTGGTCCTGGAAGGCTTACTGATGACGGGAAGAGGATTGAGATGTCTGTAAAGGTTGGGGACAAGGTAATGTTCAGCAAATATGCAGGGACAGAGGTAAAGATTGAAGGTGAAGAATATCTCATTATGAGAGAAGACGATATTGTTGCCATTATTGAAAATTAATTTTTAAAAGGAGGTGCTGAGTATGCCTGCAAAGGAAATACTATATAGTGAGACTGCTAGAGCAAAATTAAAGGCTGGTGTTGATAAGCTTGCAAATGCTGTAAAGGTAACTTTGGGGCCAAAGGGAAGAAATGTTGTTATTGAGAAGTCTTTTGGTTCTCCAGTAATTACCAAAGACGGTGTTACTGTGGCAAAAGAGGTTGAATTGGAAGATAAATTTGAAAACATGGGCGCTCAGATGGTAAAAGAAGTTGCCAGTAAGACCTCTGACATTGCTGGTGATGGTACCACAACAGCAACCATCCTTGCCCAAAAGATATTCAATGAAGGTATCAAGCTGGTTGCAGCTGGCAGAAACCCAATGATCATCAAAAGGGGAATTGACAAGGCAGTTGATGCAGTGGTGAAAAAAATTAGAAGAAATAGCTGTTCCAACCAGAGATGAAAAGGACATTGCACAGGTAGGAACAATTTCTGCTAACAATGACCCAACAATTGGAAATTTAATTGCCGACGCAATGAGTAAGGTAGGTAAAGAGGGTGTAATAACAGTAGAAGAGGCCAAGGGCCTTGAAAACACCTTGGACTTTGTAGAAGGTATGCAGTTTGATAGGGGTTATCTCTCCCCATACTTTGTAACCAATCCTGACAAGATGACCTGTGAGTTGGAAAATGCATACATCTTGATCCATGAGAAGAAGATCTCTGCAATGAAGGATCTTTTGCCTGTGCTTGAACAAGTTGCAAAACAGGGCAAACCTCTTTTAATCATTGCTGAAGATGTGGAAGGTGAAGCCCTTGCTACACTGGTTGTGAACAAGCTAAGGGGAACATTGCAGGTATGTGCTGTAAAGGCCCCTGGTTTTGGCGAGAGAAGAAAGGCAATGTTGCAGGATATTGCTATCTTGACAGGTGGTCAGGTAATTTCCGAGGATTTAGGTATCAAACTTGAAAATGCTACTTTAAATGACCTTGGTGAGGCCAAGAAGGTAGTTATTGACAAAGAGAATACTACAATAATTGATGGTGCTGGTAAACCTGAAGATATCAAGGCCAGGGTAAACCAGATAAGGGCTGAAATTGATGAGACCACATCTGATTATGATAGAGAAAAATTACAGGAACGTCTCGCCAAATTGGTTGGTGGTGTTGCAGTAATCAATGTTGGTGCTGCAACTGAGACAGAGATGAAGGAAAAGAAGGCCAGGGTGGAAGATGCACTAAATGCAACCAGGGCTGCTGTTGAAGAAGGTATTGTTCCTGGCGGTGGTGTTGCCTTGATAAGGTGTCTTGAGGCTGTTGAGGCTGTAAAGGCAGCTGATGAAGATGAAAAGGCTGGCATTGAGATTATCAAGGCTGCTTTGACTGAGCCTCTTCGTCAGATCTGTGCAAATGCAGGTTATGAGGGTTCTTTAGTAGTTGAGAAGGTAAAATCTGAAAAGGACTCCTTTGGATTTAATGCAGCTACTGGAGAGTATGAAGACCTCTTAAAGGCTGGTGTAATTGATCCAAAGAAGGTTACAAGAATTGCAATCCAGAATGCATCTTCTATTGCATCTCTACTATTGACCACTGAGGCTGCAATCTGTGAAAAACCAGAAGAAAAAGATAAAAATATGCCACCAGCTCCAGGGGGAATGGGCGGCATGTACTAATAGATATGGATTTTAGAGGAGTTAAAAAGGCTGGTCTTTTAAGACCAGCCTTTTTTTTGTTTTATGGGAGGGATATATGATGATTATCCAGGAATATAGATTTGGATATATGAAAATTTCAGGTAAGGGTTATACAACAGATTTGAAAATAATTGGGGATAAGGTCATATCCAATTGGTGGAGGAAGCAGGGACACAGGGTTTTTAAAGGGGATGTAGAGGATTTGATAAAAGAGGGTGTTGAAGTTATTATTATTGGACAGGGAGATCCTGGTATGATGAGGGTAGATACATCCCTTAAAAATTATTTGAAAAAAACATAAAATTAAACTTATAGAAAAACCAACAAAAGAAGCCATTTTTGAGTTTAATAGGCTATATGATAACGGTATAAAAATTGGAGCGGGATTTCATTTGACCTGTTAAAATATTGTGTTGAGATTTAAAGGTGGAGAAAATATGAGCATGGAAACTATATTTATAATTGGTGGGTGTAAGAGTGGAAAAAGTAGTTTTGCTTTAAAATTAGCTGAAGAATATCGAAAAGTAAGAAAGATCTACGTGGCCACCTCTGTGGTAATGGATGATGAAATGAAAGATAGGGTTGAAAAGCACAAAAAGGAAAGGGGGCATGGATGGGAGACATTAGAATGCCCATACGACCTTCCCAGGGGTTTAAAGTCAATTCAGGATAAAAAAATCAGTTGTGCTTGTAGATTGCCTAACAATGTGGATAAACAATCTCCTATACAGGGGAGAGGAAAAAGAGGAGATAGAAAGAGATATTGAGGAGCTTATAAAGGTTATAAGGGAGAATGAGGGCATTTTCATCTTTGTGTCAAATGAAGTTGGGATGGGAATCGTGCCGGCAGATGGAGTTTCTCGTAAGTATAGAGATATTGTGGGGATACTTCACCAAAAAGTAGCTCAAATAGCAGATAAGGTATATTTTGTGACCTGCGGTATTCCAAATCTCATAAAAGGATAGAAATATGCTAAAGAATTTTCTTGGATGTCTTGTGTTTTTAACCACCATCCCTATACCCAAATACTTAAAATTAGAGTTTTCCCCAGAGAAGATAAGGCCATATTTCCCAATGGTGGGTCTATTTATTGGTATTTTAGTGGGCCTATTTGATTTTTTCATGCAAAAAATTTTTCCAATTAGTACTGTGTCTTGGTTAGATGTGACATTGTTAATTGTTTTAACTGGTGGCCTCCATCTAGATGGTCTTGCAGATACTGCAGATGGAATATTTAGCCATAGACCCTTGGGGAAAAGTTAAAAATAATGAAGGATTCAAGGATAGGAGCAATGGGGGTATTGGCCATAATTATTTTTCTTGGAATTAAATATTTTGGTATTAGGGATATTGGAAGTAGCAGGTTCTTAAAGATATGTTTGATCCCAGCCTATTCACGGGTTTCTATGTTAATTGCAATGAGGTTTTTAGGTTACTGTAGGGAGATGGGAACAGCAAAGGGGTTCTTTGAATCTCCAGTAAAACCAACAGAATTTGTTCCTTTTATTCCTATAATGTTGGCATCCATTTATTTGGGCAAGGGTTTTATCTTATTAAACAGTCTATTTTTTTATTGTTACCTTTTTGTTGATTTGTTTTTACAAAAAGACCTTGGGTTGTATTACTGGGGACACCTTAGGTGGCATGTGTGAGGTTGTTGAATCTATTTTATTTTTAATCTTGTAGGAGAGAATACCCATGAGAATTTTTTTTGGGAATCCCTCTTCCCAATGAATACAAGAAAATTTTAACACAAATAAAAAAATAAGTGGTCAGATTCGCTGTATTCAAAAATTAAATGGACACAAGAGAAAAATTTTCACTTAACCTTATTTTTTTATTGGTGAAGTCCAGGACATAAAGGTGGAAGAAATAAAAGATATAATAAAAACTAATTTGTCTCCATTTGTTTTCAAAGCAGGTGGTGGAGGATATTTCCCTAATATAAAAAGACCCAGAGTCATATGGGCTGGATGTGAAAAAGGGGGTAGGAAGTTGGTAGAACTCTTCCAAGATATCTCTACTTGTTTATCTTCAGTGGGAATTGTAGGAGATAGTAAACCATTTAGACCACACCTCACCCTTGGGAGGATAAAATACGCACACTCCAGAGACAATTGGGTGGAGCTAATAAAATATTTAAACGACCTTAGCTGGCCAGAGACGAAAATTGATAGGTTTATTTTGTGGAAAAGTACACTTAAACCAACTGGTCCAATTTATACACCATTAAAGGAATTTTACTTGAAATAGTCAAAATCTACACATAATCTCCGCGGCTTAGCCTTGCCTTCTCAGATAAGGCCATTATCTTAAGTTCATTGACAATATCTGTGACTTCTTCCTTGGGATCAATTTCACCCTCATTTAATTTATTTTCTATATGTGATAACTGGTCTAGAATTGAGTTCAGGGTATTTTCTGAATCCCTTAAATTGCCAGCAGAAAGATCCTGGGAATATTTTTCCCACTTATCCAAGCTAGATTCAATTTTATCCATAACTATACTTAAGCCTTGATTTTGTTTGAGTCTCAGGGCAGCCTCTAATTCCTGGAATTGGATTTTTCAGTTGAGATAGGGGTAGTGGGGATTTTTTTCTTGATCTTGGCTTATTTCTTTTTTTTAAGAATTCATCAAATTCATTTGGGGATTTTTTTTCCTTGTCTTGTCTGGTGCTTGCAGTAAATTTTTTTTCTATGTCACCTATCTTGATCTTTACCATCTCATCTCCTTTTGCAAAGGAAAATAGTTATTATTAACAGGGAAATCCTTTCCCTATCTTATTTATTTGATTTTAAAAAGCAAGAACTTTGCCATAAATTTAGTTAACCCAAGTTTTGACAAATTTGGGGAGAGAGTAAAAAAACACTAGGAGGCGATAAATTGGTAAAAATAGACCATGCAGTTGATCTCATAAAAAAAAGGTGGGGTAATTATTTTTCCAACTGAGACCCTATATGGCATTGGAGGAAATTCTCTGGATAAAAGAGCAGTTAAAAAGATATTTGAGATAAAAAAAAGACCCTTAAGTAAGGTCCTCCCTGTAATTATAGGCAATATTTCACAAATAGACTTCCTGGTTGAATCATTTGAGTATGTTCCAATGGATTTAATCTTAGACCATTTTTGGCCAGGGCCCCTATCAATTCTTTTCCCTGGAAAAAAAGATCTCCCAAAAGGTATTTTAAGTGGAAAAGGATATGTGTGCGTCCGCCTAACCTCCCATCCCATTGCAAGGAAATTGTGTGTAAAATCTGGTTTTCCTTTATTTGCAACCAGTGCAAATAGATCTGGCATGCCAAGTCCAAAGTCATTTGAGGAAATTGATGCAGATGTATTAGGTATGGTTGATATGGCCCTTAATTTAGGGCCAAGACCTTCAGGGGTCAATCCTTCTACAATAGTAAAGTTTGTTGAAAAGAATATAGTGGAAATATTAAGACATGGAGAAATATCCTGTGAAGACTTAAGAAGGGTAGGACTATATGTAAAATAAAAAAAGGGAGGAAAAATCCTCCCTTAAAATTGTATCATAAATTTCACAAACATAATTATCCTGGACGTACAATAAGTAGCCATGCTTCTGATACAGCAATAGTCATGATCATGTAGGGAAAAGCTACTTTCATAAATTCCATAAAAGTGGTCCTATATCCCTTTGATTCAGCAATACCAATTGTAACAACATTTGCAGATGCACCTATTATAGTGCCATTTCCTCCGAAACATGCACCCAGGCAAGTGCCCACCAAAGGGTATTATGAGCCTCTGGAATAACATGGGAGAGATAACCTACAATTGGTAACATGGTGGCTGTAAAAGGTATGTTGTCTATAAAGGCAGACATTATAGCTGCTACCCATAGGATAAAGGTGCATGCTGCCACAAAGTTACCCTTTGAGAGTTTTAAGATCCAATCAGCAACAAGGTCCAAAAGTCCCGTTGATTCAACAGCGGAAACTAACATAAAGAGAAAAATAAAGAACATAAGTGTTGGCCATTCAATATCCTTTTCAATAAGTTCCATTAGGTCAATTTTGTCCATGAGTACAGCTATTGTGACCAGAACAGCTGCACCAAATAGGGCAGCAATTGAAACTTCCATGTGCCAAATAGATTCAGTCAAAAATAGGAAGATTACAAATGCAAGTACGCCTCCCCCATATGCAAGTAACTTAGAGTCAGTTATTTTGTATTTTTCCTTTAATTCCAAAATATAATCATCTACATTTTCTACCTTTGCCTTGGCAAATTCCTTGCCCCATATAAGTTTAGTGTAGACCACAAGTATGATCATACACACCAGACATATTGGGGCCAGGGCCTCTACAAATTTTACAAAGCTTAAGCCTGCATAGGATCCAATCAATATGTTGGGTGGGTCACCAATTAGCGTTGCAGTACCACCTATGTTGGATGCCATAACCAAAGGAATTAAAAGGTGAAGGGGATTAATATTTAGGGCCACACATATTTCAACAGCCACACCAGTTAGAAGTAGCATTGTTGTTACATTGTCTAAAAAAAGCAGAAGTAAACGCTGTAAAGAACATAAGGATTATTGACAACAAAAAGAAATTTCCCTTTGCAAGACTATAAGATTTATACGCACACCACTGGAAAATACCGGTGTTTTTCAGTACTCCAATTATTATCATCATTCCCATAAGGAGGAAAATAACATTCATGTCAATTGATGCAATAGCTGCCTCATAGCTCAAGATGTGGTACTGTGGATTAAAAGTCCCTATTGTATAAGATAAAATGAGCATGGTAGCTGCACCTAACATAGCAGCAATGGTCCTGTGGAGAAGTTCAAAACCAATGATTACATATACCAGAAAAAAAATACACCAGTTGAAACCCAGAAGGCTGGACCCAATACCCTTTTTAAGATAATATCTCCACTGAAATATATATTCTTATCCTTCATTGCCAGGGTCTTAGGGTCTAATTTTAATACTTCAGTTTTGTAACTTGCCTTAAATATCTCTAGTTTTATATGAAGAGACTTTAGTTCCTCTTTTGAGATGAAAAATCTTGATAAGAATTTTCCATTTTCAGCTGTTTCAAGCTCATCCACTTGTTTTTCCCCAAAAAAATACCTTTACCTCTGCCTCGCCAACTGGTTCGCCGTGGGTATTTTTTATAATACCAGCGAGGTTAACGTAGATTGCATCTTTGTGTGGTCTTTTGGGTGGGGTAACGTTTCCATGGCTGGCCAGGGCCAGGGAAGAAGAAAATAGTAGTAATAACAGAATATAAACTAGCCTTTTTTTTCATGAGTTCCTCCTATTTAGTTGGAAGATTTATAAGCGCTTGTTCATATTGTTGATTTTGGATTATGTCAAGAAAATGTTGTACAAATATTTTTTTTAATGCATTATGATATGGAGTCAGTATCAATCTTACAATATGAAGATGATTTATCAATATCTATAATTTTAACACCTTTTACATATTCCTTAGTAGAGTAATGGGTTATATTTTCTAATTTATAGGTTATTTCTTTAACCCTTTCCAGTTGTCTTTTGAGCTCAATACAGTTTTCATCATTGGGATACTCATCTAATATTTCTCCAACTATAAACATCATATTCTGAAGGGGTTGATTCATTTCATGACAAGTGGCTCCAGCCATTTCCAATACCCCTTGTAGTTTTTCCCTCATGAGTTTTTCCTGAGCTGCTCTCTTTAAGTCAGTGACATCTCTAGCCACTGCAATTAAACAGTCCCTATTATCATACTGTATCTTGTGTGCAGACCATAAAACGTCTATTATTGAGCCATCTTTTTTTCTTAAATTGCACCTCTGCATTACAGATCTTTCCGTATTTTTTTCAAAAGGTTATGAAGTTCATCTCGTTGTTTAGGGTCTGCCCATATCCCAAGATCCATTGAACTTTTTCCTATGACCTCTTTCTTATTGTATCCAGTTGTGTCCAAAAATGCTTCGTTTACTTCCAAGTAGATACCTTCGTCCACGGTACTTATGACGATCCAGTCAGGTGACAGTTTAAATGCCTTTTCAAATTTTTTCTTCTGATTTTTTTTAGTTGTTCTTTGGCCAGTTGTTCCTCAGTGTTATCTAAGAAAAATCCAAGAATAGATTCTTTACCGTTATACAGAATAGAACATACACTTTCTAAAATATATTTTGTTTCTCCATTTTTGTCTTTGATTTTGTTTAAAAATGGTTTGTCCCTATCCCTTTTAACATGGCTATGGCATACTGTCTCACTTCATCCCTGTTTTCCAAGGCTATTAATTCAATTGGGGAGATACTCTTCAGTTCACTAAATGAATATCCAGTTATCTTTTCAAATTGGGGATTTACATAACTAAATTGCCTTTTTGTAATAATATATATTCCTATGGGCGAATGCTTGAAAAGTAAAGATACCAATTGGGTGTTTAACTGGGGTCTTAGCCTTAGTTCATCTATATTATCTGTCTTTTCCATAGAGATCCATTGCTCCCCATTTATATTTTGTCAAAAGAAAGGGGCTAGATAGCCCCAAAACATTCCCATCAATTTTTTGTCTTTATTTTAAGTCTTAAATTTTTCCCAGGTATTAGATGAAAGACACCTTTCCCCATGGGTGACCATTAATATTGGAAGGTTTAGCTCATTTGCAACTTTCACTGCCTTTTCTGGGCTAAGGCAAAAAAAACCAGTAGCCAATCCATCAGCAAGACAGGCAGTCTTGGACATAACAGTACAACTGATGGTTCTTTGTGGAGATAGATCTAGATCTTTATCAATTATATGAAATATTTTCTTGGAATGGTCAAAGTAATTTCTGTAATTACCAGAGGTGGCAATGGCAAGGTGGGATAATTTTACTGTTTGTATATATTTCTTTTCCATATGGGGATCTTCTATACCTATTGTCCACTTCTGTTTACCATCTTTATCTCCTATTAGGCGAATATCTCCTCCAGCATCTATAAGGGCATGCTTTATTCCATATTTTGAAATGACTTCTGCTGCTTGATCCACGATATATCCTTTTGCAATGCCGTCCAAGGTAATCTTTGTCTCTTTGGACAGGGTAATTTTTTTGGGTGAGATGTGTATATTTTCCCATCCAACATAGGGTAAGATCTCTCTAATCTCCTCAAGTTGCGGGAATTTTCCGTGAACCCTGAGTTCTTCTTCAATTGTTTCCAATAGAGGCAAAATAGTGATGTCAAATTTTTCTGAACAGAGCTTGGCAATTGACTGGGATTTTTTTTAAGTAAGTCAGAAAACTCAGGTGGAACATCATTTAAGGTTTTGTTTTCGTTTAAGTAAGATATATGACTATTTGGATTAAATCTATCAAATATATCTATTAGCTTTTTCATTTTTGAAAAGGCCATTTCCTGTGCTTTAACCGCTCTTTCCTTTGACTGGTCATAAATAGTTATGGTCACATAAGTACTCATAAGGGGTAGGGTACGGGAGACCTTCTTTAGTTTATCAAATTCTCTGCTAAATACAGGTTCTACTGAAACAATGGAAAATGTACTTGCCGCAGTTAAAAGGCCTAGGATTTTTAGACAATCTCTTCTTGTATACCTTTTGTTTGCCATATTTTTTTCCCTAACCTTTTTATGTTTTTTTTAGTCTTGTAAGTTAATATTGAGTTTCCTGTCAAGGAATATTAAAGTTGACCATTGATTTAATGTACATGTGTTATTAACAACTTGAAATGGTTTAAAAAAAACAACTAATAGATTTTTATTGTTTTCTGTCTTAGTTTTTCTTACTATTTTTCCATTGTATAACTAATTATCTATACAGGAGTTGAAATTATGGGAAATTTTGAGGTGAAGAAGAGTATTCATGAGATAAATAAAAAGATCAAAGAGGGAAAGGCAGTGGTGGTTACTGCTGAAGAGATGGTGGATATTGTAAAAACTGAAGGGGTAAAAAAACGCCTTCAAAAGGGTAGATGTTGTCACAACTGGTACATTCGGTGTAATGTGTTCTTCTGGAGCGTTTATAAATTTTGGTCACACCAAGCCCAAAATAAAGGCATCTAAGGTATGGTTAAATGATGTAGAAGCCTACGCTGGTATAGCAGCAGTTGATTGCTTTATAGGGGCCACCCAGGTCCAGGAAGATGATCCTTTAAATAAAGTTCATCCTGGCCGGTTTAGATATGGTGGTGGACATGTAATTGAAGACTTGATAGCTGGAAGGCAGGTTAAACTAAAGGCAAAGGCATATGGTACAGACTGTTACCCTTTAAAGGAATATGAGGCAGTTGTTACTATAAATGATTTGAGAGATGCCTTTTTATACAATCCAAGGAATGCATATCAAAATTATAATTGTGCAGTGAACCTCTCAAAGAGGACAATATACACTTATATGGGGGTCCTGAGACCAAACCTTGGGAATGCTACGTATTCCACTTCAGGGCAACTAAGTCCCCTTTTAAATGATCCTTTTTATTGGACAATTGGTGTAGGTACAAAGATTTTCCTTGGAGGGGCAGTTGGTGTGGTCTCGTGGAGGGGGACACAACATAACCCAAATGCAATGAGAGGGGAAAACGGAATTGTAAAAGAGGGTGCTGGGACCTTAGCTGTTACAGGTGATATGAAACAGATGTCTCCTAGATATATTAGAGGCGCCTCAATTCTAGGTTATGGGTGTTCGCTTATGGTTGGTATTGGAGTGCCAATTCCCATTATAAATGAGGAAATGGCCTATTTCACAGGTCAGTCAGATGCAGACATCTATTGCCAGGTGGTGGACTATGGTATTGATTATCCAAATGCAATAGATAGATCCCTGGGAGAGGTGAGTTATATGGAACTTCGCTCAGGAAAGATAAATGTAATGGGTAAGGAGATTCCAACTGCTCCTTTGTCCAGTTATTTTATGGCACGGGAAATAGCCTTAAAGCTGAAAGATTGGATAATTAAAGATAAATTTACCTTAGGTGAAGTCCAACTTCCTCTTCCAACAATAGATTTTAAAGGGTCCATTGATGCTGGTGATAGATAGATTCTACAGGGATTTTACCTCCACTAAGAGGTGGGCTACCTATAGGGTAAAAGTGGAATCATCGGACCTCTACATAAGGACAAAGGATGAATACTCTTCATTTGTGAAAAAGAAGCTCATTAAACTTAGAAAGGATATTGAGGCAGAGATAAGGAGATGCCCTGCGTTTTTGACTTCATTTGAGCCTATTTTGCCAAAATTCCACAATATTCCAGAGGTAGTAAAGATTATGTACAGGGCATCTGAGAAGGCTGGTGTTGGTCCAATGGCATCAGTGGCTGGCGCTATTGCACATATTATAGGGGAAGAGTTGTCAAAAAAGAGTGAAGAAGTAATTGTTGAAAATGGAGGTGATATTTTTATTAATGTAAAAAAAAGAGGTGAAGATGACTGTTTTTGCAGGAGATTCTCCATTTTCAGGAAAGATTGGTCTAAAAATTTCTCCTGATATGTCTCCTGTTGGGGTATGCACTTCCTCTGGATCTGTTGGCCATTCCATGAGTTTCGGTAGCTGATGGATTTACTGTAATATCAAAGGATACTGCCCTAGCTGATGCAGTAGCCACAGGAGGGGCAAATAGGATAAAATCCAAAAATGATATAGAAAAAGCTATTGAATATGGCATGTCAATTGATGGAGTTTTAGGCGTGCTTGCAATATACAAAGATGTAATAGGGGCGAAGGGTATAATTGAATTCTGTGAAATATAAAAAATAAGAGAGAGTTAAATTATGGGTGAAAAAAAATATAAAAAAAAAATGTGCTGTTAATTTTTAGTAAAGATGTTATGTATAATCCTGTAATTTACAAATTGGCAGCAGACTTTAGGATAATATTTAATGTCTTAGAGGCAAAGATCTTTCCCCGTCAAGAAGGAAGGCTTATATTGCAATTAATTGGAACTGAAGAGCAAATTAATGAAGGGGTTAGTTATCTTATTGATGAGGGTGTTAAAGTAGAGGTCCTTGCAGAAAAGATTAAAAAGGATGAAAATGTTTGTGTGCACTGTGGTGCATGTCTTGCTGTTTGTAGGTCTGATGCAATATATTATGACAAGGCAAGTGCTAAGATTATGTTCTCTGCAGAACATTGTGTTGCGTGTGGACAGTGTGAATTAGTGTGTCCAGTGGGTGCTGTTAGGACAGCATCTATAGACATGGAAATAATATAAATTAAATAGGACGATTAATATGGAAGAATATCTTGAATTTGAACAAATAGATTCAAATACCTCTCCTTTGGACAGAGTATTTGATAATAAGTCTAGCTTTAGAAAAGAATATAGAATACAAACAGAAGGTAATATTGATGTTAGCTTTAAAGGTAAATTATATAAAGTGTCCAATTTATCTACAGCGGGATTTCAAATACTATTAAAAGATATAGATGATATAAATAGTGATACCAAATTGGATTTTAAATTATTCTTTGACAATGATGAAATAAATGGTGTATGTTTAGTGAAGTATATTGAAAAAATAGATCTAGACCTATTTGCTGCTGGAATAAAAATAGAATCTTTTTTTAGATAAAGAGCAGAAGCAAAAATACGTAAGGTATGTAGAAAAGATACGGAATAAAGTGTTAGATGAGAAAACAGATGCCTAATAACAAAGAAAGTCTCTTAGAGGAAATTTTGACTTCATCCAATGGGGATTCAAAAGAGGCAAATGACCTTTTGGATTTTATTGAAAATTTGGCTTCAGACATGCTAGATGCAGGCCATACCCATGAGAAGTCGGTATGTGGAACAAAAAAAAACAACAAAAAAAGAAAGTCATTAAAAGGACTTATTATTTGAGGAAAGAGCTTATAACTCTTTTAAGTGAAGCAGAGAATAAACTAAAGGAAATAAAACATTCTAAAAGATTTATTTCCCAAAAAAAGGGTGACAAAATCAAAGATCGTTAATTTGGCCCTTGAGTTGTTGCTAAACGATTTTGCAGAAAAAGGGGAAGACAGTTTTTTTATTTAAAAGGCTTTTTGTCAAAATTCTGGAGAAAGATTGATGATAATTATTGAGTGCCCAAAATGCAAACATAAGCATAAGATTCCAAAGGAAAAGTTGCCAACCACCCCAAAGGTAGCTAGGTGTAAGATTTGTGGCCATAGGTTTTCAGTAAATTTTAAACAAAGAGATTCATCTGTTAGAAAGATTGGTGTGTGTATAAGCAAAGGTGGGGTTGGGAAAACCACCACTTCTGTAAATATAGCAGCTGGTCTTGCCCTTGGAGGCTACAGGGTGCTTTTAGTGGATACAGATACACAAGGACAATGCAGCTTTTTACTTGGAGTTAAGCCACCAGCAGGCTTAACAGAATTTGTCTTGGAGGAATTGCCCCTTGAAAAATGTCTCTATAGGGCAAGAGAAAACCTCTATCTCCTTGCAGGGGGTAGAGGGCTTGCTGGGGTCAAGCGTTTGATAGATAGGGAGTATTTTGGTGGGGAGAGGACCTTATCAGAGGCCATTTCAAAGATTCATGGTGATTTTGACTATGTGATTGTGGACACATCCCCTGGTTGGGATTCGCTATCTGTCAATGTTATGTTTTATGTTAATGAGGCATTAATACCAGTATCCTTGGAGATTATGACAATTCAGGCCCTGGCCCAGTTTTTAAAGACCATTGCCGGGATTCAAAAATATAGGCTGAATTTGAGATAAAATATATAGTGCCCACATTTTTTTGATATGAGGGTAAAGAAGAGGACCATGGCAATGTTGGAAAAATTAAAATCTCTTTATAAAGATAAAGTATGCGATCCCATTAGGTATAACAATATGCTCTCCCAGGCACCAATGTATGGAAAGACAATATTTGAATATGCCCCAGGGAGCAAAGGGGCCCAGGATTACAGACAGCTTGTAAAGAGAATATCCAATAATCCTGATTTGTTCAATTAATTAGTTATACTTATGAATTCATGTAGTTAACAGCCAATAAGATCTAGTTGAAAACCATAAAATATTATTGTACTCCTCTCTCTACCACGGCTAACCCACTTTTGGTTCTCTTTGGATGTAAGGATTTTGAATATTAGTAACTGCTAAAAGAATAAAGGTAAAGATTATTCACCAATTGCTTCTTTCACTCTTTTTTTTAGCTCTTTGATTTTTATAGGTTTTGGGAAAAAAATCAAATACTCGTTTTCTGAGTGCCTCTATGGCTATATCCAAAGTAGCATAAGCAGTTATCATAATCACTTTTGTATCGGGATAGAGCTTATTTACTGTTTGTAAGATCTGCATGCCGTCTACCCCTTCCATTTTTAGATCAGTAATCACTAGGTCAAATTTTTTTTTCTTTTATCCTTTCCAATGCCTTTTTGCTATCTACAAAGGTCTCTACTTCGTAGCCTTCCTTTGTAAGAGTCATTTCAGCCATTTTACATACTATTTCTTCATCATCTATAACTATAATGCTTTTTGCCATCCTATTCCTCCTTGTTTTTTTTGTATAAGCTGGTAATTCTATGGTAAAGGTGGTTCCTTTTTGTGGTTCAGATTCTACTGAAATTTTACCGCTATGTTGTTTTATTATCCCATAACTAACAGAGAGGCCCAGTCCAGTTCCTTTTGTTCCTTTTGTGGTAAAAAAAGGGGTCAAATATATGCGGTAGGGTCTCAGGATTTATACCCATCCCAGTATCACGTACCTTTATTATAATTTTGTCCTGGTCTGGAGAAGGAAAAGCATCGATAAACAGTTCTCCTCCCTTGGACATTGCCTGCATGGCATTTGTATACAGATTTACAAGTACTTGCTGTATTTGATCTTCATCTATCTCAACATAAGGTAAATTCTTGGAAATCTTTTTGTGAACGTTAATATTTGATATCCGTAATTGATTCTCCACCAGAGATAGACTTTTTTTCTATAACATCCTTTAAATTACATACCTTAAGTTCTGGTTTTTTTCTGTCTTGAAAAATCCAGTAGGTTTCGGACTATTTTTTTTTATCCTTTCTGCTTGTACCTGTATGTCCTGCATAAATTTTTTTCTTTTCATCATCATCTAATGAATCATAATAAGTTAAAAATCCCTCTGAAAGCATGGATATGTTATTTAGTGGATTCCCTAGCTCATGGGCAACACCAGAAATAAGGACACCCAAAGAGGCCAATTTTTTTTGCCTGTAGAAGCTGTTCTTCTCTCTTTTCCAGTTCCTTTGCCATCCGAGAAATGGCCTCTATAACTAATCCTACCTCATCTTGTACATTTGGTTGGATTTTTGAATACACTAATGACACATCATGGAAACGACCTTGAGCTACTTCATTGGTCATTTGCTTCATTTTTATTAGCTTTTTTTGTGAGTACAGATGAAAAGTATCTCCAAGTCACCATATGGGCTAAAAATATACCAAATAGAGAAAAGAGTATTACAAGGGTCACATGATGAATTATTTTGTTTATCTTTTTCCTTTCTCGTTTTATTAGATGGATAGAAAGACTTGTTAATTTATGTCCAAACTCCCTCAGCTCATTCCCATATTCTTGATTATGAGAAGACTCTTTGATTTTTTGGATGGTTTTCAAATAATTGTTTAAGGTTTGGTTTAGGGTATTGTAAATATCTTTAGTCAATATATGGCTAAGGACATTTTTGTTTTTTTTCCAATTCACTGGCAACAAATTTTCCTTTCTTATAGGCTTCTATTAAGCTACTTATGTCGTGATACAGAAAATAATTTTTCTCAGACTTCCTCATTTCTAAAAATGAGATGTTTATATTATCGAATAATTCAACAAACTTAACCTTTGAGAGGAGAGTGTGAACTGTCAAAAAAATAAATATGGATATAGAAGCAATAATGGTGGCTTCAATAAAAATAGCAAAGTTTATTTTTTTGCCTTATAGATAACTTATTATTTAGGTCTTTTATGTAACGATAAAATCTATTCTTCATCACTAAATTCTCTGTCTGGTACAAATGATCCAAATCTAAGGAGTCTTTTTATCTCTTCTTCCCTTTTTTTGAGGGCCTTATAAGTTAATTCTGCCTCTAACTGTTTCATTACCTTTCTTTCATGGAAAAGGGTGTCTTTGAACATAAATGCCGCAATCCCTATTACACAAGCACCCATCAATATTATGGCAAAATCTAGTATTGTCCACCACCCCCATCCAAAGTATCGCATAAAACCACATCCCAATGCAATAAACCCAACACCGGTTCTAAGGTAAGAAAGCTCTGTTCTGATCCTTGCCATAATTGTTCTGTACTGGGCAAAGTTCGTCCTATTTCGTGCTAATTCTGTACGTCCTCCTGCCAGTCTAGTCCTGATTTCAGATAGCTGGGTGCGCATCTGCGCCCAATCAGTTCTTTTATTTGCAAGATCAGTTCTTTTTTCAGAGAGTTGAGTTCTATGCTCAGCCAGACTAGTTCTTTTATTTGCAAGATCAGTTCTTTTGTTTGCCAATTTTGTTCTATCATCAGCAAGATCAGTTCTTTTTTTCAGAGAGTTGAGTTCTATGCTCAGCCAGATTAGTTCTTTTATTTGCAAGATCAGTTCTACCTTGGGCGAGTTCAGTTCTTTTATTAGCGAGGTTAGTTCTATTTTCAGCCAACTCAGTTCTTTTGTTTGCGAGATTGGTTCTGCCCTCAGCCAGATTAGTTCTTTTATTTGCAAGATCAGTTCTGCCTTGGGCAAGTTCAGTTCTTTTATTAGCGAGGTTAGTTCTATTTTCAGCCAACTCAGTTCTTTTGTTTGCGAGATTGGTTCTGCCCTCAGCCAGACTAGTTCTTTTATTTGCAAGATCAGTTCTACCTTGAGCGAGTTCAGTTCTGCCTTTTGCGAGTCTGGTTCTATTTTCTGCTAGTTTAGTCCTGTATTGGGCAAGGTTAGTAGTATTTTCTGCTAATTCCTTCCTCTTTCGCATCCATTCATTCATTTCTTCTAAAAATTCTTCATAAAAAGCATCATGGGCTTCACAATGTTGGTCTTTACGCTCATCCATTTATCTATCCCTCATAGATTATTAATTGTTTAGATTAATTTAGATTAAATAAATAATGATTACATAACCGGCGGAGATACCTTATTATTGAATCATTTAATTATCAAGCCTTAATGTAGAAAAAAGTACAATTTACACGGTTAACTATTTAATAGATAGTTTAAAATTATTTGTTTATGGCAATGATATAAAAACAATGTATTTAAATAGCTACCTCAGTAACAGCACTGAAGATGGGGTAGTGTTTATGAGATTAATAATTTTTTTCATTTGGAAGAAATTTCCTTAAAAAGGATTTTCTCCCAAACCATATGGCAATAAGATTATCTTGTGAAATCTGGTTTACAAAGGTATGGAATACACTGGAGTCTATTACTTCAAGCCACATGGGAATGTCCTGTTTTAGATAATACATAAACAGGTTTTTCATTGTATTTTCTACCTTTATTTTTAGAGACCCTGCTTCAGATACCCCAACAATTTTTAACTCAGCCTTATACAGGGTAACCATCTGATTTATAAGTTCCAATGAATTTTGAGTTATGTAATCATGGTCAAGACAACATACAATTTGTTTGGGGCTTTTGTTCTCTTTTACAATTAAGACAGAACATGGAGCTTGGTTTGCTATCTTGGCAGGAATGTCCAACTCTCCCCATTTGCATCCATTTGTTTTATTACATCCTAGAATTATCAATGTTGAGTCGTCTTCAGTTGATTGTTCTAAAATTTCGTCAACTATATTAGTTCCTTTTTTTAATGATGATCTTTAATGTCTTAAGACCGCCTTTTCCCACTCCCACAAATACGTTGTCTTTAGGTGTTGTAAATGTAGAGATTTCTTCTCTTGAATAGGGACATTCACCTTTAGGATAATAGGATGTTATGATTTCCCTATAGTCAAGTAACGTTTTGGCCAGATCTGAATCTTCTATCCTATTTGGAGCTTCTTCTGGTTTAATTACTCCCAGGAGTGTGATATCAGACCAGGTGTTAACAGCTAGTTTGCCTACCTCGTGGACAACATATGAGCTATAAGGATTTTTATCAACTGCTACTAATATTCTCATTTTATTTCCCCTTTTTAATCCCAAAAAAATTAAAATAGGTGACAGTGTACATGCCATAATATCTGTTATGGGCCTCCTTCTCCCTTTCCTATTAAACATGGAAACCACCATCCCACTTTCCTTTAACTTTTCTGCTACATTCTCAGGCAGACCTGATATTTCAAGTAGTTCAGTTGTAGATATCCCTTCTTTGGCTAATAGGGATTTGGCACGATCAAGTAGATCACTAGAGGGGGCTTTGTTAATAATAACTTCTCTGGTTTCCAAGAAATTGTATTGCACCAAGTAAATTTTCACTGGCACATTTTTGTATAGCTTTATGTAACTAAGGATAAATTTTTCAAGATTCATCTCACTGTCTAGCACTAGATGGACCTTTTCAAATTTAGTTAGATTTTTTACAATCAATACTGGACATGTCATTTTTTTTATAAATGAACTTTTTAATGTATCATAAAAAAAAGGAACAATCAAAAGAGGATAAATGTCCAATAACACATAAATCGTAGAATCCACCTTCTAATTCTTTTAGTATCTCCTTTTCTTTATCTCCTACAACTATTTTGACTTTAGTAATTCCTTTACAATTGTCTGCTTCTGTTTTAACAAAGGTTTCTATTTTGTCTTTTGTTGTGTTAACTAGAGTTTTTTTTCCCAGGTTTTTCTCACCCAGCCTGCACCAAATTGATAATGTTTTTGTGTTGGCTCTTCAACATGAATTGGTTGAATGAACATTGGTACTTTTTGTGATTGTCTACAAATGTATCTTAGACTAATACTTGATGGAAGATTGTTTTCAATGGGGATAAGTACGTTCATAAAAATCCTTCCTTTTTTTATTGGGTTTTTTTTTCTATTAAGAACCTTTTTTTTCTGCCTTTGTTACAGCTTCATGTATTTCACTTAATCTAAATGGTTTTGCTAGAAAATCTAATACTCCCTTTTGGAAAGATTCCTTTGCTGCGTCCATAGTTGCAAATCCAGTTATCACTATAACCTCAGTATCTGGTTTCATTTCTTTTACCTCTGTTAAAAATTCCATTCCATCCATCCCTTCCATTTTTAGGTCTGTTATAACTATGTCGAAAGGTTTTTCTTTAAATCTAGTAATAGCGTCTATACTCCTGGTAAATGTCTCAACCATGTAACCTTTTTTTTTCTAAATAAGATTTTAGTCTTTTGGTGACTATAGGTTCGTCATCCAATATTAGAACACTTATTTGTCTCTTATCCATATTAATCCTCCTAAGTGTATATCTAGTTAAATGTGTTGTAATTTATGTTGTAGTAAAATATCATAAAAAAATTTTCGAGTACAATGTTATTTGATTTTCATCTATCATTTTAACATCCAATTGTCGGGTAAAAGCAACTAATATTCCAATAATATATATCTTTTCAAGTATATCTTCCTTTGAAAGTCCTTTTAACCTAGCAACAACTAAGTCTCCTTTTATTTCTGTTAAAAAAATCTTGTTCTATGAGAATGTTGCTAATTAATTTTGCGCGTCTTGTCCGCTTTGTGTCTTCTGTAACCCCTCCAAAAAAATCTAAAGTAGATGTAATTGTCATGGGGGTTATCACAAGCCAGAGTATCTATCATTGTAAAGTGGTAACCAAGCCTTAAACTTATATTTGCATATCCATTTGAAATTACAGCTAAATTTTGTCCAACAAATCTAGGATCTGCCATTTCAAAGGCAAAAGTTTTATTCATACTGGACATGAAACTCCTAAAGTCAACCCCTACAGGATCAGTTGACCATACATTTTTACTACATATACCTTTTAAAAAAATATCTTAGAGGAAGAGACGATATTTGGCTTATATCTAATTCCAGTGAGGAGTTGATGTTTTTTAGAGTAGTATCAATTATTTTAAGGTCCAGAGGTATGGGTAGTTTGAGTTTAATTGATGACTTTGAGATCGCTGGGTCTGCATAATAATCTTGGTCTATAAGTTCTTGTACTGCCTTTTCGTGAATAAATCTGATGATATCGTGAAATGTCTTACAATTTTCTATTTTAAAATTGTCTCCTGTAGGGTCTACTAGATTCAGGGGAGAAATTTTTTTTGTAAATTCTTTTGAGTAATCTATATTCTTTTATTTCTTCAAATTTTTCCTCAACAAATTCATAATAGCACAACTCCTTTATAAAGCCTTCATAAACAACGTTTTCAGTGGCATTTAATGTAATTTCTTGATTGTTTTTTTTAAGACTTTGGTGGCAATCTTGGTATTTATTATCATAGGGACCCTGAATTCTCTGGCAATTGTGGCAAGGTGTCCAATGGGGGAACCAATATCTGTTATAATCCCATTTACCTTTTTTTATCACCTTTGCCAATATAGGTGATGATGAAGTGGCAACTAGTATACATTCATCAGGTACGTTGTCTAGGTCTTCAGAGCTAGTTACCTTATAAACCCTTCCAATGGCAATTCCTTCTCTTACTATATCCCTTGTCCAGACAGTAATTTTTTTAAAAGAACCCAATTCTGAGAGATTACATTTCATCTCTATTCTTTTCTTTTCTATCTGGAGACGGCGGGTCTGAAGAATTACTAGGTTGTTTTGTTGGTCGTAGGCAAATTCTATATCTTGTGGATTTTTAAAGTATTTTTCCAGCATCATACTGATTCTAACCAATTCCATAATTTGTTGAGTACTTAAAGAGGGTTTGTCTTTTTTTCTCTTTTGAAACTTCTTGTTTTATTATGGATCTTTTTTTTAAAGTCGAAGTTTTTCATAAAAGGTTTAGATACTATGTTCATCTCAATAATATCATGAGGTGGTGTCCTTGATATATAATATTTATCGGCCTCAATGGTTCCTCCAACTAATTCTTCACCTAATCCATACGTAGATGCAATTACTATCTTTTCATCCTTGAGGTCAAAAGGGTCCAAGGTATAAACCACACCACTGACCTTGGCCCTAATCATCATTTGACACCCCACAGCCATGGCAACCTCTGATTCCATTATATCTTTGTTCCTTCTATATTCCAGGGCCCTTTCAGAGTATGTACTTGCTATTACCTCTTTGTATTTTTCCAATACTTGAGTGGGGGGCACCCCTAAAAAAACTCTTATAGATTCCAGCAAAGGAGTGTTCGCTGTCTTCACCAATACAACTGCTTCTAACAGCGAAAAATACTTCATTATTTCCGGCAAGTCTTTTGATTTTATTTATTTGTCTTATAATCTCTGAGGTGAGGTCTTTTGGTAAATTATAATTTAATATAAGGTCTGTTATTTTTTTTGATGCATCTTCAGTGGAAATTTGATCTTTCTGCCAATTTAATAGTATTTGTTGTATTGAATTTCCTATTTTTGATTCCTTGACAATTTTAGAGAAGCCTCTTGTTGTGATTGCAAAACCTTCAGGGATATTTATAGATAAAATATTTTTCGCAACTCCAAGATGTGTATTTTTTTTCCACCAACTGCTTCTTCCAGTTCATCATTAATTTCAGAATATGGAATTGTATATTTACCCTTTGGAATAATAATGTTTCCCTTTAATTCTTCTTCAATCTCAGTTCTTATTTTTTTATAATGATAAAACAGATCTGTATATTTTCCAGGGGCCATAGCTTCTAAGTGATAGATCATCCTATATACGCTACTAAATAGGGCATTAGTCTGCGTATCTATAAAATGTTTGTCAAAGATATATTCTCCACTTAATTTTTCCCCGATATTTGAAATGATCTCCATTGAAATGTTATTTTCTTTGATAAGTTGTTGGAAGTGGTCAAATAATTCTGTAAAAGATACCTTTTTTTTTCTTATTGAATTTAGAGAAGAGCTTTTTAAAAAGGCCTTTCATATTTGACCACCTCCTTATACCATATGTGGACCGCATTATTCTAGTCCAAGTTTATCATTTTGATAAACTTGGGCTAATGGGCTCCTCCCTTGTCTTTAAATATAAATCCCATGGCAAAACCCGCAAAAATTGCTATAATTACTGCTAAGATGCCATAGATTAAACTGTGGTTAAATGCCATATCTGAGATGAATTTTGGAAAACCAGTTAATTTTACTTCAAAGGTATCTTTGTCTATGTTTTCTATCTTGTGTTCCTTGTTTAAGGTGTACACCACAATCTCATATTTTCCAGGAGGCATCTTAGAAGGAATTGATATCTCGGACCTATATTTTTTTTCTATCTGTTTTTGTATCATATTTAATACCTTTTTTTATTTATTTGGTATAATCTTTCTTTTTCCTTTAATTTTAAAAAAATCCTTTAGTATTTGCTTTTTATTTGGAGGAGTTGGTTCTATTTCTATATTTGATAATACGGTGTTATATCCTAGACCTAATTCATTTAAATAGCTAGATAAGTTTGATGGCATATATAACATATATACAGAAGGAGCGTTTTTAAATGTTAGATGTGCCACGGTCATCCAGAATATACCCCATACCTTTCCTTTTTGTTTGAAATGTGAATCCTGGACACTACCTTTAATTTCTACAATCACATCTTTATCTTTGTCAACATACCCTGATATGCTTAATTTAGCACCGTTGTACTGTGCACCTATTAATATAGTTTCAGGGGAATGGGTAAAGGCAAAGGCTAATACATCTTTAGATATAATTGTTAAACACCCTATTAAAATAATGTAAAGATATTTTAATTTCATGATTAGTGACCTCCTGCATAGGATAACATTAGGGAAGGTTTTGCAAGTAAACTATAGAGCATCTTAAACATAACAAGTAAAACTATAGTAGCAAGGATTATTTTTAGTTGATCTCCTTTTAGCCTTTTTGAAATTCTTGTTCCAAATTGAGCACCAACAGTTGATCCCAATAGCAAACAAAGTGCTAAAACAAAGTCAACTGTATGATTAGAATATGCCTGCATTATAGTCACATTAATACATGTAAATAGAATTTGAAACAGCGACGTTCCCACCACAACGTGCATGGGCATGCGAAGGAGATATACCATTACAGGAACCATTATAAACCCGCCGCCAACACCCATGATTGCAGCCAAGATTCCAACAAAGACTCCCAAAATTAATGGCATTAGAGCAGACATGGTAACCCCAGATTTTCAAAATGGGTTTGAAAAGGAAGAGAATTCATTATTTTAATATATATAGATTCTTTTTGAGGAGTTGATACATATGTCTGGTCCACTTTGCTCTCTTCTTTGCTTTTTCTCAAACTCTGTAGACTCTCAATAAACATGTAGGTTCCAACAAAACCTAACATAATGACATATGTTATATTGATTAGAAAGTCTGCATTCCCAAGTGCCCTTAACACTTTAATTATGTGGACACCAACATCTCCACCAATAATTCCTCCAATAAGTAGCAATATACCCATTTTTATATCCACGTTTCCCAATCTATAATGGGCAACTGTACCAGAGGTGGATGCCCCAACAATTTGGTTTGAGTCAGATGCAGCTGCCACTGTTGGTGGTATTCCAAACATGATCAGTAGAGGGGTCATTAAAAATCCTCCACCAACTCCAAAAATTCCAGATAAAAGCCCAACTAAACCACCAAGTCCAAGGATGAGAAATACGTTTATGCTGTTTCCTGCAATTGGTAGATACATGTGAAACATATTCACCACCTTCCTTTTTTTTATTTTTTTTACAATCTCCACCCTGCACAATTTTTGTTTATTGATTGTTTTTATTAAATCTAAAACCCAATGCCGGTATTGGGTTTTGTTAGGTATTGATAATACAACTAAATCTATACCATGTTCTGCAATGAACTTTGTGCATTTGGTTAAGAAATTTCCATTCACCCGAATGTGTACATTTTTCCCCTCCTTTTTATTAAGGTTTAAAAACTTAAGATAACCGCAATCCCTGGACACATAAGTATTATCCTTAGAGGACGCACTATCATCCTCTATAAATTCCATTAGGTATACCTTTGCATCTATTCTCTCAGATAGCTGCATGGCATGGACTGAAGCCCAAAAATTTGGTTCTTTGGAAAATATGGGGACCAGTATACGTTTCATGACATATATCTAGCATATTTTGTTCCAAAAAAAATAACATACTGTAGTTATTGATTTTTTGTAAAATAGCGGTATATATTAGAATATAAAGATTGTTTCATTTTGAAAAAAAAGTTAATTTTATTAACAGTAAATTGATTCAATAAAAAAAGGTGAGTTTTATTTACACATAAAATTATTTGAAGGGTTAAATTTTAAAGGTTAACAAATGGTTTGATTTGTTTCATTTTGAAAAGGAATATCAATTGTTAGAGATTGTATTTTTTTTCATTTTTCTCCAAAGGGTGGTTCTTGGTAGTTTTAGGATTGCTGCAGCTGCTTTTTTTATCATATGCTGTAAATTCCAGAACCCTTTTTATGTGATTTTTTTTCTACTTCTTCAATGGATAAAAATAAGTTAGCGGATACATTGGTAAAATTTAGGTTGGTTATATCTCCAGGCAGGTGTTCTGTTTTTATTTCTTTTCCATCGCACAGGGCAACTGCCCTTTGAATTATGTTTTCCAGCTCTCTAACATTCCCAGGAAAATCATATTTTAAGAGCACTGACATTGCCCTATTGGATATGCTTTTTACTTCCTTATCAAATTGGCTGTTATACTTTGAAATAAAATGTGAAATAAGGATTGGAATGTCTTCTACTCGTTCATTTAATTTGGGCAATGCGATATTTACAACATTTAGTCTGAAATAAAGGTCTTCTCTAAACAGATTTTTTTTTTACCAATGTTTTAAGATCCCTGTTTGTGGCTGCAATTATCCTGATATCCAACTCAATTGGTCTGTTTGCTCCCAATCTGAAAATTTTTTTTTTTCTTCAATTACTTTTAAGAGTTTTACCTGTAGGGAAAGCGGCATCTCTCCAATTTCATCTAGAAACAGAGTCCCTTTTTGTGCAGCTTCAATTAATCCAATTTTTCTGGAATTCGCTCCTGTAAACGCCTCTTTTTCATGTCCAAAGAGCTCATTTGTTATTAGTTCTTCAGAAAAGCCGCCGCAATTTATGGATATAAATGGTCCCTTACATCTTTTACTAAGACTGTGTATGGCCCTGGCAGCCATTTCTTTTCCAGTTCCGGTTTCTCCTTCTATTAATACGTTGCAATCAAGTGGGGCAATTTTTTTTTATTACATTGGTGACGTCTCTCATTTTTGAGCAATTAGCTATAAATGAGTCAAAGGGGCTTTTATTTCTTTGTTCCAGCACTTTTTTTTAGCTTTATATTTTCTTTTTTTTAAAAGTATTTTTTTCTAGGGTATTGTTTAGGGTCAAAAATAATTTGTCTTTATTTAGAGGCTTTTCTAAGTAGTCGTTTGCACCACTTTTTATTGCTTTAACAGCAGTCTCCACTGTAGCATGTCCTGTTACAATTATAACTTCTATGTGGGGTCTTAATTTTTTTCAGGTAATTTAATACCTTGAGTCCATCTAAATCTGGTAGATTTAGATCCAAAAGGAGCAGGTCGAAATTATTAGTTTTAATTGACGAGAGAAATTCCTGACCACTTACATATGTATGGACCTTAAGACCAAAATTTTTTTTCTAAAATGGATTTTACCCTTTTTAGGAAGATAGGTTCATCGTCAACTACTGCAGTAACTACTGAAGAAAAGTCCCTTTTCATAAATTATTCGTTTAATTGTTGGGATTGAATGGGGAGGTAAACAAAGAATGTAGTCCCTTCTCCTTGTTTGCTCTTTACCTCTATGTGACCCCCATGTTTTTTTCACTATTCCATACGCAATGGAAAGTCCAAGTCCAGTGCCTTTACCCACGGGCTTTGTGGAAAAGAAGGGGTCAAATATCCTATCAAGAACTTCGGGTGGCATTCCCATTCCACTGTCTTCCACACCAATTTCTATATATCCTTGCTTTTCCCTTGCCGTGATCTTGAGATAACCACCATCAGGCATTGCCTGTATAGCATTTAAAAAAAAGGTTTATAAAAACTTGCTTTAAGTTGTCTTCGTTCCCTTTTATCTTGGGAAGATTAGGGGGATATCCATTATTAATTGGATATCAGATATCATTAATTGATTTTTGACCAGTTTTATAGTGGAATCAATTAGTGTTTTAATGTCAATTAATTCTGTTATGTCTGTTTTCTTTCGTCTTGAGAAATCCAATAGGTTTTGAACAACAGAGCTTGCCCTTCTGGATTCATCCACAATTTCCTTTAACATTTCTTCTGCTTCTTGTTTGGAAAGTTCGCCCCAATCTTCTAAAAGGGCCTCTGCTGTGAGTGAAATATTGTTTAAGGGATTGTTTAGTTCATGGGCAATACCAGAGACTAGAGTTCCAACTGCAGAGAGCTTTTTTTGCCTGTAAAAGGGCATTTTGTCTCTCCTCCAGCTCCCTAATCATCCTGTTAAATGCATTAATAATAAGTGAAAAAGATGAAGTTTGCTGTGCATTTTCTGGAATATATGTAAAATCACCTTTGGATATCCTTTCTGTAGTTTTTTTGGATAAATGAAATTTGTTTTAAAATTGTATGAGTTAATACAATTAAGAGTATAATTAAAGTTCCACCAAATAGAAACATCAGTATAGAAGGTACAAAAAGGATTTTATTTAGCGTTCTTTCTACATGTTTTTTGTTTAGATTTAGAAGTTTTTCTGCAAATATAAGCATATTGTGTCCATGTTTTCTTATGTCATTTAAATCTACCTTGTTTTTTTGTTTTGCTATTACAATTAGATGTTCATAGGTAGTGAGGTCATTTTCAAATTTTTTTAAAATCATATGATAGTTCTTTAAAAATCTCTCTAAATGAATCTTGGGATTCAATATCGTTTATCTCTGATTTTATTTTTTTTTAAATATAAAAGTACCTCATTTAAGTCCTTTTTATCTATGTAATAGACAAAGTTTTTTTTCGTATCTTCTGAGCTCAAGTACATTTTCCATAAAATCATGGGTCCTCTCCAGCATGGCTAGTTTGTTTTTTAAAAAAAACTAATGTTGTACATATAGCCAATTATATGGATTATTAGAAATGCAGTGGCAGTGGCTGTGAATAGGAGGATTTTTATTCTGAGATCTTTCATCTTCTTGCTTTAACCTATTAAAATTTTACTCCTTTGAAGTAGATATTTCCTAATATGGTAGTAGTTAATTTATGCTAGCAAAAGAAGTAATGGTTTTGTCAAGCCCAAAAAATAGACATGAATTTAGGTTGATAGTTTTTTTTGGGGGGGATTCTAACCCCCTTTTTTTTGTATTAATGTCCCCCTGAGCCAAGGATACCAGATGCAGCAAGTAGGAGTACCAGAATTTCAAAAATGGCAATAAAAGTATATACCATGTCACCCCTTTTAAAATAAGCAAAGGCCAATGTAAAATAGCCAACAATGGTTAAGAGCCTAATAAAGCGATTCCAATAAAATTTATGAAATCCCCTTTACCTAACAAATGAACCCAACTCCATCCCTGGTGTATATTGAGTTTTTCCATGAACTGTCCAGATGGAAGGTGCCACATCTTTTGTAGGGTGTCCATTGGTACAAAGGGATCCATAATAGTAGATAGGTATAAAAAGTAGGTTATACACATAATGCTATGCCACCCCAACAGCCAAAAAAATAAGATCTCTGCATATATATTTTGTTCTTTTGGCACTCTAATCCTGTTTTGCATATCATACCCTCCAGGTTAATTTTAATGTCCAAGTCCCTTTAAAAGAGCCTTACCTCCTGAAAATATAAGTACTCCGATTACAAGATATCTGATTAGGGTTGGTTTGGCCTTGGCAAGGATTTGAACTCCAATAATTGAGCCTAACATTAGACCAATAATAGATGGAATGGCAATCAAGGGAATTACACATCCCCTGTTTAAGTATACCCATGCAGCAGATGTATCTGTGATGGACAAAAGGAATTTACTTGTTGCTACAGATATCTTTAAGGGTACACCCATGACCAAATTTAACACCGGTACATTGGCCCAACCTGCCCCAAGTCCAAACATCCCAGCAACAGTACCAATGACAATGAATAAAAGGAGCCCAACTAACGTGTTTTTGGCCCTCCACTGGACTACCTTACCTGTTGCTTCCTCTAGGTATGCGCCCTCAAGCCCCAGGGCAAGGCCAATTGCGTCTTGCTTTGTGACTACAGGATATTCCACGTTTTTTTGATGTCAAAAGTAATATTGAAATTAATAAGATTGTTGAACCTAAAAGGATTTGAACAATGTTTGTTGGCAATGAGAGTCCCAAAAATGCACCAAAAATAGCACAGGTAGAGGCTATAAGTGCAACAGGAAGTGCAAGTCGTAGGTTAGCTAGGTTTCTTTTAAGTAAGCCAGGACCAGCAGCCAAGGCACCTGCAAGTGCAACAAATAGACCTGCGCCCCTTACAAAATCCAGATGAAAAGGGAAAAATGCAGATACCAAAGGAACATACAATACTCCTCCACCAACCCCAGCAAGCACTGCTAAAATTCCTAAAACAAAGCAGAAAACAAATAAAATTGATGGCCAATACCACCAGGGTTTTACAGAAGATTCCACAGCCCCAAGGACATCTTCGTTAACTTGTGCCTGTAGATCGGGACATAATAATAAAAAAACAAAAACCCAATAAATAATACATAACAATTGGTTTTATTAATGTAATTTTCATATGTTTTACACCTCCCATATTTTTATTTTTTTCTTTTGATTTTTTTTATTTGTGAAAAAAAAGAACAAATAAAGATAAATGTTTGTTCTTTTTTTATTTGCCACTAACTACGGCCTTTTTGTTTGTCAATAAAAAAAATAGCGTTTTTCTATAAAAAATAGCAACATATACTAAACGATGTTTATGTTTGTGATAATGTATGAGTGAGAGTTGAGGTTCTACGGTTTTTTTTAATCTACAAATATTTTATCTAGTATTTCAGGTAGTTCTCTGACAAATACTATTTTAATGCCCTTAATTATGCTATTTGGGAAAGATGAAAAATCTATTTTGTTTTTTTCAGGAAAGATTACTGTTTTCACCCCTGTTAGTTTTGCTGCAAGGAGTTTTTCCCTTATGCCTCCAACAGGAAGGATACGTCCTGAAAGGGTAATTTCTCCACTAAGGGCTATATCCCTTTTACATTTTTTTGTTTGAGATAAGTGAGATAAGTGCTGCAAAGATGGGAAGTCCTGCAGATGGTCCATCCTTGGGGATTGCCCCTTCTGGGACATGTATATGTATATCGTGGGATTTAAAAAAATCAGGGGACAATTTAAATATTTCTATATTTGATTTTATAAAGCTCAATGCTGCCTGTGCAGATTCCTTCAATACATTTCCCAGTGACCCTGTTAGGATCAGTTTATCTGTACCAGCCATCTTTGTGGCCTCTATAAATAGTATTTCTCCTCCAAAGGGAGTCCATGCAAGTGCAGTGGATACCCCAACTCTGTCTTTTACATCTAACATGGTTGGTTTAAATTTTGGAGGTCCCAGGAGTTTTTCCACATTCCCTTGATCAATTATTATGGGTGATGTACCTTTGTTTTTTTTGCTCCAAGATATTTCTGGCTGTCTTTCTGCAAATAGATGATATTTGTCTTTGTAAGTTTCTTAGTCCTGACTCTTTAGTGTATTCTGAAACAATCTTTTTAATTGCCTGGTCCTTAAAATGGATTTCATATTTTCCAAGACCATTTTCAGCGATTTCTCTTGGTATTAGATGTCTTTTCGCTATTTCAACCTTTTCTTCTTCTAAATAGCCTGGCACCCATATTATTTCCAGACGATCCAGTAGTGGAGGAGGTATTGTGTCTGTGGTGTTGGCTGTGGCTATGAACATTACCCTGGATAGGTCAAAGGGTATGTCTAGGTAATGGTCAACGTAATTTTTGTTTTGTTCAGGGTCCAATATTTCAAGAAAAGGAGCTGATGGGTCTCCTTTAAAGTCCTGTCCTATTTTGTCTATTTCATCTAACATAAATACTGGATTTTTTTGAACCAGCACGCCTTATTTCCTGAATTATCCTTCCTGGTAGAGCTCCAACATAACTTCTTCTGTGGCCCCTAATTTGGCTTCATCTTTGATTCCAGCAAGGGACATTCTAATAAATTTCCTTCCCATGCTCCTGGCAATGGAGGTTCCAAGGGATGTTTTCCCTGTACCAGGTGGCCCAACAAAGCAGAGAATTGGACCTTTGCCCTCAAACTGAATCCTCTGATTTTCCAGTGCATTTTTCACAGTGGATATAATTTCTTCAAGTTTTAGGGGTTTTGATAAGAATTGAAAAGAGCCCTTTTTCATGGCATCAACTGCAGCATTAACCGTGGCATAACCAGTAATAATTATCACTTCAGTGGCAGGATGGTTTTTTTTTGCCTTTTCAAGGACAGATAGCCCATCAACCTCCTGCATCTTGAGATCAGTTATTATTACATGGAAATTGTGTTGAGACAAAAGGGATAAAGCCTCTTTTCCACTTAGTGCTGCATGGACTTCATACCCCTCTTTCTCAAAGACATGTTTTAAATTCATACAGGTTAATTTTTCATCGTCCACAACCAATATCTTGAACTTCCTCTGGTTTTTCAAAATCCTAACTGCAATGTGTTCAAGTATCCTGTCCTTTATATCTTGAAGTCCATAATGCTCCTCATCCAATATCTCTGCTGCCCTATTAATGTCCAGATTGTCTTTGGTCATTGTGTTCCAAGGAAGAGATAATAAATAGTCAATATAATTAATTCCAATGGTGTATTCAGCCGAGGATTCTGATATGTATTTTATCCTGTCAAGCTCTTTTAATGCCACTTTCTCAATACTTTCAGGAAGGTTTTTATCCATTATTTCCGCCCTAAGCCTTGAGAGCTCGTCTAAATTTTCCTCATTTGGTTCTTTTTGAGATTTGTTTTTTTTCACTCTTTTTAAAAAAAAATCATAAAACGCTCCAGGGCCTTGGAATCTTTAAAATGGCTTTTTCAAATAAACCTATAGATGAGCTTTAAATAAAAGTGAAGTGTTGAAAAATGAAATATAAACTCCTTAAAAATATCCTGGGGGCTTAATTACTTGAATCCATTTAAAAATGGATATTTTCAATATTGTTTTATGTTGCTTTATGAAACATATTTTGTTTTGTCTTTTTTTGTAAATTTTTTTTATTTTCAGTCTATTAGAGATATGGCATCAATGTTGCTCGATAAATTTTAAAGGCAAACAAAAGGAGATATAAAATGTTGCAAAAAGAAACTATACTTAGGAAATTAGAGAGGATAATGATGGCAGTAACCTTTGCTGAGGCCAATTTAAGGATATGGCTCTTAGTTTTTTTAAAACAAGACAAGAGGGGTATTAGGGAAGAGAACAAGGAAAGGGTTAAGACTAAAAGGGACAGGGATGAATTGAGGTTGTAATTTAAAGGGGGAAGACATGAAGAAGATATTGTTGGCCTCCTACGGTCTGTCTCCAGATTCTGATGCTGTTTATTACACACTGGATCTTGCCAAACAGCTTAATTCAGAGGTGGAGTTTTTTTGAAGTGGTGCCCAAAAAAAAGGAGTAAAGGGTCCATTAAGACCCTTGGTCCACTTAAATTACTTAAGTCCTTTATGGAAGATGCAATGGTGGCAGTTACCTATGCAGAACACAAGGAGCACGACGTGGCAAAAGGCATAGCAGAAGAGGCAATGGAAAACTTAAAGCCTTTTTTTGTCTAGGATTAAAAAAATCAGGCTTAAAGGTGGATCTTGTATTAAGGGTTGGGGATTTTGTGAAAGAGGTTATCTCCCATGTGAGGGAGAGGAAGGAAATAATATTAGCTGTAATTGCCGTGGGAAAAAAAACAGAGAAAAGTAATTTTGGACAGGCTAAGAAAAGATATGGATATCCCAATTATAGTTATAGAAACCTAAATCCAGGGGGTTATATATGGGGATTTTGACAAACTCAAAAAAAAGGGCGAAAAAAGACAAAGGATGAAATTACAAAATATCAAGATGCCATAGCATTTGCTGAGGAAGGAGAATATGATGATGCAGTTAAATTTATAGAAGAAACCAGTTCAGGTGGTGAGATTCAACCTAGACTGCTGGTGGTTGGTAATGGGAATATGTTTTCCCCATGTGTTGTGGATTATTCAATAGATATGGCAAAAAGGCTTGAATATCAGATTGTTGCACTTAATGCAGCACCAATTGGAGATGAATTGCCAGTAAAAAGCCTAGAGAGGAAAAGATTGAGAGACGAATTTTTAACAGAATGTGAAAAAAAATATACTGCAGTTTAAAAATAGGGCAGAAAAAGAGGGGATAGAATTCTCTCATGTTGTAAAGTTCTTAGATAAAGAGGATGCCCTACAAGAGATTAAAAGAGAGATTCCAGGAATTGAATTTGTAATATCTGATAGTGAAAGGGAATTCGTGGCTCCACAGGATGAGAAAAGGCCTGGACAAAGGCCAAGTGTTTGCGTCTATTCAATTGTATAGAAAATGTAATTGGAGGTCATCTAAATGGGCATTACCTTTGTTTTAAAACTTACCCTCATAGCAGTAGTATTTGGATTTTGCTATGTATTTAGGCATGAAAACAAAAATGGTTAGTTGTCTATAAAATTAGAATTTATCTTGCAGTATGGAAATTAGGTCCCCTACCCATAAGGGGGCTTTTTGCGTATTTTATTTCCCAAAAATAAATTTTAGGAGGATGGCATGACACCAGATATGATACTTACCATGGTAGTGCTTGCATTTGTCATAGTATTATTTGTTTTTGAGTGGGTTAGGGTTGATGTAGTGGGAATAATGATGATGGTCCTGCTTCCACTACTTGGTCTGGTAACTGCAAAGGAGGCCTTTGTTGGTCTTAGTTCCAATGCAGTGTGTTCAATTATAGCGGTAATAATAATTGGTGCTGGTTTAGATAAAACTGGAGTAATGAACAAGGTTGCAAGTCCTATAATAAAACTTGCTGGAAATAGCGAGAAAAGAATAATTACACTGATTTCTGGTACAGTTGGAATTATCTCGTCTATGATGCAAAATATCGGTGCAGCAGCTCTATTTCTTCCTGCTGCCCAGAGAATTGCTAAAAGGACTGGTGTTCCAATATCAAGGATACTAATGCCCATGGGATTTTGTGCAATAATAGGTGGTACCTTGACCCTGGTTGGTGCAAGCCCAACAATACTTTTAAATGATTTGATGGTGCTAAATGGGGAGAAGCTAAAGCCTTTTGGGCTGTTTACCCAGACACCAATAGGTGTTTGTCTTTTGGCCTCAGCTATTATCTATTTTGCATTTTTTTGGGAAATATATCTTACCTGCAGGTGGGGGACAGTCTGATAAAGGGATTTCAGATCTGCTCATGGAGCCTATAAAGGTCTCGAAAGTGTTTTTGAGCTGGAGATTCCAAAAACCTTCAGTGGGCCAAAGACACTAGAAGAATTAGCTATCAGGGAAAGATTTTTGGTAACAGTAGTAGGAATATACTTTAGACAAAAAAAAGGATAGGACCCTGGTTCCAAGAAGCCATGACAAACTATCTCAGGGGGATACAATTGCAGTTGTTGGAAGAAAGAAAAACGTTGAAATCATGGCAAAGGAACTAAATTTTAAGTTAAAGGACCAATTAGAGGTATTTGCAGAGGATTTGGCCAGGACAAATGCAGGGCTTGCTGAAACCATTGTATCTCCAAGATCTGAACTCATAGGAAAGACACTAAGTGAAGTAAATTTCAAAGAACTTTTTGGAGTAAACCCTGTGGCCCTTTTTAAGGGCAATAAAATATTTTATTCAGGACTTACTAATATCAAACTGAGTATGGGTGATACCCTTCTTTTATTTGGTCCATGGGCAAGGTTCCATATATTAAGAAATAGGCCCCAACCAAGGCCCCTTAGTTTTGCCTCTCCATTGGAGGGTGAAATATTAAAGCCCCAAAAGGCAAAATGGGCTATTTTTTTGGTTGGTTTTAGCCCTATCTCAGATAATATTTTTCAAGGTAAAACTTTCCGTAGCCCTAATGTCTGGGGCCCTTGGAATGATAATAACCGGAGTGTTAACAGTTGATGAGGCCTATCAATCTGTGGATTGGATGACAGTATTTTTGCTTGCAGGTTTAATTCCGCTTGGAATTGCATTTGAGAAAACAGGAACTGCATCTTTTATAGCCCATAATATTTTAGCAATTATAGGTAAACCCTCACCCATAGTCCTGCTTGCAGTGGTAGGGCTATTAACTTCCTTTTTTTACCTTGGTTATATCAAATGTAGGTGCAACAGTTTTGTTGGTTCCCCTTTGTATGAATATGGCAGTTATGGCAGGTGGTGATCCTAGGATGGCAGCCCTGGTTGTTGGATTGTCTGCTTCAAACACATTTGTACTTCCAACCCATCAGGTAAATGCACTGGTGATGAGACCAGGGGGCTATCGCACAGTGGATTACGCAAAGGCAGGTGCAGTTATGACTGTGTTATTTCTTGTAGTGGAGCTGTCAGTTATATACTTTTTCTATGGGATAAATTGATCTTGTTTTTTTGGGCACTGTTTGCCCCTATCCCATAAATAAAAAGTAAAGAAGGAGATATCATATGGCAATTATCACCATTTCAAGGGGGAGCTATAGTTTTGGTAAAATGATAGCAGAGAGGGTTGCTGATATATTAAGTTACAGATGTATGAGTAGAGAAGTTTTAGTTGAAACCGCTTCTAAAAACCACATTAAAGAAAAAGAGTTATTTAAGGCATTGCATGACTCACCATCTTTTTTTTGAAAATAAGAAAAACAGGGAAAAGTATTTAAATATGATAAAGGCAACACTTATAGAACATGCAATTGATGATAATCTAATATATCACGGAAATGCTGGACACTTTTTACTCCCAAATGTTGCATGTTTGCTTAGGGTTCGCCTGGTCGCCAATTTAGATGAGAGGGTAGCCCTTTTAATGAAATTAAAAAATATAAATGAGAGTGATGCAAAAAAAGAGATAGAAAGGGAAGATAAACAGAGATATCAGTGGACCCAAATGCTTTACAAAGAGGATTTAAATTCACCATTTTTATACGATATAATCCTTCATATTGAAAAAAATTGACGTTAATCAGGCGTGTGAGATAATAAATGGTATTGTGTGCCAGGGCAGGTTTAATATGACAGATAATTGTAAGAAAAAAACTTATAGATGAGTACATATTAACCAGGGCAAAGATTCTTTTGTTTAAAGAAAATATAGAGCATATGTTGGTTGAAGATGGAATATTGAAAATAAAGATTGGACCAACAAAGATCAAAAAGACATCACCTATACCACCAAAGCTAGAGAAGAGTATTAATGCGGAATTAAATGATGAAACCAAGATATGGATTTATAATATGGTAAAAAAATATTAATTACTTAAAAGATGTGATGTTTTTGGCCTGAATTATGGGGGCATTTTTCATTATGAAAGTAAGTATCAGAAAAAAGATTATTATCACTTTTTTTGATATTATTTGTCATATTGAGTAGTATCTGTATTTTGGGATTTTATAATTATAATAAATTAAATCAAAAGATGGGGATTTTGGACAAAAAAAAGAGAACTACTCAATTATATATTAGAAGCAAGGAGGTATGAGAAGAACTTTTTTTATTAATAAGGACAAAAAGAATCTCATTCAAGCAATTCAATTCCTGAAAAAATCTGATGCACTCCTTGTAACAATATCAAGAGAGTATAGTGAAAAAAGCCCTCCTAATAATATTCAGGAACACATAAGCCTCCTTAGGGATTATAAGGAGGCTTTAGTTTTGCTTTTAAAGAAAATGGAATTGTCTTCTGAGATTGGGGTAGAGGAAGTAGAAATAGTTAGAAAAAAAAGGATACTATTTAACTAGTGTCATGGAAAATGCCATTAAAAGAGAAAAAGGCGCTGTTAAAAAAATTAGTGGAACAGTCAAGGATGTATTTGTATTTCACCCTAATTATAATGATAGGGGCCACTTTAATTATCTTAATATTTTTACTAATTAATGTTAACAGGCCGTTAAAACAAATTGAAAAGGCAATAAAGAGAATAATCAGTGGAGATTATGAGTCCATACCGCAGATAAAGACTGGTGATGAGTTTGAGCGTCTTACCCAGAGTTTAAATAAACTTCTCTTAGAGATGAAAAAAAAGGAGTGAACAATTGGTTCAGAGTGAGAAGATGGCAGCACTTGGGACACTCACATCAGGAGTTGCTCATGAGTTAAATAATCCTTTAAACAATATATCCACATCACTTCAAATAGTTTTAGAAGAATTAGAGGAAGGAGACATTGATTACCAAAGAAACCTTTTAGGGGAATCCCTTGCCCAGGTGGACAGGGCACAGGACATTGTGAAGAGTTTGCTTGAATTTTCAAGGGAGACCACTTTTAGCACAAGTAGGGAAAATATATTTGATCTGGTTAAGAATACATTAAAATTAGTACAAGGTGAAGTTCCGTCAAGCGTTGATATTTTTGTTGAGGTACCAGAAGATATTGAGGCAGTGGTTGACCCAAGGAGGATACAACAGGTATTTTTGAATCTTATCTTAAATGCAATCCAGGCAATGGGAAAACATGGGGGGAAAATATTTATCAGGGCTAAGAGAGATAAAGAAAGAGGGGGTGTGGTCATAGAAGTTGAAGATAATGGCCCAGGTATTCCAGAGTACGTCCTTCCGAAAATATTTGATCCCTTTTTCACCACAAAGGAGGTGGGAAGGGGATCAGGCCTTGGCCTTTCTGTATCTCAGGGGATAATAGCAAAACATGGGGGAGACATATCAGTTACCAGTGAAGTAGGTAAAGGGACTTGTTTTAGAATATTTTTGCCAGATCAGGTAAATAATTAACCTGTTTTTATCTCAAAAAAAATTGGGGAAATTGTGATTATGGAACCAAGAGAGTTTAAAATTTTGGTAGTAGAAGATGAGGACATAGCAAGAAAAAAATTTGCATAGGATACTTTCAAAACAAGGATATCTTGTAGAGAGTGTAGTCAGTGGGCATAAGGCAATTGAGCTATTGGACAAAAGAGAATTTGATCTAGTTGTAACAGATCTTAAAATGGAAGGCATAGATGGCATGGATGTGTTAAAATATGTAAAATCAAAGAGTCCCCATACAGAAGTGATAATGATTACAGGTTACGCCACTGTGGACTCTGCTGTGGAAGCAATGAAGCAAGGTGCCTTTCACTACATAGCAAAACCCTATAAACTTGATGAGGTAAGGGGAATAGTGAAACAGGCCCTCATAAAAAGGGGACTACAGCTTGAGAACCTTGAACTCAAAAAAAAAGCTGGCACAAAAGAAATCATCTGTAGAGCTCATAGGAAAATCAAAGTCCTTTGGGCAGGTAATAAGTCTTGCAAAGCAGGTGGCCCCCACAGATGCAAATGTATTGATTTTAGGGGAATCTGGAACTGGAAAAGAGGTTTTGGCAAAATATATACATGCAATGAGTAAAAGGGCCAACAAAAAAATTTGTGGCATTTAACTGCGGGGCATTAACTGAAGAATTAATTGCAAATGAGCTTTTTGGGCATGAAAAAGGGGCATTTACCGGGGCAGATGCCTTAAAAAAAGGGACTTATTGAGGTTGCCCATGGGGGTACCCTTTTTTTGGACGAAATTGGGGATATGCCCATGATGATGCAGGTAAAGTTGCTCAGGGCTATCCAGGAAAAGGAAATTTTAAGGGTAGGGGGACAGATCCAGTTAAAGTAGATGTGAGATTTATTGCAGCAACCCATAGGGATCTCCATATGGAGGTTGAAAGGGGAAATTTTAGACAGGACCTCTATTACAGATTAAATGTGGTCTCCATAAAACTCCCTCCCCTTGTCCAGAGGAAGGAAGACATACCATTGCTGGTGAACTATTTTATCAAGAAAAAGTCAAGAGAGATGGAAAAAGAGGTAAAATCTATCTCTAAGGAGGCCATGGATGTATTGCTCGGCTATTCATGGCCTGGAAATGTGAGGGAACTTGAAAACATAATTGAGAGGGCAGTTGCCCTGGTAACTGGTCCTGAGATTACTTTAGATCAACTTCCTGAATATCTTCAGATGTACGAAGTACGCACCTTTAGAAGGGATCCATCAAATATACCAACACTGGAAGAGGTTGAGAAGGACTATATATTCTGGGTATTGGAGCAATGTGGAGGAAACAGATCAAAGGCAGCAAAGATAATTGGCATTGATCGTGTTTCCCTCTGGAGAAAATTAAAAAAAATGGGCATAGCATCTTAATTATTCCGCTGGTAACCTCTCAATATCCAGTGTCAAGATTATAGTCTCTGGGTCATTTGGATCTGACTTGATTTTAAATCCAAGTTTTTTTGGCAAGTGCTGCATGGCCTTATTGTCTCTTAAGGTATAGGCCATGAGAATCTTTGTTCCCCTCATCTTGCAGTATCTGATCATTTTATCCAAGAGGATAGTGCCAAGTCCCTTTAATTTTAAATCAGTTCTAACCACTATGGCAAACTCAGCAGTGGTATTGTCAGGATCAAAATATGCACGAACCTCACCTATGGTCTCCCCTTTGTCTTCACCTTCTGTTAAATTAATGGCAATAAAGGCCATTTCCCTGTCATAGTCTATTTGGGTTAAGTGGGCCAGTTGTGAATGGGTAAACTCGTGCACAAATGCGAAAAATCTCATCCTTATATCATATTCTGAGAGTTTATCCATAAATCTTTTGTGTTTTTCTTCATCTTCAGGTCTAATTGGCCTTATGTGGACATTAAGGCCTGAGGGGAGTGATATAAATTCCTCTAAATACTCTGGATATGGTCTGATGACAAGTCTTGCTGCACCTGTTATGTTTGTTTCAGAGATCCTTGCACTTGCATCCAGTGCATAGACCCCAGTGGAATCTGCAATTAGGGGGTTTATGGAGATCTCTTTTAATTGTGGTATATCGATTGTTAGCTGGGACAGTTGAACAAGTGTAAGCCTAATTGCATCTAAATCCACATTGCCCTGGTTGGCGGCCTGTTTTATCATTGTATATATCTTGGTGTGTGTAAGAACTTCCTTTGCAAGGGTCATGTTAAGGGGAGGGAATCCTGCAGCCAGGTCCCTGTTGACATTAATATTATATCCACCCTGTCCAAATATGATAACTGGCCCAAAAACTTCATGATCATATACCCCGGCAAATAGCTCAAATGTATCAGGTTTTCTAAACATCTTTTGCACAATAAATCCATCTATCTTGGCCTCTGGACAGCATTTTATTGTGCGTGTGAGTATTGCTTCTGATGCCTTTTTTTAAGTCATCTTCCTTTTCAATGTCCCAGGCCACTGCGCCTATTTCTTGTGGATTTTGGATGTCTGGAGATGAGATTTTTACACACAGGGGATAGCCTATTTCCCTTGCAATCAAGCAAACATCTTCTAAACACTCAACTAGCCTTGTTTCAGGCATTTTTATTGAATACAGGGACAGAACTTCCTTTAACTCGGGCAGAGTTAAGGTCTCTCTTTTTTTTCCTTTAAGGCGTTTTTAACGATTATTTTTGCTGGTTCTGGATTTGGCGTGAACTCCTTAGGCACAGAATCAGGTGTTTCCATGAGTAGATCCTGATTGCGTTTAAATTTTACCAGATCCATGAAGATCCTAACTGCTTCATCTGGTGTCTCATAGGTTGGAATACCTGATATTGCAAAGATTCTTCTTGCTTCTTTAGGGGCATTTTCCCCCAGCCAAACGGTGAATATATTTTTTTCTACTCTGCCCTATGGTGTTGACTATAGCACCTGCAATATCTCTGGAGGATGCAAATGCAGAAGGTACATGGATTACCATTACTGCATCTACATTTTTGTCCTTTAAAATTATTTCAAGTGTTTTTGAATATATTTCACTTGGGGCATGATCAATAATTCTTATGGGATTTTCTCCAAAAAAAGGTATCTCCAATCTCCTGTTTTAGTTGTTCCACTGTTTGTTTTTCCAGTTTGGAGAGATTTCCCCCCTGACTTATGAGCAGGTTTTTGGCCATCATGGCAGGTCCGCTCCATTACTTAAAATGGCCAATTTATCTCCTCTAAGTGGCTTGGATCTGGCAAGGGTTTCCACTGCATTAAAGAGTTCTGCTATTTCAGATACCCTTAACATCCCAGACCTTCTAAAAAGTGCATTATAGATGAGTTCAATATCAACTTCCATTCCATTATAGAGTATTATATTTGAGTCATCCTCGTTCATAGGACCACCTTTTATAACCATCAAAGGTTTGTTCCTAGATGCTGATCTGGCTGCAGATATGAATTTTCTGGGGTTTTTTTATCTCTTCAATGTAGAGTAAAATGGATGCAGTATAAGGATCTCCTGCAAGATAATCTATTATTTCATCAAAATTTATATCAAGGGAATCCCCTAATGAAAGAAATGTTGAAAAGCCTATATTTTTTTGAATGAGCCCAATCTAATACAGCCATACCAAGTGAATCAGACTGTGAAATAAAGGCTATTTGTCCTGGAGGTACTGTAGTTACACCAAAACTTGCATTTAATCCAATCCGAGGAATCATCATCCCCAAACAATTTGGCCCAATATCCTCATGGAATATTTCTTTGCTATCTCTAGGCATAATTTATCTAAGGGTCTTCCTTTTTCGTGATATTTGTATAGATCTGTACTCATAATTAAAGCAGTTTTGCCTCCAATTTCCCCTAGCTGCCTTAAATAAGCAGGTATGGTGTTTGGTGGAGTACAAATTATTGCTAGATCTAGAGTAATGGGAAGAGTGGTGAGGTTGGAATACGCTAAAACCCCAGCAATAGCTTTGTATTTAGGGTTAACAGGAAGTATTGGACCTGCAAATCCACCGTTCAGTAAATTCTTCATTACCACGCTACCAATACTCTTAGGCCTGTTTGATGCCCCTATTACTGCAACAGCCTTGGGTCTAAATAGATAATCCAGGTCTTTTAGGCTCATTTTTATATCCCCTTTTTAATAAAGAATCCCTAGATAAATCCTAGAACATTCCTTTAGTTTTATTTTGAGGTAATTATAATATTAAAAAAAATCCGTTAATAGAGATTCTTACTTTAAAAGAAAAAAAAATCAACTGAAGTTTTAAAAAAAAACAAAAAAAAGGGATTGACAAAAAAAAACGTATTGTTGCATAAAATAACCATACTAGAATGAGTAAACCTTGTTTATTAACTTTTAAAACAGGAGGGGAGAGATGGGAGAACAAGAAGTAAAGCATTATGAGGCAAGATGGCAAGAAGAAGAATATTACTATCCTTCACCTGACTTTATTGGTCAAGCAAATTGTACAGACAGCTCAGTTTATGATCGCTTTAGTTTAGACAATTTTCCTGAGTGTTTTAGGGAAATGGCAGAGTTGCTGGACTGGGATAAATATTGGCATACAACTCTGGATACCTCTGATGCGCCTTGCTGGAAGTGGTTTGTTGGAGGTAGAATAAATGCTTGTTACAATTGTGTTGACAGACACCTTGCCAAATACAGAAACAAGGTGGCAATCTATTTTGTTGGTGAACCAGAAGAAGAACGCATCCTGAAGATCACGTATCAAGAATTGTGGAGAAGGGTAAATGAGGTTGCTGCATTACTTAGGGATTTTTGTGGCTTAAAGGCAGGGGACAGAGTCACACTACACCTTCCAATGACACCTGAGCTTCCCATTACCATGCTCGCATGTGCCAGGCTTGGGGTGATACACTCCCAGGTGTTTGCTGGGTTTAGTGGCAAGGCCTGTGGTGAGAGGATAGTTGATTCTGAAAGTGAAGTTTTGATTACAATGGACTCTTATTACAGGCAGGTAATTTGCTTGACCATAAACAAAAGGCAGATGAGGCAGTAAAAACTGCTGAAGAACAGGGACAAAAGGTAAAGAAGGTTCTAATTTGGCAAAGATATCCAGGCAAGTATTCTGCTAAAACTCCCTTGGTGGAGGGAAGAGACTACATAATGAACGATGTGCTAAAAGACTACTACCACAAGGAAGTTGAACCAGTTTCCATGCCAGCAGATGGCATCCTATTTTTGATGTACACAAGTGGTTCCACAGGAAAGCCAAAAGGGGCTCAGCATTCAATTGGAGGATATCTTGCCTATGTTACCTGGATGTCAAAGGTAATCCAAGACATTCACCCAGAAGATGTTTACTGGTGTATGGCAGATATTGGATGGATTACTGGACACTCCTTTATTGTCTATGGTCCACTGGCCCTTGCTGCATCAACAGTAATATTTGAAGGAACACCTACTTATCCAGATGCAGGTAGGCCCTGGAGGGTCTCAGAAGAACTTGGAATCAATATATTCCATACATCTCCAACAGCCATCAGCACTTAGGAAGGCTGGAGGAGACCTGCCACTTAAGTATAATCATTCTTTTAAACATATGACCACAGTGGGTGAACCCATTGAGCCAGAGGTATGGAGATGGTACTACAATGTGGTTGGTAAACAAAAGGCAGTGATTGTGGACACATGGTGGCAGACAGAAACTGGAGGGTTCTTGTGCTCCACTGTACCAGCACTAAAACCAATGAAACCAGGAAGTGCAGGACCAGGGGTACCAGGCATTCATCCAGTGATTTTAGATGACGAGGGAAATGAGATACCCCCAGGATCTGGAAGGGCAGGAAATATCTGTATTAAAAATCCATGGCCAGGTCTCATGCAGACCATCTGGAAGAACAGGCAGAGGTTTGTGGATACCTATTATGCAAAGTACTGCAAAAATCCAGAATCCAAGGATTGGAGAGATTGGCCATATATGGCTGGTGATGCTGCAGTGATTGCTGCTGATGGATATGTGCGGATATTAGGTAGGGTGGATGATGTTATTAATGTTGCAGGTCACAGGCTTGGAACCAAGGAGATTGAGTCTGCTGCACTCACAGTTGAAGAAGTGGCAGAGGCAGCTGTGGTGGCAGTATACGACGAGATTAAGGGAACAGTTCCACATCTGTATGTATCGCTAAAACCTGGATTTGATCCGTCTGATGAAATAGCCAAGAAAATTACAGATGCTGTATCTGATATTGTTGGTAAGATAGCAAAACCATCTGCTGTATTCATTGTTCCTGATATGCCAAAGACAAGGTCTGGAAAGATTATGCGCAGGATTTTGGCTGCAATATCCAATAAGAAAGAAGATCTTGGTGATATTACCACCCTTTCTAATCCTCAAGTAGTTGAGGAAATCAGGAAGATGGTTCAGGGATAGATAATTACAAATAAAATAAAGGAATAAAGGAAAGGCGGCATATTAGCTGCCTTTCCACAAGATGAAAAAGTAGAATAAGAAAAATGGGGAGAGATGAATTAGAGGGAAGAGGTTTGGCTTTGATTTAAGATAAGGCCAAGATGATTTAAATAAAAAATTTAAGGAGGGGGAAGATGAGTGAAGTAAAATTAGGGAATCCAGCAGCAGTGGGTTTAGGTGGATTTGCAATGACCACCTTTATATTGCAATGTCACAATCTTGGATGGGTTGGAATAACGCCTGTTCTATGGTTAGGGCTATTTTATGGTGGTGCAGCTCAAATGATTGCTGGGTATTTTGAGTTTAAAATGGGAAATAATTTTGGGTTTAGTGCCTTTGTTTCATATGGCGCATTTTGGATAGCGTTATGCTTTTTTTGTAATCATGGGTACAAATCCAGAATTGGTTAAGGCCTATCCTGTCCTTAAATTGACTGGGAAAGGACTGGGGTATTTTCTTGTGGTATGGACTATTTACACAGCAATTTTGTTTATAGCATCTATGAAACACCATACAGTTCTAGCACTGTTATTTTTGACATTACTCATTGGATTTATTGGATTGGATTTAAAAGAACTTGCTGGCAGCAAGGCCATGGGAACATTTGCCGCCTGGGACTTACTTTTGTGTGCATCTTTGGCATGGTACCTAATGGCACATATAATTTTTGCAGATGTTGGTATTAATTTACCTGTTGGAAAACCCTGGATCAAATAAACATAACATAAAAAAATAATATTTAAAACTACGGCGCTAATCTCATATTAAAGGGAGGGGAGAAGTAGAGATTGAGATTAGCGCCATTTCTATTCAAAAGACCTCTCTAATCTCTTTTGCTAAATCTTCAGGTGTAATCTCAGACAGTTCGTTTTTAAGTATCTTCTGTAAGAAATAGTCGTCGGTCCTGTGATGCTTCACTACATTTTGTCTGTTAACTATCTTCATTACACACCTATAATAGGGTGCACTTTCATTTAATGGTCCGCTTAATATGGAGAAATTATAGGTGGATATCTTTTTTTGAGTGAAAATATGAAAACACCTTCTCAAGTCCATTACTTAAATCTTTTATATCGTTATCAGTAAACTGGGAGAAATTTTCTTTTTTTGGGCCAGATTACCTGGATTTCATTTCTTCCCATTGGCGAATAGGCTGAAATCCAGATACTATTGCCTTTGTCTCCAATATACCTCTGCCCCAATTCTTTTTCAGTTTTAACCAGGTCAAGAAAATAGCATGAACTATTTTTTTTCAAAATATTCTCTGGACCTGTCCAAAAGCAATTGATGGTAGGTGGAGGGGACAAAGAAGTTCATAATTTGAAAATGGGGATGGGTCGCACTTGCCCTGATGGAAACATGAAATTGGCATTTATTGTTGGGTATTTATATTTTTTTATCAAGTTCAAATGACTTTTTTTAGAAATTTAAAGGCCAATTTTAGGCCATTAAATATCATAGTGGAATCTATTTCCCCTAATTTTTTTGAAATGTTCACTGGTGAGCCTAACAACTGCGTGAAATTTGGATAAGGGATATAAATTTGGGAACAACACAGCGTCTTTGTATTTAAGCCTTCCTTCCCCAAAAAAACTCTTCTGGATAATAAGGAGTCATTTTCTCGAGGTTTCCATCACACATAAAACAAAATTTTTTTTACTCTTTTCACCTATTTTATTTAAATATTCATAGTCTGTGTCTGGATAGAGGAGTCCCCTTTTGTTGACCAGATATTCATTTATAATAGACCTATATCCAGTTAAGGGATCTTCTCTAACCTCTAAATTTATTTTAATCTTTTCAAAATTTTTTTTAGGGCTGTGAAATTCTACAGTTTCATTGTATTTTTTTTAAATTTTATCATGCAAGGCTCCTTTATTTCTACCTTGAAGTTTTTAAATTTAATGCCTACCTTGGCCACAAAAGTTATATTTGAATTTACTTAAAACATTGGGTAATAGCAAGTTAGTTCTTTTTTTAGGGGGCATTATGGAAGAAAAAAAAGATTTTGTTAATTGACGTTGGAAATACAAGTACCAAGATAGGGCTTGCCATTGGCAATGAAATTGTTTCCACTTATGTGCTGCCCACCACTTTAAAAGAGACTTCTGATACCTTTGGATTTAAGATATTTGCACTGACCAGACACCTTAAGGTCCAGATATCTGAAATAGACCTGTGGATGGTGTCCTCAGTGGTTCCCCCATTAAATGGGATAATCAGGGAAGCTGGAAATAAGTATTCCCTGTGTGATGTTGTCTTTGTTCCAGAAGACCTCTCACTTCCACTTATAAACAGGTATGCAAACCCATACGAAGTTGGATCAGACAGACTTGTAACTGCCTTTGCTGCAAGGGAGCTATTTTCAACACCAGGACTAATTGTAATAGATTTTGGGACTGCTACCACCCTAGAATGTGTGCAAGATAATATCTATTTAGGTGGGCTCATATGTCCTGGAATTTTGTCTTCACTACAGGCCCTTAGCCAAAAGACCGCAAAACTCCCCAAGATTAGCCTGGATGTGGAAGATGGCAAAATGTTAATTGGTAATTCCACAGTAACAAGTATGACCCATGGATTTATATTTGGTTTTGCTGCAATGGTAGATGGTCTTTGCATGGAACTCAGAAATTTTTTTATCAGGGGAGATAACTATTGTTGCAACTGGCGGATTTGCTCCTAAAATTAAAGATGTCTGTAAATCCATTAATGAGATAAGACCAGATTTACTCTTAAAAGGGCTTCTTTTGGCTTCTAAGAAAATTGTATAAAATTTTTTTTGGCGTAATCCTCAAAGCAGGATTACGCCCATTTCAACTTTTATTTCCAGTAATATTCAGCATTGGTACCCAGCTCTAACTCTATTTCAAGGAGACGATTGTATTTTGCAATCCTCTCACTTCTACAAGCCGAACCAGTCTTTAGGTGTCCGCCATCCATTGCAACAGAAAAATCTGCAAGAAAATCATCTTCGGTTTCACCTGATCTATGGGATATAAAATACCTCCATCCAGCGTCTCTGCACATCCTTATTGCCTCAATAGTTTCAGTAACTGTTCCTATTTGATTTAGCTTAATAAGTGCTGAATTGGCAGTTCCTTCTTCAATTCCCCGTTTAATGTACTTTGTGTTTGTCACAAAGATATCGTCACCCACCACTTCTATCTTATCCCCAAATTCCTTGGTAAATTTTCTAAAACCATTCCAATCTTCTTCAGATAGTGGATCTTCCCACAGTACAATGGGATACTTAGATATCCACTCTTTGGCCATTTCAATTATTTCATCACTTGTCTTTTTGCCTCCACCAGACCACTTTAAATCATATTCTCCAACCCTGTGGGTTGCAAATGAAGAGGCAGCAGAATCAAGGGCAATAGCGATGTGTTCACCAGGTTTGTATCCTGCCTTTTCAATTGCCTGGATGATTAAGTCAAGGGCTTCCTCATTGCTCTTTAAGTTTGGAGCAAATCCTCCTTCGTCGCCAACTGATGTAGCAAGACCTTTTTCTTTTAAGATTTTTTTTCAGTATGTGAAAAGTTTCAGATACATACCTCAGTCCTTCGGCAAAAGTAGGGGCACCTACAGGGACTGCCATAAATTCCTGTATGTCAACACTGTTGTCTGCGTGGGCACCACCATTTAAGATGTTCATACATGGAACAGGTATTCTCCTTGAAGTAGTTCCACCAATGTATTTGTATAGGGGAAGTCCACATGACATCGCTGCTGCCCTGCATACTGCCATGGAAACTCCCAATATTGCATTTGCACCCAAATTGGACTTATTTTCTGTACCGTCTAATTCTAACATTATTTTATCTATTCCCAGTTGATTTGTGGGATCAAGCCCAATTAACTTAGGTGCAATCTTGTCATTTACATTTGAAACTGCCTTTAAGACCCCTTTTCCAAGGTATCTTTTTGGATCACCATCCCTAAGCTCCAATGCCTCATTTTCTCCTGTACTTGCTCCTGATGGAACTGAGGCAGATGCCTTTATCCCAGATTCCAATTCAACAAAAACCCTAACAGTTGGATTTCCCCTTGAGTCTAGAATTTCCATCCCCTTTATTGATTTTATCTTATCTACCATAATACACCCCCATTTTTGCAGTTTTAAAAAAATATCACCAAAGACAAACTATTTTTTTTAAACTAAAACGCTTTGTTTTTCCAGTTTTTTTTGTGTAATTTTTTTTAGGGCAATGGGTTTGACACCTAAATGGAAACCCTATACAAATTGCCCTTGAACTTAGGTGTAATTAAAGGGGCATTTTATGTTTCAAAGGGAACTTGAGATAATAAATTTTCACGCAACCGAGGGAGCAAGGCTAAGGACATCTTTTTTTTGAAGAAAATGCCAGGCTGATAATAGATATAGCTGGTACAATAGCCGCAAGTCTAGTTAAAGGCGGAAAGGTGTTAATTTGTGGAAATGGGGGGAGCGCTTCTGATGCTCAGCACATGGCAGCTGAATTTGTTGGCAGATTCAAGATTGAGCGGCCACCACTTCCTGCCATTGCATTGACAACTGATAGCTCTATCCTTACTTGTATTAGTAATGATTATAGCTTTAGAGATGTATTCAGTAGACAGGTAAAAGGCCTTGGAGTAGAGGGAGATGTCCTTGTAGTCATTAGTACATCTGGTAGGAGCAAAAATATATTAAATGCCATAGATGCAGCAAAGGAAAAGAATATTCAAACTATAGGACTAACTGGAGCAAAAGGAATCAGGTTTGTAGATAGGTGTGACTATGCATTGGTAGTACCAAGTGATTATACTCCTATAATTCAAGAAATCCATATAAGTGCAATACACTTAATATGCGAGTTAGTAGATGTATTTTTGTTTGAAGAAGTGCATAAAATAGATATCTATTCATAATTTAAAAGGAGGTACATCATGCCAATTTATGAGTATGTTTGTTTAGATTGTAATAATAAATTTGAAGAACTTGTATTAAAAAAATGATGCAAATGTAAAATGTCCAAAATGTAGCAGCGGAAATACAAAAAAAATTGATGTCTACATGTAGGGCAAAAGTTGCTGGTGGTGCTTCTTTAGATAATCTTTCTTCCAGTACTAGTTCTTCTTGTTCTGGTTGTTCTGGTGGGAATTGTTCAACATGTGGTGGTTAAAAAGGATTGGAAGACAAAAATGATTCATAGAATACGTATCGCAACAAGGGGAAGCAAATTAGCTCTTTGGCAGGCCCATTATATTGGTGGATTAATAGAAAAGAAGTATTCCAATATAAAAGTGGAGTATAAGATTGTTAAGACTTCTGGAGATAAAATACTAGATGTTCCACTTGCCAAGATAGGTGGAAAAGGTCTCTTTGTAAAAGAAATAGAAGAAACATTACTTGGAGATGATGCTGATATAGCTGTACATTCAATGAAAGACGTACCATCTATCTTGCCAGAGGGGCTAGAGGTAGACATAATTCCAAGGAGGGAAGAGCCCTTTGACGCCTTTTTATCAGAAAAGTATAGGGACATTGGCTCCCTTCCCAAGGGGGCAATAATTGGAACCAGTAGTTTGAGGAGACAGGCACAGGTAAAAAAAATACGTCCTGATTTAGAAGTTCGTATGCTCAGGGGAAATTTAGATACAAGGGTAAGGAAGTTAAAACAAGGGATGTATGATGCAATAATTATTGCAATAGCTGGTCTAAAACGACTTAATATATGGTGTAAGTATATGGAAGTGCTAACTCCGCCTGATTTTTACCCAGCTGTTGGTCAGGGAGCCCTGGGCATAGAATACAAGAAGGATCGTAAGGATGTTTTAGACACAATATCCTTTTTAAATGACAGTGAGACCAAGATATGTGTGATGGCTGAAAGGGGTTTTTTAGATGAGCTTCAAGGTGGATGTCAGGTTCCAATTGGTGGTTATGCCAGATAGAAGATAATATGGTGTATCTAAGAGGATTTGTTTCTGATATAGACGGAAAAAGGTTTGTATATGGTGAGAAAAAAAGGAAGCATCTCAGATCCAGTAAAGGTTGGGATTGATCTGGTAGGTATATTCTTAATAATGGAGGTCAGGAGATTTTACAGGAAATTTATGATCAAGGGGTTATAGATATATGAGAAAGCATTTTTTTTGCAATATTTGTAATGGTATGGATTTTAGCTTTTAATGTCACTACAAGGGGAGAGGCGGTTGTTTCAATGGATAAATTAAGGGAAAAGATTCATTCTTTTAAGCTTTCAAATGGGATGACATTTGTTGTAATGGAGAGAAAAACTTCTCCAGTGGTAAGTTTTGTTACATTTGTAAAGGTAGGTAGTGTTGATGAAGAAACAGGACACACTGGTATTGCCCATATTTTGAGCATATGGCATTTAAAGGAACTAAAGATATTGGTACCAAAGATTATGAGAGGGAAAAAGTTTTATTAAAAAAAATTAGATGAAGCATATGTAAAATATATAAAGTGTAAAGATCTGAATGGAGATAAAAATAAATGTGGTGTTTTTGAAGATAAGTTTAAAAAGTTTCTCAGGGATGCAAATTCTTTAGTAAAACACAATGAATTTTCAAAGATAATAGAGAAAAACGGTGGAGAAGACCTAAATGCAGGTACATCTACTGACTATACAATTTATTACTGTTCGCTTCCAGCAAATAAAGTAGAATTATGGTTTTTCCTTGAATCTGACAGACTGAAAAATCCAGTATTTAGGGAATTTTATACAGAAAAAGAGGTAATCAGGGAAGAAAGGCGCATGAGAGTTGATACATCTCCAATGGGAAAGCTCATAGAGGCATTTAGATCAGTTGCATTTAGCGCCCATCCCTATGGACATCCTACTATAGGGTGGGATTCAGATATTATTCACACTACCATTAAAGATGTGGAAAAATTCCATAAGAAATTTTATGTGCCACAGAATATAACAATAGCAATAGTGGGAGATGTGGATTTAGATGAAATAAAAAAAATGGCCAATATCTATTTTGGAGAAATTAAAAAAAAGACCTGATCCACCCTATGTTTGGACAAAGGAGCCTAAACAGGAAGGAAAAAAAAGAGGTTGTTTTGTATGCAGATGCACAGCCCATGTATATTAGGGGTTACCACGTGCCAGGATATGGGAGTAGGGATTATCTTGCATTGGAGCTTTTAGAAGAGATTTTATCCGCAGGCAGGAGTTCAAGGCTCTATGCCCACCTTGTATTGGAAAAAAAAATTGGCACTATCTATTTCTGCATTTTATGGATTTCCAGGAGAGAGATATCCATGCCTTTTCGGTATATTTGCTATACCAAATCACGGGGTAAGTCTTGATAAATTGTCCAGGGCAATAGATATGGAACTTGAAGATATTTTAAAGAATGGAGTGAGCAGGGAAGAACTTAATAGGGCTTACACAATAGATGAAGCAAATTTACTCAGGGAAATGGAATCCAATCTTGGGATGGCAAAAGAACTTGCATATGCCCAGTCTATGTATGGTGACTACAATAGGCTATTTTCAGATCTTGAAGCACTAAAATCTGTGAGCTCAAAGGATATCACAGGTGTAATAGAAAAATATTTTGTATCAGGTAATATGGTTGAGGCAAGGTTAATTAATTCAAAAAAAACAAAAATAGGGCGTTATATATGAAGAGGGCAATATTAATGGTAATGGTTTTAAGTCTTATGGGTTGTGGGTTTTCAGGCCCTAAAAGATATAGTGAACTAAAGTTTAAAAAGAATATCTCATGGCCAAATTACAAAATTTCCTCTTACCTTGCCAAAAATGGAGTAAAGCTCTTTTTGATAGAAGATCATGAACTACCCATCATTAAGTGTACTATTTTTATAAAAGGTGGGAAATATTCGGTGCCAAAAGGAAAAGAAGGTCTTGAATTTATCCTTGCACAAATGCTCAGGATGGGTGGAACAAAAGAGTATCCAGGGGAAAAACTTGATGTCTTTTTAGAAGATAGGGCTGTTGAATATGACATTGACTTTGATTTCTTAAATGGTGTGGTGGAGATTGATTTATTAAAAAAAGGATTTTGATACGGTTATTCCAGTTATTCTTGAGAGTTTATCAAATCCAATATTTACACAGGACAAACTAGAGTTAGCAAAGATGAGACTCTTAACAATAATTTCCAGGAGAAATGACAGACAAGAAGAAGTTGGCATGAGGGAGTTTAAAAGGATTATATATGGAAGGGATTCAGTGTGGGGCCGTCTTCCAACTAAAGATAGTGTGAAAAAAAATAACCCTCAAAGATGTGGAGAAGTTTTATAAAAAAACTATTTGCAGGATCCAATATGCTCGTGGGAGTTGTAGGAGATTTTGACAAAAATAATATGGAGGAAAAACTAAACGACTTGTTTGCAGTATTTAAAAGGGGCAAAGATATTAAATTTAATTTTCCACAAATTAAGCCAGAGGTTCACCAAAGATATATTATTGATAAACCAGGGTCAAATCAGGCTTTTATAATCTTAGGTCATCTGGGAACTTATCGTCTAAATCCAGATTTCGCAGCCCTTCAGGTCATGAATATGATTTTGAGTGGGGGTTTTTCTGGCAGACTATTTGAGAACATAAGGACTAAAATGGGGCTTGCTTATAGCGTATATGGACATTTTGGAGGAGAGAGATATTATCCAGGACTCTTTTTTTGTAGCCCTTAAGACAAAAAAATAGTTCTGTTGCCAAAGCTATAGGTGCAGTAATTGATCAGCTTGAAAAGATAAAAGCCCGTGGTGTAACTAAAAAAAGAAGTAGTTGACGCAAAAGAACAATTTTTAAATTCTCTGGTTTTTAGATATGACTCTCCCAAAAAAATAATGGATAGAAGGCTTTATTATGAAATAAGAGACATGGAACCAGATTCCTTTAAAAAAATTGATTAATGATATAAAGGCAGTGAAAGTGGAAGATGTAAATAGAGTAGCAAAAAAAGTATTTGTGCATAAAGGATCTAGATATCTTAGTGGTTGGAGACAAACATGTTCTTATAAATGACCTGGATAAATTGGGAAAATGGAAGGATTGGGTGCTTGAATAAGGTTGCCAAAAACACAGGTGAATTGGTTTTTATTTTTTTGGTAAAAAAAAGTTAAATTTTTTTGTTGCTTTTAATCAATTGGTATTAGATTTGTCTTGTAAAATCAGGACAGTTTATGTAGTATAAATAGCAAAATTGGTTCAATGTTGCTTAATTAAATAAGGAGGGTGTAAGTTATGAAAAATAATCAGGAGAGTTATAAAAAGCTCCTTGAGATAGGAAGGCCACCAAATATAAAAAAAACTGTTCCCAAACTCGAAGGCCTTGATTGTCAGTGGAAAGGTCATAGATAGGGCCATGCTAAAAAAAAGGCAAGGCAATGACCATTGCTGCAAATGGGAGAAACTATTTTGTAATAAGAGGAGCACTACTTGCAGCACAAAGGGCAAATGCTGCAATAATCATGGAAATAGCCAAGTCAGAGTCAACTTATTGTCCCACCAATTTCTGGAATCTGGCAAGAAGGGTAGATGTGCTTTGTAATGAGTTAAATATAACAGTCCCTGTGGCCATCCATGCGGACCATTTTGCAATTAAGGGCAAGGAAGATATAGAAAAGGCCAGAAAACAAATTCCCTCTATGTTTGATTTTGGGATAACTTCAATTGCAATAGATGCATCTCACCTGCCAGATAGGGATAATCTTCTGGCCAATCTAGAACTATCACAATATATTCCCAAATGGGCTGGATATGAGACAGAGGTTGGAGAGATAAAGGGAAAAGAGGGTCTATCAACCCTGAAGAAGCCCTGTTTTTAATCAAGGGCTTAAATGCACATTCAATATTTCCAGACTGGATTGCACTGAATAATGGTACAACCCATGGTATCCAGGACTCAGATGCTGGAATTCAAGTAGATTTAACAGCTGAGATACACAAGGCCCTGGAGCCATATAAGGTTTCAGGTGCCCAACATGGTACATCTGGAAATAGTACACAGAGATTAAAAGAAATCGCCCAGAAGACAAGGACAACAAAGGCTAATGTTGCAACAGCACTTCAGATGATCTCCTGGGGTGTTCGGGTAAATGACTATGGAAATGCTGAGTTAGATGAAAATGGTGAATTTATAAAAGAAAAGGACAAAGGAGTTAGTGAAGAACTGTGGCAAGAGATGGTTGAATATGCAAAGAAAAATGGCATAAGAGGTGGAAATTATAAAAAAATTAAATCTACCATTTGAAACTGCACTTTTATCAGAACCACCTGAGATAAGGGAGAGAATGACCAAAAATGTAGAAGAGTTTGTATATCATCTACTGGTTGATGTTTTCAATGCAAAGGATACTGCTGATATTGCAAAGAAGCTTATTTTAGAAGCAAAAACCTATGATTTAGGGCCAAAGGGAGAAAAAAAATTGAAGATGAATCTCAGTGGAGCATTGAAAAAAATAAAAGCAATGGAGGCCTCTCAAAAACAAGGCAGTGGTGATTATGACGATTAAGAAAGAAAAATGGGGGCCACTACCTTGTAGTGGCCTTTTTCTATTTAAAGGAATTGAATATCTTGGCAGCCATGTAAGCAGCCCCAAATCCATTATCTATATTTAAGACACTAACACCACCTGAACAGGAGTTTAGCATCCCCAGAAGTGCACTGATACCATTAAAACTTGCTCCATATCCAACAGATGTGGGTACAGCCAGTATTGGCTTGCCTGTGAGCCCCCCAATTACACTGGGCAGTGCTCCTTCCATGCCAGCTACCACTATTAAGAGCCTGGCCTGTCTGAGCTTATCTAAGAATGGGAAAATCCTGTGAATTCCAGCCACTCCTACATCTGTTATTAGTCCCACATCTAGATCAAAAAAATTTTGCACACAAATAGGCCTCCAATGCAATTGGAAGATCAGAGGCACCAGCTGTTATTACAATAACATCACCTTCTTGTTGCCACGGTGGATCAAGAGAGATTTTTTTTCCCAAAACAAAGGATTTTGGTGAGGAATAATATTTCCCTTTACTGAAAAACTTTTCCAGTTTTTCGCCAATTTCCTTATCTAATTTGGTAACCAATATCTTATCCGCCCCGCTGGAAGATAATATTGTTTCCAGTTGTTCTATACTTTTTCCTTTACCAAAAATAATTTCCCCATGACCAGTCCTGATTTCCCTGTGGGAGTCTATACAAACTCCATTATCAAGCCTTTTGAATGGTAGGTCTTTAAGGTAGTTGTATGCATCTTCAATAGATATATTCCCAACTGACAGGTCCATTAAAATATTTTTGATGTCCAATTTTATTGCTCCTTTTTATTATGATTTTTAAATAATCTTGCCTAAAGATAAATATCCATGTATGATCCCCTCTAAATGTTTAGAGTTTTTTTAGTCAACCGTGGACTGGATTAGAGGGTTGCAGCATGTCCATTAAAATTCAAAAGGTTTAAGGGAAATTATAATGGTAGATTCAAACTTTGCCATATCAAAGGCAACAAACCTATTGATATCTAGAAAACCCAAGGAAAAATTAGATGGCTTTTTTTGAGTTTCTGGAAAAAAATTTTGGAATAGATGGGGCATGTGTTTTCCTATGGACCCCTGAATACAATATGTTCAGAACATGTGGTCTGGAGTGGGTAAAGGATGATTTTAAAGAGAACTTAAATGAAATCATTTTTTTCTCTCTATGGTGAAGATGATATACTATTTTTACCTCTAGATAAGAATAGTTATGCAGATGTAGTGCTCAAACAAAACACTCCTCTCTATGTGAGGGATACAAGTAAATCTCCTTATTGGGGGATAGTATTAGATATAAAGGAGGAATAAAATCCACATATATTTATCCCCTGATTAACAGAGAGGATATTAAAGTAATTATAGTATTTTTTTAGTAGGTACACAGATGGTTTTTCCATGGATTTCATTAAATTTATAAATGAAATATCAGATAAATTATCTTCAATAATTGAGATTATAATACATGAAGAAACCCAAAAAATTACAAAAATAAAACTTCAAAAAGAACTCAAACAAAGGAACTATGAATTAGAGATATTGCTTAATATGTCAAGACAACTGAGTTTTACTTCTACCTATGAAGAAACACTAAAAATTGTAAGTAATTTACTCCATTTTGGTGTAGAATATGATTTCTTTTCAATTTTAATAGTTTCAGATTATATGAAAAAAAATATTTATTTATCCCTATCATGTACTAGGCGAAAATTTGATAAAATACATAATTGACAATATGATAAAGGAGATTTCTAGAGATGTTGCAGTAGAAAAAAAATGAATTTGATATCTATATTGAGACACCCATGCATAAAAACATAAAATGTGTAAAAGATACTTCTCAACTTTTTCTATTTCCAATAGAGATCAGTCCTGCTGGCATGGATAAGGGGATATTTTGTGTTGGCCGAAGCAGCGGAAGATTTACCAATGAAGAAATCAGGTTTTTGAATCTTGTTGTAACCCAATTAAATATAACCTTCTTAAGGATCATAGAACTCAGGGAAAGGGAGAGATCTATTGTTCAAAATATTTTGTATAATTTTCCAGAAGGAGTTATATTAATTGATGATAATCTAAAGGTATTACTTTTCAATAAGATTGGAGAAGGGTTAATATCTAAATTTGGACAATTTTCAGAAAGAAATCAGTTATTAAAATTCAAAAATATTTTAATTGGAGACCTTATTAGTTCACAAAAAAAAAGAAGTAGAGATAGAGGTTGGGAATGGTGAAGATTTGAAGATACTTAAATTAATGGTTCAACCTCTAGATATATCTCATTCATCTCCCACATGGATCATATTGGTCTCAGACGTTACTGAACACAGGACCTTTCAAAGAAAAATACACAGGATGTTAGAGGGGACTGTGTATTCACTTGCATTGGCCATTGAGAGAAGGGATCCATATACTGCTGGACATCAAAAAAAATGTTGCCAATCTTGCAGTAGAAATTGGCAAAAAAAATGGGATTAGAAGAAGAAACAGTAAATATTTTGTATATGGGTGGACTTCTTCACGACCTGGGAAAGATTGCAATCCCCTCAGAAATACTGACAAAACCGGGTAAATTGACTCCAGAGGAATTCGCCTTAATCAAGACTCACCCCCGGGTGGGATATGAAATTTTAAAGGACGTTGAGTTCGTAGGCCCAATAAAAGAGATGGTCCTGTATCACCATGAAAGACTCAATGGAACAGGGTATCCCAACGGTTTAAAGGGAGACGAGATTCCCCTGGAGGCAAGGATACTTGCTGTGGCAGACGTGGTTGATGCCATATCGTCACACAGGCCCTATAGACCTTCACTGGGAATTGAAACTGCCCTAAAGGAGATAAGAACTTACAGGGGGAAATTATACGACTCAGATGCAGTGGATGCATGTCTATCTATTGATTTTTCAGATTAAGTATGCGAAAGATTGCCCTTTAAAAGAGTTACAAATTAACATGTTGCAGGAAAAATATGGAGAGATTTGTACTATTTATTTCAGAATTAGACGATATAGCTCACTTGATAGATGGTCTCAAGGAAAACCACATACAATTTCATGTGAGCTGTGACCCGCATGAGATAGAAGTCCTGTTAGATAAAAGAAGTCCTGGACTGGTGGTTATTAAAGATGAATTAGAAAAAAATAGATCCAGAAGGATTCATAGAAAGGGCAGTAAACAAAGATAATGCTCCAATGTTGTGGTTTTCTCAGAAAAAGCAGACAGTATAAAGGCAAAAAAATTTTTAGACCTGGGTGTGTTTGATTTTTGGATATCACCAATTGTCCTGGAAAAGGTCCTTGTGTTTTTTAAGGATGACACCACAGATGGGGGGCGGAAAAGAGAAAGGAGACATGGATACATAAAAATTGTTGGTGAGCACAAAAAGATAAGATTGGCCCTGGCCCTTGCAAAAAAAGGTGGCTCCTTCTGATGCAACGGTTTTAATCTCTGGGGAGTCTGGTACAGGGAAGGAGCTTATTGCAAAGTACATTCATTTAAACAGTAAAAGGGCAAAAGGTCCCTATGTGGCTGTAAATTGTGCTGCACTTCCTGAAAATCTTTTAGAGAGTGAACTCTTTGGATATGAAAAAGGTGCCTTTACAGGTGCCTATAAATCAAAACCTGGTAAGTTTGAGCTGGCCTCAGGAGGCACAATACTCCTTGATGAGGTCTCCGAGATGAACCTTACCCTGCAGGCCAAACTCCTACGGGTGATTCAGGAAAAGGAAATAGATAGATTGGGAGGACTCCAGCCTATTAAAGTTGACGTTCGGATAATTGCCACAACAAATAGGAACCTAAAGGAGTATGTTGAGCAGGGAAATTTCAGACAAGACCTATATTACAGGTTAAATGTCATCCCAATTCATCTTCCTCCCCTGAGGGAGAGGGGTGATGATGTTATTTTACTTGCCAATTACTTTTTGGAAAAATTCTCATCAGAATACAATATCATAACACCTGGCTTTAGTGATAAGGCTATATTATGGCTAAAAGAATATGAGTGGCCAGGGAATATAAGGGAGTTAGAGAATTTAATTGAGCGGGCAGTGTTAATTGCCCAGGACTCATACATTGAGCCAAGACATTTACTCATGGAGTCTTTAGAAGAAGACCTCCTTGGAGATTTTATTGACAAGGGGTCTTGCAGAGGTGATGGAAGAAGTGAGCAAAGGGACAGATCTGGTGTCAATATAGACAGGATATTACCTTTAGAAGAGCTGGAAAAACAAATGATAATTAAAAGTTTAGAGAAGACCAGGGGGAATAGGACAAGGGCAGCGGAATTACTTGGTATCTCAGTTAGGACACTTAGGAATAAATTAAATAAACTAAGAGAACAGGGAATTACACTGTAAAAGGAGCAAAGAATATGAGATATTTGACTAAAGAAGTGAGTCAGTTTTTAGAGAAAAGTTCCTGGATCAGGAAGATGTTTGAGACAGGTCTTGAGCTAAAAAAAGAAGTATGGTGAGGACAAGGTATATGACTTTAGTTTAGGCAATCCAGATCTTCCTCCACCAAAAAAAGGTCAAAGAGGCCCTAATGGAGATAGCCAGTTATGCAGATAGACCATATGTTTTTGGCTATATGCCAAATGCAGGGTCCCCTCAGACTAGAGAAAAGCTTGCTAAATATCTATCTCAGGAACAGGGAAGGGAAATTTCAGCCTCAGATGTAATGCTCACCTGTGGTGCTGCTGGTGGGCTCAATTGTCTATTTAGATGTATTTTAGAGGCTGGTGAGGAAATCATCTGTCTGTCTCCCTATTTTGTTGAGTATGGATTCTATTTATCTAACCATAAAGCAAAGGTCAAAGTTGTTGAAACAAAGGATAACTTTGAAATTGACCTTGAAAAAAATAGAAGAGGCGCTCTCAGAAAATGTACGTGGAGTTTTAATAAATTCTCCAAATAATCCAACAGGTCAAGTATATAGTGAGTCACAGCTTAAGCAGTTGGGTAATTTACTTACAAAATATTCAGAAAAATTTGAGAGACCAATTTATTTGATTTCAGATGAGCCATATAGGTTCTTGACTTACAATGGACTCAAGTGTCCTTCAGTATTTAAATGTTATAAAAATTCTATAATCGTGAGCTCTTTTTCAAAGAACCTATCCCTTGCTGGTGAGCGTATTGGGTATGTGGCCCTATGTCCTGATCTTCAGGGTAAAGATGAACTCATGAATGGTCTTATCTTTGTAAATAGAATACTTGGTTATGTAAACGCCCCTACAATAGGGCAGAAGATATTAGACTTTGCACTTGGTGAAACTGTAGATATTTCTATTTATGAAAAGAGAAGGGATATCATGGCTAATGTACTCAAAAATGCAGGATATGATTTTCTCATGCCAAAGGGTGGATTTTATTTTTTTTCCAAAGTCACCAATACCAGATGAAGTTGAATTTATAAAGATCTTGCAGGAGGAGAGAATTTTGGCAGTACCAGGTTCTGGATTTGGGAGGGGTGGATATTTTAGACTGTCTTTTTGTGTGTCTGAGAAGACAATAGAAAATTCTGCCACGGGTTTTAAGAGGGCCTTTGACAGGGTCATGTCCTAACCCTTTATGATATCAGGAGGTTGACATGCAAGACATAGGATATATTCCTTTATCGCAGGATTTAATAATGATAATTAACTGTTTAAAAAAAAGATGATGAGACTATGCAAGATTTTTTTAAGGAGGCTAATCGAGAATTTTATTTTTCAAAGAGATATGGAACAGGCTCAAATGGAGAAAATGAGAGAATTGTGGGATAATGAGGAAGATATGATATGGGAGAAAATGATTTAAAATTTGGTGACATCGTTCTGGTAGAAGTTCCATTTACAGATAAACTTGAGACGAAATTAAGGCCGTCATTAGTCTTGTTTGAAGAATTTAATAATGTGGTAATTGCTGGTATTACAAGTAACAGAAAAGTGGAAGGTATTTTAATTCCAAGGAATGAGGGCCTAATAGTAGATAGTGTTTTAAAGTTAAATTATGTTTTTACAGTATCTAAAAATAGAATTAGAAGAAGGTTAACTTCTTTATCAGAAGAAAGGAAGAAAATTGTTTGTCAAAATTTGTTGAGAAGATTTAAAATTTGTATAGAAATTCTTTAAGGTATTTCTTATAGAGTGAACAAATCTGTCTAAGGAGAGTATATTTGACATATTATGACAATTGATTTAAGCAAGTGGGCTTGGGTTTTTAGAACAACAAAGATAAATCTCAAAGTGGGTATTCTATGTTTGACAGTTATCAGAAAGACTGGATGGAATTTTTTTCTAAATTAAAGGGTAAAGGAACCTTGATGAAAAGAATATTCAGGATGGGTTAAGGGAAGTCAGGCTTGCCCTTTTAGAGGCAGATGTAAACTATAAAGTTGTCAAGGACTTTATAGAAAAGGTCAGGGAGAGGGCAGTTGGTCAGGAAGTATTAAAGAGCCTAACCCCTGGCCAACAAATAGTAAAGATAGTACATGAAGAATTAATAGAACTTTTGGGAGGAGTTGCTGAACCCCTAAATCTCACTAAAATTCCATCTGTCATAATGTTAGTTGGCCTCCAGGGATCTGGTAAGACAACCACAGCTGCAAAGCTTGCCCTTTATTTAAAATCTCAAAAAAAAGAAACCATATTTAGTTCCAGCAGACGTATATCGTCCTGCTGCAATTGATCAATTATTTAAACTATCCAAGGAGGTAGATGTCCCTTGCTTTGAATCCACTCCAGATATGGATCCAGTTGAGATAGCAAAAGGGGCAATCTCTACAGCGAGCAAGAATTTTTTAGATGTGGTGATTATAGATACTGCTGGTAGGCTTCATATTGATGAAGTTTTAATGGAAGAGCTTGTTCGAATAAAAAGAGCTGTATTGCCTCAGGAGATCTTGCTTGTTGCTGATGCAATGACTGGTCAGGATGCTGTAAATATTGCCAGAGCTTCAATGATAGGCTGGATATTACTGGAGTGGTACTGACCAAGTTAGAAGGTGATGCCAGGGGTGGAGCTGCACTATCCATTAGGTCCATTATAAATAAACCAATAAAGTTTGTAGGTGTTGGTGAAAAATTAAAGGATTTAGAAGTATTTCATCCTGATAGGGTGGCATCAAGAATCCTTGGAATGGGAGATGTCTTAACCTTAATTGAAAAGGCAGAAAAGGCATTTGCAGACGAAGATGTTGAGGACTTAGAAGAAAAATTTTTACAGGCAAAGTTTGATTTAGAGGATTTTAGGAGTCAACTAAGAAGAATAAAAAAAGTTAGGATCTTGAAGGGATTATGAAGCTTATCCCTGGAATGGGTAAGGTAAGGGAGCAACTAAAACAGGCCAAGATGCCTGAGAAGGAACTCAAAAAGGTTGAGGCCATCATAAATTCAATGACCATCCAGGAGAGAAAAAAATCCTAAGATTATAAATAATTCCAGGAAAGAGAGAATTGCTAAGGGAAGCGGAACCACTGTTGCTGATGTAAATCAGCTCCTTAAAAATTTTAATCAGATGCAAAAGATGGTGAAGAAGCTTGCTGGAAAGACCAAAAAAAAGGGTATGGTTCCAGGAATGGGTGTAAATCCATTTGGAAATCCATTGGGTGGTGCTGATTCAGGAAATAGCCTGCCAAAAAGTTTTTACCAAAAAGAAAAAAAGATAGAAAAAAAGAAGAAAAAGCAAAAGAAGAGGTCCAAGAGGAAAAAGTAGAAAAATGGTAGTTGGTTGGTGTTGCCTTTTGGTTTGAAAGTGGTTATAATCATAATTCATTATTTTTTTGGGGGGTAGATAAGATATGGCAGTGAAGATCAGGTTAACTAGATTGGGTTCAAAAAAAGAGACCATTTTACAGAGTTGTGGCTATTGATAGCTTGCGCAAGAGGGAAGGCAGGCACTTGACTATCTGGGGTATTATAATCCATGGTGGATCCAGCAGAAATCAAAATTGATTTAGAAAAGGTTAAGTTCTGGTTTTCTAAGGGTGCGCAGCCAACAGAAACAGTTAAGTCTCTACTTAGGAAGGTTGGTTTTTACAAGGAGAACTAAAATTTTCAAAATTTGGTTTAGTTGTTTTTTTGTAATCCTTTTGTTAAATCTCAGATGTAGTTGTGGAGGTAGGTTATGTTCAAAGAATTAGTTGAGTACATTGCAAAGGCTTTGGTCGACAACCCTGATGCAGTACAAGTTACTGAAATTGAAGGGGAACAGACATCGGTAATTGAGCTTAGGGTTGCCAAGGAGGACCTTGGTAAGGTAATTGGAAGACAGGGACGTACTGCTAGAGCAATTAGGACTATCTTGGGGGCAGTATCAACAAAGGTTCAAAAAAAGAGTTGTATTGGAGATATTGGAATAGCTTATGAAAAAAGGATCCAGATCCAGATACTTGGTTCTGGGTAGGGTTAGAAAACCCCATGGATTAAAAGGGGAACTCAGTATAGCCAGCTATGCTGATTCCCCTTTAGTTTTTGATAAATTAAAGAGGGTCTTTCTTAAGTTAAATGGAAGAGAAGCTCAAGAATTTTCTGTTTTTAAGGTAAGAGAGCATGGGAAATTTGTTCTCGTTAAGCTAAAGGATGTAAAGGACAGAGACGAGGCTGAAAAATGGCGGGGGGCAAAACTCCTTGCCTTAAGAGAAGACATACCCAAAGAAGATGATGAGGTATTTTTTGCAGATATTATTGGTTGCAGGGTATATTTACCGGACGGTATCTTTGTTGGTATTGTTAAAGATGTGAAAAAAATATCCCCAGGAAATATGGGAGATAGTAGATAGGGATGATAATGAAATCCTATTTCCAGCTATAGATGAGTTTGTTATAAAGCTAGATGTGGAAAAGGAAGAAATTATCATTGATCCACCTGCAGGCCTTTTAGAAATATACGGTTTTGAACCATAAAGTCTCATCTTTTTATCTTACCTAAGGCATGATTTTATGCATTTTAATATAATATCCATCTTTCCTGAATTTTTTTACCTCTCCCTTAAATACAAGTCTTTTAAAAAAAAGCTATTGATAAAAAAAATTATTTCTTTTTCTTTTTTTTAATCCAAGGGATTTTGCTACCAATGCACACAGAAGTGTTGATGATAGGCCTATGGTGGTGGTCCTGGTATGGTAATGATGGTAGAACCTCTGTATAAGGCCTTAAAGAACATTAAAGATCCAGGCAAGATGATTTTGCTATCTCCAAGGGGTAAGGTCTTTAATCAAAAAAAAGGCAGAGGAGCTCAGTAAACTCACCACTATTACCTTTATTTGTGGGAGGTATGAAGGTATTGACGAGAGAATAGAGGAAATTTTTGATGTTGAGAGGATATCTGTTGGCGACTTTGTTTTAAATGGTGGTGAAGCTGCCTGCCTTTCAATGATTGAAGCAATCTCTAGACTAATTCCAGATTTTATGGGGAAAACAGAATCAACAGAATATGAGAGTTTTTCCTCTTATTTAATTGAACATCCACACTATACCAGACCAGCTGAATTTATGGGGTATAAGGTGCCAGAAGTCCTTTTATCTGGGAACCACAAAGAGATTTATGAGTGGAGAAGGCATAAGTGTCTAATGGAAACATTTAAATATAGACCGGAGTTGCTTACATTAGCAGACCTTACACCCTCGGATTATGCATATCTTAGAGAGAACAAGTCTCTTTTTTTTAGGCAGAAATCTCTATGTTGGTCTTGTTCATTATCCTGTATTAAATAAAGATGGAAAAGAGTGTGCTGTTTCCCTAACCAACCTGGATATCCACGATATCGCCAGAGTATGTAAAACTTATTCCATTAACAGGTATTTTTTGATTACCCCAATTGAGGATCAAAAGATCTTGCCTCTAGGCTTATAAATCACTGGACAAACGGCCCTGGAAAAGGCGCAAATCCAGACAGGGAAATGGCGCTTAAATTGGTCAGGATTGTGGATTCCATTGAAAAGCTATTGCCCAGATAACAGAATGTACTGGTGTAAAACCCTATATAGTTACAACCAGTGCACGGGATGAAGGGTATCTTAGTTTTTCAAATGTCAGGGAGATGTTACAGAAAAGACCTATATTGCTTCTATTTGGAACTGGTCATGGCCTGTCAAAAAGGGTTATGAAGATGGCAAATGGAATTTTAAAACCAATCAGGGCATTTGATAGATATCGACATCTCTCGGTTCGGTCCGCAGTATCAATAACAATTGACAGGATCCTGGGAGATTGTTTTTAAATATCTAGTTTAGCTAAATTCAATTAAAATTTTTTTATTGATAAATCCTTTCTTTTTGGATTACTATATTTTTAAATGCTTTTTGGTTAACAAAAGGAATGGTTGTATGGAGTTAAAAGAAAAAATAAAAAAAGGAAATAGATTCCTTGCCCGAAATTTATTTACTTCAACTTCAACAATATATTCAGATATTAAAAGACAATAAAGATCGAGAAAAAAAAAATTAAAACAGTCCATTTCAAGGGAAGATTTGACAATTTAAATATTAGAAAAATTGCATATGAGTAAATTGGTTCTCCTGGATACAAATGTTTTGATATATGCTGTTGATGCTGATTCTAAATTTCATAAAGGAGCTCTGGCTTTATTCTCAGATCCCACAATTAGACTGTTTACTACTTCAAAAAACATCTCAGAATTTTTAGTAGTATTAACCAGACACAGTGAGGTTAGTCTTCCATCATATAAGTGTTTAGAACTCCTTGAGGGTCTTTTGTCTTCGACTACAGTCTTATATCCAACCCCCATAACATTTAGCTTATTTCAAAATTTAGTTAAGAAATACAATCCCAAGGGATTATGGATACATGATTTAGAGATAGCGAGTATAGGACTTGCATATGGTATTTCAACAATTGCTACCAAGAATATCCATGATTTTATGCGTATATCTGAGATAAAAATTATGCAAATTTGAATTTTTTTTCAAAAGGTATTAAGCTGGTTCTAACCATCTATTTTTTTAATATTGCGAACACAGAGCACATAACGTCTGCTGGTCTTATCTGCCCAATAGGCATTTCCATTATATAAATAGATTTCCCATACATATTCTTTCTGTCCTTTGACTGGTGTTGAACTCCAGTAAGAACAGATCCTGCATTGAAAACAACATGCATTTATTACTGGGTTGCCCCCTCCTTTTGGTGAAACTATGCTAAATAATTCAAATATTGTGGGGAGTCTCCAGTCAGTAAAACCAGCAAGACTGAGATGCTCACAATATTCTTTGGCCCTGTCCCAGGTGGTCTTGTCAATATGACATACCTGCCCATCCCCATCTATGTCTGCTGTGGACTGCTGCCACATGAGGTTGGTCTTTGAATCGATTACTACCAAATCTCCCTTGATTTTTTTTCTGTCCAAAAATTTCAGAAGATCATCATATTTTTGTCCATATCCATAAAACTTTTCACCTTTTTCTGGCTTGGGACAAACTGTTTCAGTACACTGATTGTAACATTTTATTTTTTTGTGCTAAGATGACACCTGGGATAAGGACGCAAATAATAGCAATAATTATACTGTAAAAAAATAAGTTTTTGGTGTATTTTCATGACTGCACCTCCTAATATAAAGTTAATAATAAATGGTTTTTATATTTGATATTATTGAAAATTACTTTCATTATAATTTAATTTTTATTTTTTTCAACTTAATTCTTGAAAATTTTTTGATTTATTATTATGACATTTTGGTCTTGAAAGGTAATATTATGAAAGATTAATATAGTTAAATATTTTAAGGGGGCTATTGTATGAAGAAAAAAATAGTTAACATATTTGATTTGTTGAGTTTTTAATCGTATATTTAAGAGTTCCTATTCACACAATTAAAGATAGTTTTTGTATAGGATTAATTCAACAAATAATATTGGGAGGGCTTATTAATGGAAGGAAATCATTCAACAAAATTACCATTGATAATGATGGCAATTTTTTTTTCTTTTTACGCCACAGGCATGGGGAATGGTCAAACACAAAGATCCGTCCATTACCGCAGACCATTCAAAATTTAAGGAATTAAAAGAAGATTTTAAAGATGGTGCAGATTTAACAAAAAAAGTGTTTAAAATGTCATAATCTTGCTGATAAACAAGTATATAAGACCTTTCACTGGACGTGGCAGGACAAAAAAAGGCCTAAAGGGAAAGGGTGCGTATACTGCAAATAATTTCTGTATATCCACTAATTTTATGTATGATGAAGAGTGTTCAAATTGTCATATTGGTTGGAGGGGCAAAGAGGATGGTATCAATTGCTTTAAATGTCACCTCCAGACCAAAGAAGATATTTCCAGTGATATGAAAGACTATTTGTTTTTTTCTAAGTCAAAGGATAGGGATTCTCAGGAGATGGCCCAGGATATAAAGAACACAATCATGGAAAATATTGTAAAAGTAGGGACTCCCACCAGGAGAAATTGTGGAGAATGTCACTTTAATGGTGGTGGTGGTGATGGGGTGAAACATGGAGATTTGGACACTTCATTAATAAATCCCAAAAGAGATCTAGATGTCCATATGGGAGTGGATGGTGGAAACTTTTCTTGTGTTAGGTGCCATACAACTATTGAACATAACGTTGCAGGTAGATATTACGAACGTCCAGCAGTAAAGGAGAGAAAGTCTCTTATAGAAGATGATAAGGCCTCTAAAATTACCTGTGTTTCCTGTCATACAAAAACTCCCCATAAAGACGATATCATAAATGGTCATACTGAAAAAGTTGCATGCCAGACATGTCATATTCCTGCATTTGCCAGAAAAAAAACCAACAGAGATGTGGTGGGATTGGTCCACTGCTGGAAAGACAAAAAAATGGAAAACAGATAAGAAAAACAGGACCATTGGGCAAGCCTATTTATACCACTATTAGGGGTGATAAAAAATGGGCAAAGAATGTGATTCCTGAATATTTTTGGTATAATGGGACCATGGAATCCCTAACTGTTAAAGACAAAATTGATCCCACCCATGAAGTAGCACTTCGTTGGCCTTTGGGTTCTCCAAATGATAAAAATTCAAGGATATATCCCTTTAAAATCCATAGAGGGAACCAACCATATGACAAAAAATACAAAAATCTTGTTCCACCTCTATTGTCTGTGGAAGATGGGTTTTGGATCAGTTTAGACTGGCAAAAGGCAATAAAACATGGATGTGAGATTGTGGGAATCCCATATAGTGGAGAATATGGATTTGTTAAGACCTCCTTTGCTTTTCCAATAACACACATGGTTGCTCCAAAAGAAAATGCAGTAAAATGCATAGAATGTCATACTCAAAATGGTAGATTAAAGAATATAAAAGGTGTGTATCTGCCAGGTAGAGATAGGTTTGGAATTTTAGATAATCTGGCGTGGACAATTATAATACTGACCTTAATAGGCGTAATTATGCATGGCCTTGGCAGACTAATTTTAGGTAAAAGGAGGGGATAAGATGAAGAAAAGAATATATTTATTTACCAGATTTGAACGTCTATGGCACTGGCTACAGGCCATACTCATAATTGTATTGTTAATAACAGGTTTTGAAATTCACGGTACTTATTCCTTATTGGGTTATAAGAGGGCGGTAACTATACATAATTTTTGTGGTCTAACCTGGCTTGGGCTATTTTTCCTGTTTGTATTTTGGCTTTTTGTCACTGGAGAATGGAAACAGTATATACCAACTACAAAGAAGATGTTTGATGTCATTCGTTTTTATTCTTATGGAATTTTCAAGGGAGAGAGCCATCCATTTCACAAAACCAGGGACCATAAACACAATCCCTTGCAGAGGATAGTATACCTTATACTTGCCTCTATATTTTTGCCAATTCAGATTTTATCTGGAATTTATTATTATACTTATCACACATGGCCCAAATTAGGAGGACTTGCTATTTTCAGTTCCTTAGATACTGTGGCATTTATCCATACCCTATTTGCTTTTATAATTTTACATTTTTTTAGTAATACATATTTATATGACCACCACTGGTGATACTGTCTTTGCCCACATTAAATCTATGTTTACAGGATATGAAGAAATAGAAGAACTCTCTAGTTAACATTTCATTTTTTTATGTTAGGCCCAGGTTTTTCTGACCTGGGCTAAACCCTTATCTATTGCCATCTACTAATATTATTGTTATCACATCTACACTTTCTTGGGTTCCCTCCCAAGAGAACACAGGGTTGTGTGTTTAATCTTTTTATATCCAAGGTAAATAGGAGTTTTGGGAAAATGAATAGAGAGCTAAGGGATCGTTTAATAGCTTATCTGGTGATTCTTTATATTGGAATTACTTCTGCATTTTTTTTTATAATTGCCTTATTTATATGGCTTTTTACCCTTCCCTTTGATAAAAACAAAAAGATCCTACATCAGTTTACCTGTTTTTGGGCATCTTTTTATCTCTGGACATTACCTGTTTGGAAGGCTCGTGCAATTGACAGGCACAAGATAGACAAAAACAAGGTGTATGTTATTGTTGCCAATCATCAGTCTCACCTGGATATTGTGGTGTCCTTTTTACTTTTTTTGTCATTTTAAGTGGATTTCAAAGGCTGAAGTATTTCGCCTCCCCTTTATTGGCTGGAATATGAGGTTAAACGGTTATGTAAAACTAAAGAGAGGAGATAAAAAGAGTATTGCAGAGATGTTTAAAAGGTGTGAAGAGTTAATTGCAAAGGGAAATTCCATATTTATCTTCCCAGAAGGAACCAGATCTCCAGATGGAAAATTGCAAAAATTTAAGCCCGGGGCATTTGTGCTTGCAAAAAGGATGAAGGTGCCTATACTTCCAGTGGTAATAAATGGTACCAGGGCAGCTTTACCCAAATATACATTAAAGTTTCATGGAATACATGAATTTACCATTAAGGTTTTAGATGAAATACCATATGAAAAATTTAAAGATATGAATATAGACGAGATATCTGAAATGGTTAGAAATATTATGCTTCCCCACATAAAAGAGAGCTAAAATCTATTTTGGGCTCTTTCTAAAGTCATATGTTATTAAAGTTACTATAAATAAAAGACAAATGACTGATGATAGATAAAAATCATACTTTATATCTAGATATTCTGTTATAAGGCCAAATATAATAGGTGCTATAAATGCAGAGGTAGTTATAGCAGTAAATCTAATACCCATACCAAGCCCAGATTTATCCTCCTGGATATTCTCAGATATAAGTAACATACTAAGTGGCTGAGATATGCCAAATCCCAATCCCCATAAAGAGATTCCAATGGCTATGGTGATCAAATCATTTCTTAATGGAATAATTAAAAGGCCTATAGAAAATAAAAACAGAGTTAGGTAAAGTAGTTTATTTAAGTCAATAACCTTAAAAATCCTTGATATAAAGATTCTCAACACAGACATTGTAATTGAAAAAAATAGATATAAGTATACCAATAATATCTGGTTCATAGTTGTTGTTTTTCAAAAAAAATAGGCAAAAAAAGAACTTCTAAGTGTGGTGATAAATACAGCTATTGATGTAAATAAAAGTATTAAAATAAGATTGGTGTTGTGTAAAATATTATGTATTTCTTTAAAAAGAGAAATATTTTTATCAGGATTAGATAAAATCCCTTTTTTTTCATCATGCCTTAAAAATATCCCTGGCAAACTAAACAATATGGTAATTAAAAAAAAGAAGTTCAAAGCTATAATACTTTACAATAATTCCACCTAAATATGGTCCAATGCCCTGTCCAATTGAGCCAAATAGTGCCAGATCTCCAAATCCCTTCGCCTTTTCTGTGAAATCTGTATTTGAAGAAATTAGTGTTTGAGCTCCCACTACAATAAGTAAAAATCCGAGACCACCGATTAATTGGGAGGTAATAACCCCAAATAGGTTTTTGTATAGGATTAGCAGGGCTGAAGAGGCAAAGTTCAGGAAAAATCCCAATTTTATCCCGAATAGAGGTGAGAGTCTATCCATTATCCGTCCAAGGGGTATTGCTAGTGGGATGGAAAGAAGGCTGTGTGCGCTGACTATTATTCCAATCAAGGCTGGGGAAAAATGAAGGTGTTCGCAATATAGGGGAAGGATAGGAAATAGCATTGAAAATCTCAGGAAATGGAACAGATATAAAATGTTCATGGGGAGTTAGATAATTTTTATCCATTTGAATTTCAAGGGAATTAAAAGCGGTCTAACTTTAAGGTTTTTGTGTATGTATTTCCCCTTTTTATCTTGCCTAACTTCGTTTTTTAAGGAATCCAGGACTCAACATATTTGTTCGAGAACACTTTTAACCCTAGTCAAAGGCCGTGGAATTTTCCACGGCCCTTTATTATAATTTAGTTCACATGTTTTTTTTAATTCCCTTTTTAGGATTTTGCCCACTGGATTTCTGGGAAGGGAGTCTATAATCTTTAGTTTTTCAGGGAACTTGTATTTAGCAAGTCCCATTTCTTCTAAAAAGGTGCATAGTTCATCTAATGTCACTGTTTCACCTTTAACTGGAACCACAAAGGCACAACCCCTTTCGCCTAACACTTCATCTGGATATCCCACAACAGCAACTTCAGCTATTTTGGGGTGGGCTAATATTGCATTTTCCACCTCCTGGGTACTGATGTTAAAACCTCCCCTAACTATAATGTCTTTTTTTCCTCTCAAAAAAAACCAATGTATTTTTCGTCTTTTATAACAAATAGGTCTCCAGTGTAAAAATAATCATCTTCATCAAAAGATTTTTCTGTGATATCTGGTCGTTTAAAATAACAGGGAATAACATTTGGGCCCTTGTATGCAAGTTCTCCTACATCTCCTACCTTGTCTACCTCCTTTCCTGTTGCAGGGTCAACCAACTTTAATTTTAACCTTTCATTTAATATATCAGATGACCATTTTGTCCCAGGTCTCCCATAAAACGGGAAATGATCCACCCTTTTTTCTATATCTGGGACATCTTTTACCCCTGCAATTATGCCTGTTCCCTCATTTTGTCCCCAGATATTTCCCACATCAATATTCCAACGTCTTTTAAACTCCTTCATGGTGTAGAGGGAAGGGGCAGCTGAGCCAAGGGTGATGTACTTTAGGGAACTAAGGTCAAACTCCTTTGATTTTGGGTGCTTTACAATTATATTGGCAATTGCTGGAACCATCAGGGTATAATGCACCTTTTCTTGTATTATCTGTTTAAGATACAACTCAAAGTCAAAGGGATGGTGGAGCACAAAAGTGCCCCCATGGACTATCCAGGCATATAGGTGGTGCCAATGGCTGCCATATTTACCAGGGGGCCTGCAGTTATGTATATTGTATCTTCTGAGAGCCCAACAGAGTCTTTTTGAATAAGCGCCTGGTTAATCCAATTATTGTGACTTAAAGGACAACCCTTGGGATCTGATTCAGTACCAGAGGTCCAGCATATGGTGAATATGTCATTTGCATCTATGTTTATTTTCTTTATGCGCTCATAGTCAGGGGGTGTTTTCAAAATATTTTTCAGATCATTATAGGTCAGCACATCCTTTATTGATGAATGCTCTTTTTTTTAACTGACTTGCCAAATCTTTGTGTTTAAATCCCTTGAAATCATCCACTGTTATGATTAACTTTGCATTTGTTAGACTAGCAATATAAGAGAGTTCTTTTTTTTCTCCACTGCATTGGTGTAGGGCTGGTTATTGCCCCTGCCTTTGCTATACCAATATATAGGGCAGCAAGCTCCCAACAATTTGGTATCTGGACCATGATTATATGGTCTTTTTCTATCCCCATTTCTATGAGAGCTGTGGCAATGGAGTCAGTTGCCTTTTTGAATTCATCATATGAAACCCTTTGCGGAGATGTTCCAACTAGATCTTCCTTGTTGTAAGGGTCCACTATTGCAGTTTTATCAGGAAAGTCCACTGAGTGTTTTTCAAAATAATCAATCAAAGTGGTTGTTCCCCACCAACCTTTTTGGGTATATTCATCTAATCTCTGTTTTGGTGCAAGTATCATTTAAACCTCCTCTTTTTATTTGAACAGATCCTTATAAGTTATTCTGAGATCCCTTTTTAATAATTTACCTGTGGGTGTTTTTGGCAATGCATCAACAATTAATACCTTTTTAGGCACTTTAAATGGAGAGAGATGTTTTTTTGCAATGTTCTATTATATCCTGTTCAGTTAGTTCTTCACCTTTTCTTGGAACTACAATTGCGCAAACAGCTTCTACCCATTTTGGATGAGGTACGCCAATAACTGCCACTTCTTCCACCCTTTTGTCCAGATAGATGGCCTCTTCTACTTCTCGACTTGCAACATTCTCACCCCCTGTCTTTATCATGTCTTTTTTTTCTATCTACCACTGTGATATAACCTTCTTCATCCATTACACCAAGGTCACCAGAATGAAACCAGCCTCCCTTCATTGCCTCTTCAGTCTTCTCAGGGTCCTTATAATACATGAGCATTACATGGGGACCGCGACCTGTTATCTCTCCAACAACACCTGGATCAGTTATTGTGTTTCCCATATCATCTTCAAGTCTTGTCTCCATATTAAGTCCGCCTTTTCCTGCTGATCCCAATTTTCTTAGGGCGTCTTCTGCCTTTAGGACTGTGTGATAGGGTGCAAGTTCTGTCTGCCCATAGTAGTTATATACCTTTGCCCCTTCAAATTTCTCTAAAATTTCCTTTAAGACCTCAACAGGCATAATTGACGCACCATAATATAATTTTTTTCAAACTACTTAAATTGTATTTATCAAAATCTGGATGTCTAAGCATCCCTATCCACACAGTGGGTGGCGCAAAAAACATAGTGGCCTTATATTTTTCAATATTTTTTTAAAATTTCAGGAATCTCCGGGGTAATTAGTATATTTTCTCCACCAAGCCAGAATATGGGATTCATAAAAACATCCCTCTGAGCACAGTGGTATATGGGAAGGGCATTTACATTTACATCAGAGGATTCATACCCACCATCAACAATACAACCCATATATTGAGCAAGCAGAGATTGATGGTTTAATATAACTCCTTTGGGGTTAGATTCTGTTCCACTGGTATAGGTCATCTGACAGGGATCCTCAATGCGCAGAATAACGTCAGGTTCTGTATCAGGATATGCAGAGTACCACTCATCAAAATCTATAAACTTATCGCTTAGCTTCTCTTTACCTACCATATCCCTGGACCAGATAAATTTATCTACACTTTTCATATCATCTAAAACATCCTTAACTAGATCATATAGTGCATCTTCTACTATAAATATATTGCTCTCAGAATGATCTATGCAATATTTTATATCTGGTCCATGTAATAAGTAGTTTACTGCTAGATATATACCACCTACTTTTATTGTGCCAAACCAGGTGAGTACATGGTGTAATGTGTTGTGTGCTAAAATTGCGACCCTATCATATTTTTTTTACACCTAAGTCCTTTAGTGCATTGGCAACCTGATTTGCTTTTCTGTCAAGTTCAGAGTAAGTTAAAGATGTATCTTTAAATCTCAAGGCGATTTTGTCTGGATAGTGATATGCACTTCTTTTGAGTAGATCAGATATTACCCAACGATTTATTTTATTGTAGTGGTTTAAAAGGTAGTTTACATTTTCTTCTGTAATAGAATAAAATCTGCCTTTAAGATCTTTGGAAATATTTGTCATAATAGCTCTCCCCCTTAAAATTGTTATTTAAGTATTTTTTAAATAAAAATCCTTATACATTTGCCTTATGTCTTTTTTTGGAAAATTTACCAACACTTGTTTTTGGAATAGACTCAACAAATAATACCCTATCTGGTAGCTGCCATTTTGCAAATTTTGGAGAAATAAAATCAATAATATCCTCCTCTGATATATCCTTTGATGGATCCTTTAACACCACAAGGGCAAGGGGCCTTTCTTCCCATTTGATGGGGGATACCTACAACTGATGCCTCTAACACTTCAGGGTGTGCCATTATAGCATTTTCAAGGTCAATTGAAGAGATCCACTCACCACCGCTTTTAATTAGGTCTTTGAATCTGTCGGTTATCTTTAAATATCCATTTTCATCCACTGTTGCAGCATCTCCGCTCTTCCAGTAGCCATCTTCTGATATGGCATCCCTGGTCCTTTGGTCATTATAATATTTACAAGTGATCCATGGCCCTTTTAAATGGAGTTCACCAACAGATTTGCCGTCCATTGGTAAGTCTTTTCCCATGGGATCTCTTAGTCTCCAGTCAATAAATGGGACAAAATAGCCCTGTTTTTTTCTTGAGTTCCCAACTTTTTTTCCTCGTCTAGATCTAAAAATGGTTTTGGTTTGTTTATGGATACAAGTGGTGTGGTCTCGCTGGCTCCGTATGCATGTATAACTTTTGCACCCAATTCATAATATTTTTTTCATAAGTGCAAGTGGCGGCTCTGTTGCCCCAGAGAGCATCCTCAAATTGTTAAATCTTGGTTTGGGATCCATTTTTTTCTATATAGTGTAGCATTGGAAGGAATATGGCAGGGCCCATTTGTAACTGTAATTTTTTCATTCACCAATAAATCAACTAGTGATCCAGGATTTTCTGCGCTATATAATCCTGGAAACACAAGCTTTGCTCCAACTAAGGGTGGTCCAAAAAAAAGCCCCCCATCCATTTGCATGAAACATGGGAACAATCTGGAGCATTACATCATCTGGTGTTAGCTCAGATAACATGGTGATTATCATTGTATGCAAACAAATAGCCCTGTGGGAGTAATAGATTCCCTTTGGCCTTCCAGTGGTGCCTGATGTATATGCCCCACTATACGCAGAGGATTCTTCTATCATTGGCCATTCAAAAGTGGAATCCCTGCCTTCTAAGAGTTTTTCATAGTTGTAAACTGGCGATAGAGATGTCTCCTTGTTTTTATCTGTTTCTGAAATAACAATAAATTTTTCCACACGGGGAATTGAGTCTGAAATTTCCTCTATAAGGGGCACAAGGAGTTCATTTGCAAATATAAATTTTGTTTCAGAGTGATTAACAACATAGACCCTATCATCTTTGGATATCCTTGGGTTTAGTTGTAGAAGAACTGCCCCAATACCAGATATTGCAAAATAAAGTTCAAAAAAATCTGTGGGAGTTTACTTCCATAACCCCTACACGATCTCCAGGTCTAACCCCAAGGTCTAAAAGTGCATGTGCCATTTTGGAGATTCTAACCAGGGCTTCTTTATAGTTATATCTAAACATAGTTCCATCTAAACGCCTATACGCCACTTCTGTTTTTGGGAACATTGTGGCAGCATATTTTATTACTTCTATTAAGTTTAATTGATAGCCATCACCCATCGTGGATGGAAAACCTTTGATTATTTCTCCCATATCCCCCTCTCCTTTTTTTTAAATTTTTAAGACTGGGCGCTTGGTTAGTAAAGATTCTTAAATAAGATAGCTGATATAAATATTTATTGTCAACTTAATTTTAAAAAGTTAATATAAAAACTGGTAGTTGCCATTTGATATCTAAATTATAAAAAACAAAAGGGGAGAAGCTATGGGAATTAAAAAGGGAGGTTTGGTATTTTTTTTTGTTTTTTTGTTTTTGGATTGTTGACTTCTGTATATGGTTATGCAGAGGGCAAGATAGTAGAGGTTGTACTCTATCCAGATATGGCCCTGTTAAAAAAAAGAGATTAATATTTCCTTAAAAAAAGGGTGAAAACCAATTAAAATTGACGGGTTTTCCAGTGGATATGATAGATAATTCTGTGCAGATACAACTATTGCCAGTATCAGTTATTGAGATCTTAGATGTAAAAGTAGAAAAGGATTATTCAAAAGAGTTGGGCTCCAGCAGGATAAAAGAGTTGAAACAAAAAAATTTACAATCTTAATAGAGAGATTAAGGAAGTTTCAAATAAAATAAATTCCATTAAGACTGCCATTGAATTTATAAAATCAACCAATCCATTCCCTGCTAATTTAAAGGTTTCTCCAAAAGAGGTGGAAAATTTTTCCAACTATATTATAAAGTCCCTGGATTCAAAATACGCTATGGTTTTAAAATTGAATGAAAAGTTAGATAACTTACTTAAAAGGAAGCAGGATCTGGAAAATAAACTAAATGAGATCAGCTCCCAAACCAGATCATCAAAGGACATATATTTAAATGTGTATTCAAGGAAAAGGATTAATAGCAAGATCAAGGTATCATATCTTGTGAAATCTGCTGGCTGGAAATACGCATATGATGTCAAGGTTGATTCTAATAAAAAAATCAATTTCAATATATACATATGCAATAATTAAACAATCAACAGGAGAGGATTGGAAATCTGTTCATATGGAACTCTCCACTGCAAGACCCAACTTTAGGTATGTACCAGAACTGCATCCATGGTATTTAGATATATATAATCCACCGGTATATAAGAGCAAAGGTATGTTGAAGCTATCCAGAATGATGAGGGCTCCATCCTTGGAAGAAATTTCATCTAAAGGTAATATATATAAGGGGAGTTATTTAAAGGAAAATCAAGCTTCCTACAGCTTTGTACTTCCTGGGAGAAGATCTATACCATCAGATAATAAAGAACACAGGGTCTACCTATCTTCAAAGGCCACTAGTGGAGAATTTTTATATACAGCAGTTCCAAAGTTATATGCTTATGCATCTCTTGTAGTTTCTCTGAAAAATCCCTTAAAATATCCAATAATGCCAGGTAATGTAAAAGTTTTTTTTGGATGGGATGTTTATAAACAAATTTTTTTTGTTAAAAAGGGGATAATGCCTGGTGAAAAATTAAACTTGTCCTTAGGTGTTGATGAATCCATAAAGACAACTAAAAAAAACTCATTAAAAAGTATACACAATATAAGGGGCTGGTCTCAAAACAGATAAAAGTTAGTTTTGAATACCAGATAACTATACGCAATGGAAAGGGTAGAAAGATAAGAATTCTTGTAAAAGATAATATACCTGTATCCAGAAATGAAAAGATAAAAGTAAAATTACTGGCTCCAAAAGAGGGGGTAGAGATATCAAAGGATGGTATTATTACCTGGGATTTAAAATTATCTCCTGCGCAGGTTGTAAAACTTCCAGTTAAATTCACCGTGGAATATCCAAAAGAGGTTGAAATTACAGGATTATAAGATGGACTACTAAGATAGGAGTCTTAACATGCCTGGATATAAAGTTCACCTGGCTGGAGGAATGGCCTTAACTGGAGCCTGTGTGGCAGCGGGGATATACAAGGGGTGGTTTGATTTTAATGTGCTTGAGATAACATCTATCCTGTTTATAGGATCACTTGGTGCCCTATTTCCAGATGTGGACACAGATTCCAAAGGACAGAATATTTTTTTATTTTTTTACTTGCATCCTTAGATCTTGCCTTGATGATAAAGAAATACTATAAATGGGCTGCAATATTGGGTTTTATGGCAATGTTGCCTCCTCTAGGAAAGCATAGGGGATGGACTCATACCCTATGGGCCATGGTGCTTGTTCCATCCCCTATGCTTGTCTTGCCTTTAATTTTTTTACAAGATCCCACTTGAGAGATTACTTCCCTTTTATCTTGCAGCAGTCACAGGATATTTTTCACACCTTCTTTTAGACAGGAAGTTTTTATGACTCTGTGTCAAGGTCTATTTACAGTTTTTTTGTTCACCTTAATTTTAGATTTTTCTTTAAAAAAAACAGGTTTCTTTTTTTCATGCAAGAAAATCACATATATCTAAATAGTCAATGGATTCAAATGTGACAAAATTAAATTTTATTTCTGGATACTTTTCAAAAAAATTTTAAATATTTCTTTTTTTCTGACAATTTTAGGATTTAACTTCACCTCAAATGCATATTTTTCATCAACTATAAAATCTATCTCTTTTTTTATCAGTTGTTCTCCAGAATTTTATATCTTCAATTTCGTTGTCAATTAAAAATTTAAAAAAAACATTTTCTAAAAAAATCCCTCCCTGTTCGCCTATTAAAAGGTCATTAAATTTTCCAAAAAGCACATTTCTGAAACCAACATCGTAAAAGTAGTATTTATTCATTTTTGTTAATTCTTTCTTGATATTAGTTGAAAATGGTGGAATAGATCTTACAATAAATGCTTTTTCAAGCAAATATAGATAATTTTTTTTACTGTTTCATAAGAAATATTTAATGTTCTTGAGAGTTCATTTGAGTTGATAAGTGTGCCAACTTGATGAGCAAGAATTTTAAGTAGCTTAAAGAAAGCAATTTCATTTTTTTATACCATACTCTGAAATGTCTTTTTTTTAAAAAACTTGTGTATAGTTCTTTTAAGATAAAGATCTTTTCATCTATATCTTCCTCTATAACCACTCTTGGATATCCACCAAATTTAATATATTCATTAAGATAGATAATTATTTCTCGTTTTATATTTTTTAAGTATTTAACTTTTTTTTTCATTAATAAAATAGTTTGATTTTATTTCATTTGTCAAATCATCTCTTCTTTTTGCCCTTAGAAATTCAGAAAATGAAAATGTGTATAAGATAAAGATTTTTTTTTCTTCCTGCAAGGGAATCTTTAAACTTTCTATCAATGTAAAAGGCGCTTGATCCTGTGACAATTATTTTTATCTTTTCTGAATAAAGGTCATAGATGTATTTTAAAAAAATTTGTTGGATTTTTTTAAATATTGAATCTCATCTATTAGCAGATAGAGTTTTTTTTCTTTCGGAATATAATTAAATATATTTTCAGGATGAGAATTTAAATCTGAAAGAATTTCTGGGTCTTCAAGAGTGTAGAAGAAGACTTTTTTTATTTTCATGTTTGAGCTTTTTTAAATATTTTTTTTTAACAACCAGGTTTTGCCAACCTGCCTTGCTCCAACAATGATGATGATATAGTCATTATATAAATTCTTAAATATTTTTTTTTTCTAGTTTTCTTTCTATCATGTCTCATGATATAATCGGATAATTTTCTAACGTCAATAGGAAATTATCGGATTATTTTTATTTTAAATTTTATTGTCACGCTGAATTTTTTTTTAGGGTTTAAAGAATTAGGCGGGGAGGATGGTTTAGACTAATTACCCCGAGTTTATCACATTGATAAGCTCGGGGTAGAGAGCTTTAATAGTAAACTAAAAAGATAAACTAAAAAGAGTAACAAAAAAATAAGGGAGTCTTTCCCACTCAAGATTCCTGTTTAAAATCTTTTATCTAGCCATAGAGTACAAATAATGTTACAGGCCCATCTCCTTTATTTTTGTTGCTCTGTTACTTCTCTTTCCATTCTGGGGTTCTCTTTTCTAAAAATGCCCTAACCCCTTCCTTTGCGTCCTCTGTTGAACACAACCTGGCGAATACTTCATTCATATAATTAAATGATTTCAAGTAATCCATATCTTCAGCCACATAAAATGCCTTTTTGGCTATCTGAAGGGCAATGGGGCTTTTTTTTGGCAAGCTCCTTTGCAATTTTTTAAGGTCTCTTCTTCTAATTTGTCGGGATCTACTGCCCTATTTATTAGGCCTATTTTTTTGAGCCTCTTCTGCATCTATTGTGTTTCCAAGAAAAAGAAGCTCTAAAGATCTCTTTCTCCCAATGGATCTTAGAACCGGGATTACAGGTCCAACACAGTTTAATCCTACATTTATTGCAGTTAGCCCAAACTTTGAGTTTTTTTGAAGCAATAGCAAGATCACAGGCTGCAACAACTCCCAATCCATTTGCAACAGCAGGACCATGGACCTGGGCAATAACTGGTTTGTTCATTTGAGAAATATATACTAGGGGAGATTCCATTATCTCTATCCATTCCCTATACTCTTTAGTGGATTTATCAAAAAAAATCTCCAACATCAATACCAGCACAAAAGGCCCTGCCAGCTCCCTTGATTATTATTACTCTCACCTTTTGATCCTTATCCATATCCTCCAAGGAATTTTTTTTAGTTCTTTTGCCAGTTCAACAGTAAAGGTGTTTAAATTATTTGGTCTGTTTAAGGTAATAATGCCCAAGAAGTCCTCTGTTTTTTTTCTACTATTATGTTTTTGTATTCCATACGCCCCTCCAATAATTTTTGGTTTGAAAACACTCTAAACCTAATAGGGATATTTGACAATACAAAAAATCTTTTTTTTTCATATACCTATATTGATTTCTTGACTAAAAAAAGTTTTATCATAAACAAAAAAATCAAAGAAGGGGAAGAAAATGGTATGCATATATTTTGGCAGAGATGAATACAAAGTCCCGCTTAATTCAATAATAGCTGGCCTGGGTCATGAGTTCTTATCAGAGGTAGGGGAAGATAGGGTAGATGAATATTTGAAGGAGAATGTTTCTCCCTTGATATTTATTATTGACGAGAAGCTACCCAAATTTAATGATATAATTCACCATATTATCTCCATGAAATTCAGCTTGTTAAAATATGTGTACATTTTTGCCCTAATTGAGAATTTCAATTTAGAAAAATACATAAAATTTTTAAATATGGGAATTGATAATTTTTTTCACCCTTCCTCTCTCAGAAGAGGAACTTTATGTAAAATTAGAATATGTAGATAAAAAAATTTGAACTATGCGCAACATCTAGTAATTTTTATCAATATTTTTTTTAAGGACCATCTCCAGCCCATGATCATCTTTGATAAAGAGGGAATAATTAAGGATGTAAATAGGTCTGCTTGTTTATTATTTCATCAAAATGAGGATTATTTTACTGGAAGAAATATATTAAATACTTTTTTTGGGAGATCAAAATAAATTAATTAATGAATATTGGAAGGCAATTATTGAGAAACAGAGACGAAGATTTTATTTTAAATATTTATTAGGAGTAAAAAAGAAATATTTAGATATACAAGTTGGCAATATTATATTGAATAAAAAGGAATATTTCTTAGCAGTAATTAATGATATAACTCAATTAAAAGAAATAGAAATAGAGTTAAAAAAATGCATACAATGAAAATGAGATAATTATTAATTCAATACATTCGATATTTATACATATAGACAATGATTGCATTGTTAAGAGATGGAATAAAGAAGCAGAAGAAGCATTTAACATTCCAAAAAATAAAGCAATAGGAGAAAAGATAGATAAGTTACAAATTGAATGGGATATAAAGGCTTTGATCTCAACTATTAAGTCAGTAAAAGATCAATCTAAACACCTAAGTGATATTAATTTTATAGATCCAGAAGGAAATGTAAGGATATTGGCCCTCACAATATACCCTATGTCAAAAAAATGGACAAATAATAGGGCATTTGTTGCTTGGAAAAGACATTACAGAAAAGAAAGTAATGGAATCTCAACTGGTTCATGCACAAAAATTAGAGGCAATAGGTGAGCTAGCCGCTGGAATAGCCCATGAAATAAATACTCCTGTGCAATATGTATATGGAAATTTAAGCTATATAAAAGATACCTTTTTAAACTTATTGGAACTCATTGGTTTGTATAGAAATGTGTTAGAATCTCTAGATAGAGAAGAAATAGAAGTTAATGAACTGTTGGATTCGGTCCGCAGGAAAGAAGAAGAGATGGATGTGGATTTCTTAAAAGAAGATTTACCAAATGCCTTGGATGAGAGCATTCAGGGATTGGAAAGGGTAATTGAAATAGTTCGATCCATGCGTGATTTCGCGCATTCAGGAAGTCAAGAGAAAAAGTTGTTTGATGTAAATAAGGCAATTAAGGATACTATAAATATTAGTAGAAATGTCTGGAAGTATCACTCTGAAATTAAATTGGAGCTAGATGAAAATTTGCCTCCTGTAATTGGTTATGGAGATGAAATAAATCAGGTGATATTAAATATTATAGTTAATGCCGCCCATGCCATCACAGAGAAAGTAACAAAGTCAAAAAGTGATGAAAAGGGGCTTATAACCATTAAGACCTGTAAAAAGGATAATATGGTAGAAATACAGATTAAAGATACTGGTTGCGGTATCCCGAAGAAAATAAGGGATAAAATATTTGATCCTTTTTTTTACAACAAAAGAGGTTGGTAAGGGAACAGGACAGGGTCTTTATCTGGCTTTTAATATTGTAAAAAAAACATAATGGTAATCTTTTTTTTGAATCAGAAGAAGGGGTAGGTACTACATTTTATATTCGTCTTCCCATTGCAAAAGAAGATACAAGTAGTGAGTTTGAAATAGGGGATTTGATATGAAACTAAAAATAATGTTTGTGGATGATGAAAAGAATGTACTTAGCTCCTTAAAAAGGCAATTTTACAATAAAAAAAGATGAATGGGATATGTATTTTGTAAATAGTGGTGATGAGGCTATCAAAAAGATTAATGAGGAAGAATTTGACGTTGTGATTTCTGATATGTATATGCCGAAGATGGATGGGGCAGAATTACTTGAGTATATTCAGGATGATTCTCCTATTACAATAAGGTATATTCTTTCAGGCTATAGTGATATAGATCTGGTAAAAAGAACTTTAAAACCAGCACATAAATTTTTTTCATAAACCTTGTTCAAAAGAAAAGATTGAGCACGCAATAAATAGGGTTATGTTTTTAAAGAAGTTGCTGCCAGATAAAGAAATAAGAGAAAAAATAAACCAGATAGGAATGTTGCCAACAAATCCTGTTAGCTATTCTATTCTAAGTGAGGGAGTAGCAAAATCTGATATGAATTTCTTTAAAAATAGCTTATATTTCGATGTTGCTATGTTTTTGAATTTATATAAAATTATAATGAATTCATTTTTTTATGGATGTAGATGAAGGGCATAGTTTTTTTTAAACTATTACACCATATTGATAAAACTATTTTAGATAGGGTAATAGCATCTCAAGATATATTCGTTAATTATGAAGATATTCTTTTAAAGGATTTTTCTTTTAATGAGGTCTGGAGGCATTCAAGGCGGGTGGCTTATTTGTGTAAGGCCATATTTGAAAGAATTAATAAAAACGTTTCAATGATTGAGGATTCTTTTATAGGAGGACTACTTCATGATGTTTGGTGTTTACTTGATGTTTTTGATATTTAAAGATGAGTATTTAAAATTTTTAAAAGAGCATTTTTATTACCAAGATTTTTCAGTAAAAGAAAAAGAAAAATTTGGATATACCCATTCAGTATTAGGTGGATATTTAGTGGGGCTTTGGGGAGCTAATCTAGATATTGTTGCATCTATAGCCTTTCATGATAGACCTTCTGCAATAAAAAACAAAAAGTTATCTGTCTTATCAATAGTCCACTTTTCTGGAATTTTTGATAAAAATAAAGTTAATTGTGTTACGAATCATAGCGAATTATCTTTGGATACGAAACACTATTTTCAACTGGTTACCCCTTCTGATCTAAAAATATGGAGGATGATTTGTGAAGCTAAATACAATTTATTTAACGACAAGGTAAACGAAATATATTTATAAAGGTTTTTTTTATATGTCTGAGAAGGAAATATATGTAGATCAACTTCAGGTTGGACTTTATATTAAACTTGATTTACCTTGGTTTTCCCACCCTTTTATGTTTAATTCCTTTAAAATAAAAAAATCAGGAACAGATTGAAACCATAAAATCCTTGGGAGTTGAAAAGGTAATTTATATTCCAGAAAAAAAAGTGACGTTCAACCACTTGCAAGGATAAATAAGAAAGGAAGTATGCCCACAGATGAAGTTAAGTCCAGACATGACCAGGTGATTTCAAAAGAAGTAAAAAGAAAGATAAAAAAAAGATTAAAGAATTAAAGTCCATTAAAGAGTCTTTGAAAGAAAGCAAAAGAAAATATTTATTAAAGGTAAAAGAGTTAAATAATTCATTTGCCATGTTACTTAGAAAAGATGAAAAAGCCCTTGAGTCGGTAAATGAACTAGTAAAAGATAGCCTGGACCTTTTATTATCAAAATCTAATTTGGTAATTCATTTACTATCTGAAATAGGTATGGAAACTGAGGATTATAACCATGCCTTGAATGTAATGGTATTATCTATGTTGATTGGAAAGGAAATGGGACTTAGTGAAGAAAAGTTAAAGTATCTTGCACTAGGCGCGGTTTTCCATGATATTGGGAAATTAAAGATAGAAAAAAAAATATTGGAGAAAACCTATTAGTAAGATGACAAAATTCGAGAAAAACTTAGTAAAAATACATCCAAAATATGGGGTAGAGCTATTGAGTTCAATAAAGCCCATTCCAAAAGATATGTACGATGCAATTTTTCAACACCATGAGAGAAATTTTGGAGGTGGTTATCCCATTGGGATTAAAGGAGATGAGATAAACGAGTTGGCCAAGATAATCACACTATCTAATATATTTGATAAACTCTGTAATCCATATGATGTATTAAAGAGTATTTCTGCCTATGAGGCCCTAAAAATGATTTATAGAGATTTTGAGATGATTGTTGATTTCAGAATATTTGATATATTAGTAAAGGTTGTTGGAGTGTATCCACCTGGCACAATTGTAAGACTAAGTAATGATAAGGTGGCAAAGGTGGTTACCGTAAGATTAAACCACATGTTTAGACCATCAGTGCTCGTATATGACCCAGATGTACCAAAAAAAAGATGCTGCACTCTTCGATCTAATGGAAAATAAAGATGTACGAATAGAACATGCTCTTTCTTTAAGAGATTTAGATGAGAAGATTATTCGGTATCTTGATATTGGTACAAGAATAAACTATACAATGGATTCATTGGAAAAGACCTAATTAGGGGAAAAAGAATGGAAAAAAATTTTATTTGTAGACGATGAGAAGAATATTTTATCCTATTTTAAAAGGAGATTTCATAAAAAAATTTAATGTAATTACTTGTGATGATCCTGTAACCAGTCTTGATATAGTAAAAGAGAATAAGGATGTTGCTGTGGTAGTTTCTGACATGAAAATGCCGAAAATGGATGGAATTACACTTTTAAATAATATTTCAAAACTATCACCTAATACTGTTAGGGTGTTACTAACTGGTTATGCAGATTTAAATACTGCAATTTTAGCGGTGAATAAGGGAAATATATTTAAATTTTTGACAAAGCCATGTGATGATAAATTGCTTGAAGATGTCCTAATTCAATGTATCAGGCAATATAAATTAATTACAGCAGAAAAGGAATTATTACATGGTACCTTAAAGGGAAGTATTAATTTGCTCTCCGATATACTTTCTTTAACAAATCCCGAAGCCTTTGGAAGGGGATCCAGAATCAAAAGAATGGTCCGTTGGATAGTGAGATATTTTAAGGTGAAGAATATATGGAAATATGAGTTAGCAGCTATGTTGTCCCAAATAGGATGTGTTGTCCTGTCTCAAGAGACTTTAACAAAGATTTACCACGGCAAAAAGCTCACCGAAGAAGAGAAACAGCTCTATGAGATGCATCCTGGGGTAGGAAACAGTCTTCTAAAAAATATTCCAAGGCTATCTGATATTGCCCAGATGATTTTATATCAGGAAAAACACTATGATGGTGGAGGAATTCCTCAAGATGGAGTAAAAGGAGATGATATCCCATTTGGAGGTCGTATCTTGAAAGTAGCCTTAGATTTTGATTTACTCCAAAATAGAGGACTTAGCAAAGCAGAAACATATAAAGTGCTTAAGTCAAGAAAAGGGATCTATGATCCAAAAATCCTAAAGGCCTTAGAAGAGTATCTTGGAGAAGAGGCCAAATATGAAGTAAAGGAACTTCCTTTAAAGGAAATACTACCTGGCATGATTTTTGGTCAGGAAGTAAAGACCAAAACAGGCCTCTTATTGCTTGCCAAAGGACATGAAGCCAATTGGGCGGTATTACTAAAATTAAAAAAAATTTGCAGAAAGTATTGGTATTGAAGAGCCTATAAAAGTGCTTATCCCTGTTGGCGTTGATGATGAGGTAGATGAAGACAATTAATGCAACTAATAGGAAAATATTTTTTTTAATAATATTCCTAAAAAAGACTTAACAACCCCAATTACTGACTATTTCCAATTTTATCTAAAATTTTTGGAGTCTAAATATTACCTTAAAGTATATTAACATTTAATATATAAACTTAATATTCATAAATTCCAATGGTTTTGTTTGATTAATGTGTTTACTTTTGTAGAGAAAATTGTTAATCCTTACAAAAATTTTTGAATTGGTTTAGGGGAGTTAGCCTTCGATTTTAATATCTTACAAAGGAGGATGTTATTATGGGTAAATCGCTGATAAATAGAGTCCTTATCTTTACTGTACTTGCATTAATCGTCCAATTTTTGTTTACAATTGGTATTTTTAAGTGGAGGATGTCTCATTTAGAAAAGACACAGCTTAAAGATTTTTCAGAATCTTGTATAGCAAAAAAAGAAAAACAAACTAAAAGACATTGTCAATGTAGCATACAATATTGTTCAAGACTATTATAACAGGGCCAGGGACGTTGATTCATTAAAAGAAAAAAAAGTCCATGGAACTCAGAAAAATAATAGATATTGTCTCAAATGAAATAAAAGGTCTTTTAAAGACCAATATATCACCAGATAAAATAAAGGAGATAATCAGGAATCAGAGATTTGGCATTAACAGGAACTACATTTTTATTGTGGATACCAAAGGAGTGACCATATTAAACCCATCAAAACCCTCTATAGAGGGAAAGAATGTAATAGGTGTTAAAGACAAAAGGGGGAAATATTTTTTTTAAAGAGATGATACAAATGGCAAATACAAGAGGAGAAGGTCTGGTGGATTATTATTGGCCAAAACCAGGTTTTACCAAGGCATGTTTAAAAATATCTTATATTAGACTCATTCCAGAATTAAATTGGATTATAGGGACAGGAGAGTGGATTGACGATATAAGCGTGCAAATGAAAATGGAGGCCATGGAGTCCATTGGGAGACTTAGGCTTAGCGGTGGGAATTATTTTTGGATAAATGATATGCATCCTATAATGTTAGTCCATCCATCTGAAAAATTGAGGGGGAGATATGTTGGAGATCTAAAGGACAAAAATGGTAAAAAGATGATGCTTGAGATGGTTGATGTTTGCAAGAAAAAAAGGTGAAGGATTTGTTACATATTATTGGGGGAAAAAAGGAGAGAGAGGTACTTTTGAAAAAAATTTCCTATGTAAAACTTTTTAAACCCTGGGGGTGGATAATTGGAATGGGAGAATATATGGATGATATTGAAAAGGCAAAAGCTCAATATAAAAACAACTTCAGATCCCAATTAAATAAAATCTTTATAACCTGTTTAGGTGGAAGTGTTCTGTTGTTCATATTGATTTTAACTGGAATATATATTTTTCTTAGAAATTCCTTGAAAAATCCCCTAAATAATTTGGTTGCATTTGCCACAGAGGTGTCACAGGGAAATCTGGATAAGACACTTTCTGGTAGATATGTATTTGAATTTAAGATCTTAAAAAATGCCATTGAAAAAAATGGTGGGTAACTTAAAGGATAAGATCAAGGAGGCAGAAGAGAATAGTGAAAAGGCAATGAAAGTTGCCCAAGAAGCAAATAGGGCAAAGGAAGTTGCAGAACAGGCAAAGAAGGATGCTGAAGACAAGAGCGAAAAATTACTTGAGACAGCCGCCACCTTAGAAGAGGTGGTTTTTGGATTAACAAGTACTGCTGATGCCCTACAAACCCAGGTTTTAGACGTTAATAACAAGATGAATGAACAAAAGGGCAGGGTAGAAGAAGCTGCCACTGCAATGCAACAGATGAATGCAACTGTGTTGGAGGTGGCAAAAAAATGCAGCAGCTGCCTCTGAAAATGCTGAAACTACCAGCAATAGTGCAACTGAGGGATTTGATGTGGTGAAAAGGACAATAGAGGAAATCCAGAAGGTAAAAGAAACCAGTTTGGACCTTGCAAATAAAATGAATGAACTCACCAAGCAGGCTGATGCCATTGGAAATGTAATTGATGTCATTAATGATATAGCTGATCAGACCAATTTGTTGGCATTAAATGCAGCAATTGAGGCCGCCAGGCTGGTGAAGCTGGCCGGGGATTTGCCGTTGTTGCAGATGAGGTGAGAAAACTGGCAGAAAAGACAATGAATGCGACCAAAGAGGTAGCGGAAAACATAGCAAATATGCAGAATGCAACTAAACAGAGTAATGAGGGGGTAAAAAAATGCCCTAAAAGCAGTTGAAGAGGCATCCAGTTTGGCCACTGAATCTGGAGATGTGCTAAATAAGATTTTAAACCTTGCAAAGGATAGCGCTGAGCAGGTGAGGAGTATTGCAACTGCAGCAGAAGAACAGTCCTCTGCCAGTGAGCAAATTACAAGGTCCATTGAAGAGATAGGAAATCTTTCAGAGATGACAGTGGAAGCAATGGATGAGACTGTGACTATTATAGAAAAATTAACAAACCAGGCAGAAGAATTAAAGATGCTCACAGAAGAATTACGGTAAGGTTAATTTTTTGAGATGGATTTAGAGGTATATAAAAATCCATATAAATCCTTTTTAAAACAATAACTAGAATAAAAAAAACAATTTATTGCAAAGATAGAAAAAAATGACCGAGTTCTACTTTGGAACTCGGTCAGAAATTGCAAAGGATTTACACAGGTTATATGATAGGAGCAAAGGTGGATTTATTTGATTTATATAAACCCTGTTTATTGAAAAAAAATTTGGTATCCCGTTTAATTAAAATATCTAGTGGGAGTTAGATAGCCTGGACATACTAAGAATATTTATAAGGTGGTTGTTATGATAAAAAAAATTTGCCCAGGTCAATAGACAAGGGATTTTGTCCAATTTCAGGACTTACAATTTTTCAACCTGATAATTGGAAAGATGTTAAATTAAGTGAAAGATGCAAATGTTCTTACTTTTTAATAGATAAAAATATATTGCTCAGCAAACCAAATGGTTTTGCAGGATTAAAGGAAGTTAGTGCATCAATGGATATTATAGACAACATAATGACAGACTATTTAAAGGATCAAAATGTAATATTAATGCACGATTATTCATCAATCACTGGTTTTTCAGAAAGTGGTAGAGAATATTATCTAAAACATAAAATAGACTTCAACAATCTCTGTTGTATTATTTTTTTTGGAATATCTCCTCTATTAAAACTTGGTATAAAATTAGGTAAGGTGACACTTTATAACAAGGATATTTATATTGTAAAGGATTATGAAGAAGCTATTAAATTGATATTAAACATGGGATATATCAGTTCAGATAGGTTGACACAAATTAAGATGGATCAAAAAAACGAAATTTGTTTTAATTTAATAGGCACTTTATCAAATAAAGTAGAAAATAAAAAGATTGATGTTATGTAAATGATATTATAGAATTAATTGCCAGCATAGAATGGAATAAGCCAGGATTGGATAGAAGTTTTGTAAATAATTTGCCTCCACAATTAAACGCAATTTATGATGCATTGGCACTGATCAAATCAGATTTTGATAAAATTATTGAAGAGCAAAGGCAATATAACTTACTACTTCA
>BBBM01000003.1 GCA_001311565.1 Desulfothermus okinawensis JCM 13304
ATTAAGTCCTGTATAGAAATATTATAATCCCAGAAACAATCCTCAATAATTCTATTTAAAATGTCTATATTATATTTTTTGTCTTTCATTCTTTTTAATTTGAGAATTACATTAAAAATTTGTAGTAATCTAATGAATTATATGCTCTTGATTTAGCAAAGAATGGACAAAGTTTTTATAATTTATTTCCATATACCAACAATTCCATGCCCTTTTCATACAATCTGTTATTACCTTTAACTTCCCTAGTTAATGGGTCTAAAAAGAGTATTTCTTTATCCACATAGTGGTTTATAATATGTTTTTTCTCAGTAGATAAATCTTCTCTTATTTTAAAAGATCCATTAAGAATAATCTCTTTTGCTATTTCTTTAAACAATCTTCTTTTTTCAAAATTTTTTTTCATCTGTTAGTAAATCTACAATCTCAGAATAAGCCAACTGTTGTTGATATTTTAAATAATCTTTCAAACTGGGAAATTCATCCTTCTCTCTTATCATTTTTTTGAATATAAGCTATATCTCCACCTAAATACTCCCAGATTAATTCAATATCTTCTTCATTAAAACCCTCTTCTTTTAACCAATTTTTAGTGGTATCTTTGTCTAAGTAATCAATTTTATAGAATTTGCTGGTTTTTTTTAAGCCTTGCATCATTATAAATTCTATCTATAAATATGGTATTTGAACTTAATATAGTTACATGTGATAAATGTAGTTCTTTTGTCAATCTAACACAAAAATTTAAAAATTCCTTTAATAAGTCTCTATTGGAATTTATATAGATATCCTCTAAGGTTTGAATTTCATCAATTATTATAATTGGTGTTTTCTTTTTTGCTATATCTTGTATTTCACTCAATATTGCATCAAATAAATCAATATTTTTTTTCTTTTATTTTTCTTAATTTTTCACCTTTTATAGTAAATATCCCAATACTAATTCTCGATGACAATTTTTCAGTTGTATCTTCAATCTGTTCTTTAGATTTTAAAAAAAGATTCTAGAAAGCTATTGTAACTTGTTATTAATTTGCCTCTTAGATTTATGTACCTCACCCAAAAATCACCTTTTGGTTTTAGTGTCCAAAAATCTTCAAATAATTCATGTTCCACAATATATTCAATGATAGTAGTTTTTCCACTGGATTTAGGTCCATATATCCACAATATTTCATCTGGTATCTCCTCAAACCAGGTCTTTATAAATTTAATTTCTTTTTCTCTGTCTATTAATCTTTTGCCTCTAAATGTTTTCATGATTTTATCCTTATAGTGGATTAGTCTTTAAAAAATCATTGCATATTCAAAGTTAAGGTTCATGGTCAAGGCGTTTAATCTATTAGAAAATTCTTATAGTTAGGTTCCACAAATTTTATGGGCTTAGTTTAGAGTTTCCAGAAAATATTTAATACCCTCTTCTAACATTTGAACTGCAAGTAAAACCAAGATGAGGCCCATGAGTCTCTCAATTGCCCTGGTGCCCCTGTCTTTTAATATGTTTTTTTAATCTGGTAAAACAGAGCATGATTATAAGGCATCCAAACCATGCAATTAATATTGACAGAAAAAGTTTTAATTGTGAAGGGGCCTTTTTGGCATATAGCATTATTGCAGCGAGTAAGGAGGGACCAGCAATAAATGGGGTGGCAATAGGCACTATAAATGGATCTTTTTCATATTGGGATAGTGATCCCTGTTCCTCTGGAAATATGAGTTTTAGGGATATTATAAATAGGATTATGCCCCCAGCTATACGTAAAGTGGATTTATCTATAGATAAAAAAATTTAACAAAAAAAGATCCAAAGAATTGAAAAATTATCATTAAAAGGAGTGCAATTAACATCTCCCTTAAGATTATCTTTTGTTGTGTCCTTGGGGAATGGTCCTTTAGAATAGCAAGACATGCAGTTGAATTTGCAAAGGGATCCATAATGAGAAAAAGGGGAATGGAGATCTCGAAAATTTCCCTTAGCCCATTCATATAAAGTGAAATTATCCTCCCAGATATGCCCGTCTTACCTGGGGATTTGTAAGGAGATTAGATGCCTTATCCTCCAATACAATATTTCCCACTTCCATTACATATCCCCTCATGGCCAGTTTTAATGCAGCTTTTGCATTTTGCTCCACCAAGAGCACAGTGACCCCAGTTTCATTGATGGTCTTTATGGTTTCAAATATAGATTTAACTAAAATAGGTGCAAGTCCCAGGCTTGGTTCGTCCATTAAAAGGAGCCTTGGGTTGGACATAAGGCCCCTTGCTATAGCAAGCATCTGTTGTTCTCCACCACTAAGGGTACCAGCGAGCTGTTTTCTGCGCTCTTTTAGTCTTGGAAATAGGGAATAAGACCATTCCTTGTTTTTTTTCTACTACCTTTTTGTCTTTTATGGTAAATGCCCCAAGCTCTAAATTTTCTTCCACAGTCAAGGTGCCAAATAACCGTCTCCCTTCAGGGACCTGGGATATACCCATTTCAACTATCTTGTCCCCAGGGGTAGTGGTTATATCAACGCCATCAAAGATTATAGTCCCCTCTGAGGGTTTTATTAGTCCGCTGATGGTCATGAGGGTAGTGGACTTTCCAGCACCATTTGCACCTAGGATGGTTACTATTTCGCCTTTTTCTACCTTTATGTCTATTCCGTGTATTGCTTCAATGTTTCCATATTTTACGTGTAGGTTTTTTTATCTCTAACATATTGTATTTACTCCTCATCAATTCCTAGATATGCCTCAATTACCTTTGGGTCCTCTCTTACCTGATCTGGTAATCCCTCAGATATTTTTTTTGCCATTGTCTAAAACAACAAGGTATTGGCATACATCCATAACTAAATTCATGTCGTGCTCAATCAAAAGGACTGTTATCTTTCTATCTCGAATATTACGTATAAGCTGAATAAGTTCCTGGGTCTCCTGGTCGTTCATACCGCCAGCAGGCTCATCTAAAATAATTAATTTTGGGGAAGTGGCCAGTGCCCTGGCAATCTCAAGTAGTCTTTGATTTCCATAGGATAGGTTTTTTGCCTTTTGTTCAAGGTCCACCTTAAGGCCTACAAATTCAAGCTCTTTTAATGCAATGTCAATAGCCCTTTTTTCCTCTTCCCTCTGCCATTTGGGCTTGAACATTCCAGCAAAAATACCTGATTTCATGCGGCAGTGGTATCCTGACATTGCATTTTCAAGTACAGAGAGCTCTTTAAATAATCTTATTGTCTGAAACGTTCTGGCAATGCCCAGGGATACAATCTCATGGGTGGGTTTTTTTACCAGACTTTGTCCATCAAATATTATTTCTCCCCTATCAGGGACATAATGTCCTGTGATTAAGTTAAATACAGTGGTTTTACCTGCACCATTTGGACCAATTAATCCTACGATTGATCCCTCTTCTACGTCAAAACTTACATCATCTACAGCAGCAAGTCCGCCAAAATATTTTGTGAGGTTTTTAAGATGAAGAAGGGCCATATTTAGACTCCCTTTTGTCTAATTTTCAGCAAAATTTTTGTCCATATATACGTCATATTTACGTGGAGGAGGTGGAATCAAACCTTGTGGCCTAAATATCATCATAATGATCATTGCAAGTCCAAACATAAGCATCCTGGCCTGGGAAAATTCCCTGAATATTTCAGGCAGCCCTATTAGCAAAAATGATCCCAGGATGACCCCAGTTATGCTCCCTGATCCTCCTAAGATTACAATGCAAAAATATACCACAGATTCCCAGAAGGTAAACGATTCTGGGGAAATTATGGTCATTTTTGATGCATAGATGTTTCCAACCATACCAGCCCAAAAGGCCCCAATTACAAAGGCTATTAATTTATATCTTGCAATATTGACCCCAGTTCCTTCAGCCGCTACTTCGTCTTCTTTTATGTAGTTTAGGGCCCGGCCAAATCTGGAATTTCTGAGCCTTTCAAACAAAAATACACTTATGGCTAAAAATATCCAGATGTAGTAGAAAAAGTGCTCTGGTCTCCTGATAATAAGACCCAGTAAATTTGGTCTGGATATTCCAAAGATTCCATTTGATCCACCTGTTATCCCAAATACATTGTTTACCAGTCCAATTCTAACTATCTCCACAATACCTATTGTTACAATAAGTAAATAATCGCCCCTTAGGTGAATAATTGGTCTTGCAACAAGGTATGCAAAGATAGCAGCAGTTATTCCACTAAATGGGATCAAAAAAAATGATTGGGATGTGATACATGGTGTTTAAAATGGCCGTAGTATATGCACCAATTGCAAAAAAAAGCTGCATGGCCCATGTGAAAAAGACCAGTATCCCCTAAAATAAAATTTAGACTAAGTGCCAGTATTGCATAAATTCCAATATTGTTTAATACATCTACCCAATAGGAATTTAACACAAGCGGTGATAAGAAAAAGGCAATTACAATAAAAGTTGTTATGTATTTCCTGTTCATGTCACCATCATTTAGGTTTATGGTTTATATTTTGTCAGCAACCCTCTCACCAAGAATACCAGTTGGACGCACGATCAAAATGATTATAAGGACAAAAAAATGCAATTGCGTCCTTCCATGAAGTTGAGATATAGGCAGCACCAAGGGCCTCTATAACCCCCAGCAAAATACCCCCAACCATGGCTCCAGGGATGTTCCCAATACCTCCAATTACTGCAGCTATAAATGCCTTTAGGCCATAGACCCATCCCATCATAAAGTTCAACTGTCCATAATAGAGACCAACCATAAAACCAGCTGCACCCCCAAGGCAGGTCCAATAAAGAACACATAGGAGATGATTTTGTTTACATCTATCCCCATGAGTCTGGCTGCTCCATGATCTATCGCCGTTGCCCTTATGGCTGTTCCAATTTTAGTTTTTTGCACAAATAGATATAAAATTATCATGAGAATTATTGATAAAAGGAGCATTGCAATCCTAAGAAAGGGAATCTTCATTCCTAAAATATTTATGGTAATTTGGGGAAGCAGATGGTGGGGATATACCTGGAACCTTGCTCCATAGATGAGCATTATTGAATTGGAGATGACTATTGATGCCCCAAGGGCAGATACCACTGCAGCAAGCCTGTCTGCTGATCTAAGCGGTCTATAGGCTACCCTTTCTAAAACTATTCCAGCTACACCCACCAACCCCATTATTATGAGTCCAAAGAGAAAAAGGGTTGGCATAGGCCTATCTTTCCAACTAGAGATAGGGATGTTAGGAGGGTAAATCCTATGTAGGCACCAAGGGTAAATAGGTCCCCATGGGCAAAGTTTATGAGTTTTAACACCCCATAAACCATGGTATATCCAAGGGCAATCAATGCGTATATGCCGCCTATTGCCAGTCCATTGGTCAATTGTTGAAAAAAGAATTCCATGGGCTATATCTCCAAGGATAACACTTTAAAGAGTTCAAGTATTAAAGCTTATTGTTTAACCTTGCTGTCTTAATATAAAAAAAGGCAGGGAGACCCTGCCTTTTAAAAAAAAATTATTTAGGGCTGCAATATAAAGTTGCCCTGGGCGTCAACCATGTAAACCCTGTAAAGGTCACCTACCCTGTCACCCTTTTCATCAAAAGATATTTTTCCAGTAAGACCGGGCATATTCTTTAATTTATGATGTAAAAAATCTGCCATTTTGTCAGGATCAGTGGATTTTGTGCCATCAATTGCCTTAACTATTGCAAGGAGTGCATCCCCTGATAAAACTGCCCATACTGAAGCAGGATAGTCATGGTATTTTGTCTTATATGCCTTTAAAAATGCCTTTGCTTCAGGTGTGTCTAGGTCTTGTGGCACAGGCGGGCTCAAGAAATAAAAGCCTTTTGCAGCGTCTTTTCCTGCGATTTTAACTAAATCTGGATTATTGGTTGCATCACCACCTATAAAAGGTACATCCCATCCCATTTCTTTTTTTCTGTTTTAAAAGAAGACCAGCTTCTGGATAATAACCAGTGAAGAATACCACATCTGGATTTTTGGACTTTAATTTGGTTAAAATAGTTGTGTAATCCCTCTCACCAGGTGTGAGGGCATCAAAAAATACAACCTTTATTCCACCAAGCTTCTCAATGTTGTGCTTTGCCTCTTCAGCAAGACCCTTTGCATATGTGGTGTTGTCATGAAGGATAGCTACCCTTTTATAACCAAATTTCTTTATGGTCTTTGCTGCAACTTTTCCCTGCTCATCGTCCCTTGGAGATGTCCTGAAGAAATATTTATATCCCTTTTCTGTTAACCTGATTGCTGTGGAGCCATTTGCAATTTGTATTATCTTGTTTTCATTAAAAATGTTTTGTGTGGCCTCTGTAACAGAAGAACCATACGTACCAATTACTGCAACTATGTCCCTTGTAACCAGTTTGTTTGCAGCAAGGGCAGCGGTCCTGGGATCTCCACCATCATCTTCGTCAATGATCTCAATCTTTTTGCCAAGTACCCCTCCTTTTTTTGTTGATGTCCTCGGCAAGTAAATTCACAATCTTTTTCATATCTAAACCTTCACTTGCCCAGCTGCCAGTTTGTGGACACATAAGCCCAATCTTTATAGTGGACTTGGCAAAACTTATGCCTGTTAAACACAGGGCCCAAAAAAAGCACTAAAACCAAAACTTTTCTCAGCATAACAACATCCTCCCTTTAAAGATTTTTTTAAAATAACCTTAAAACCCCTCCCTTAATTTTAATGAGTGAGCATTAATTAAAAAACACCCAATGGTCAATTAATTTTTGCTTGATAAACACTATTTCATTAAAAGAAGATAGTTAAACCTGTTTGGGTTAATTTTTTTTGAATAAAATTCTTGACTCACTTATTTTTTTATGAACTATAAACTAAAAAAAAGGAGAAAATCAAGAATGATTGACGAGATTGATAAAAAAAATTTGAATTTACTTCAAAATAATGCTCGAATATCCAATGCAGAGATAGCTAGACGGATAAATATGGCTCCATCTGGTGTGCTTGAGAGGATAAGGAAGCTTGAGAAAAAGGGTGTTATCCTTGGGTATGAGACAAGGCTAAACCACAAGATTTTAGGCCTTGTGCTTACTGTGCTTATTTTGGTGAAGACCAAGGATGCTGTTGGTTCTACCTTAATAGGAGAAGAAATTGCGAAAATTGGGGAAGTTCAGGAGGTTTTTTACATAGCAGGTGAGTACAACTATTTGGTCAAGGCTAGGATTTCAGATACTGATAATTTAAAGGAGTTGTTGAAGAAGTTTGGGGACATTGGCGGTGTTGTGGATACCAGGACCACGCTTGTAATTGATGAATTATTAGAGACCTTGAAACTGGATTTAGATGGAGTGGAGGTCCGCATAAAGGGTATGGGGAAGGCAAAGTAGAAATAGTTGACCAAGATAAGGAGGTTTTTTTATGGAAAATCAAGTATTAAACCAGAGGATAAAGGCAAGGGGCAAAGAGTTTTTTTAGATCCATTGCTGGCGAGGCCCCATCAGTGTTTAATAAGAGCTGGTGGACTGGTAAGGTCATGGACTGGGCAATGAAGAGCGAGAACTTTAAGGTCCAGCTCTTTCGTTTTGTGGATGTATTGCCCTATTTGAATACTTCAGAGTCCTTGATTAGACACATTGAGGAGTATTTTGGGGCAGATGAAGAAGAGCTACCAGCAGTTTTAAAATGGGGGGCCAAAGGCGCTGGAGGTATTGGAAGGGTCTTTGGTGGAAAGATCCTGGCAAAGACCATATCTTCCAACATCAAGTCCATGGCAATGCAATTTATAATTGGCGAGAACACAAAACAGGCCTTAAAGACCCTTGGAAAACTAAGAAAGGACAATTTTGCATTTACTGTTGATATCCTGGGTGAGGCAACAGTTAGTGAAGAAGAGGCAATCTATTATCAAAAGAGTTATCTTGATCTTCTAGATGTACTGGCAAAAGAATCATCCAAATGGGATGGTCTGTTAACTGGAGGGGATTTAGACTGGGGTTATGCGCCAAAGGTAAATTGCTCAATTAAGCCTTCTGCTCTCTATTCCCAGGCAAGGCCCGTTGATTTTGAGAACAGTGTAAATGTGATTGTTGAGAGACTTAAGCCAATTGTTGCCAAGACCAAGGAAATTGGTGGTCATTTATGTATTGATATGGAACAGTATACATACAAAGACATAACCCTGGAAGTGTATAAAAGACTTCGCCAGGATCCAGAATTTAGGGATTTTGACCAGTTGGCTGTTGTTTTACAGTCTTATCTTAAAGATACAGATAGAGATCTTGAAGAACTCCTTAATTGGGCAAGAAGTGAGGGGATAAAGATTTCAATCAGGTTGGTTAAGGGTGCATACTGGGATTATGAGACAGTTATTGCAAAACAAAAGGGATGGGAGATACCTGTTTATACAATAAAGGCAGAAACCGATGCAGCATATGAGAGACATGCTGAGATGATTTTAAAAAAATAGTGATATATGCTATTTTGCATGTGGATCTCACAATATACGGACCATCTCTGCTGTTATGGAAATGGCAAGGGAATTTGGAGTGGATGAATCAAGATATGAGTTCCAGGTGCTATATGGTATGGCAGAGCCAGTTAGAAAGGGGCTTTTAAATGTTGCAAAAAAAAGTGAGGCTCTATGCCCATATGGGGAACTCATTCCAGGTATGGCTTATCTGGTTAGAAGGTTACTGGAAAATACAGCAAATGAGTCTTTTTTGAGACAGAGCTTTGCAGAAGGGGCAGATCTGGACAAACTTTTAGAAGACCCCCTTATCTTGGCTGAGGAAAAGAAGAAACAAAGGGAACAGGCCAAAAAGGAAGATAAGGGGTCTGTTGCAATACCCCCATTTAAAAACCATCCATTTGTGGATTTTACAAAAAAAGGATGAAAGAGAGGCCTTTTACAGGGCAATATCTGAAGTTAGAGGGGAGCTGGGAAGGACTATCCCCTGGTGATTGGAGGAAAAGAAATACATACTGAAGATAAAATTCCATCAGTAAATCCAGCCAATCCTGATGAGGTCATAGGGTATATATCTCAGGCATCAAAAAAAAGAGGTAGATGATGCAATTTCAGCTGCCAAATCAGTCCTCTATGATTGGAGGGAGCTAAGTGGTGAAGACAGGGCAAAATATCTATTTAAGGCAGCAGATTATGCCCGTAAAAATATTTTCAAACTGGCTGCATGGCAGATTTTAGAGGTTGGGAAACAATGGGATCAGGCCCATGCCGATGTTGCAGAGGCAATTGATTTCCTGGAATATTATGCGAGGGAAATGATAAGGCTTGGCTCTCCCCGTCGTATGGGAAGGGCACCGGGAGAAGTAAACCACCTTATGTATCAGGGAAAGGGAGTTGCTGCAGTAATTGCCCCATGGAATTTCCCTCTGGCAATCTCATGTGGAATGACTTCAGCTGCCATAGTGACTGGAAATCCAGTTTTGTATAAACCAGCATCCTTGTCCTCTGTTGTAGGATATACCCTGTATGAAATCTATAAGGCAGCAGGCCTTCCTGACGGTGTTTTTAACTATATACCTGGCAGGGGAAGCGAGATAGGCGACTACCTAGTTGAACATCCTGATATAAGTGTAATTGCCTTTACAGGATCCATGGAAGTTGGACTAAGGATTGTCAATAAGGCATCAAAGGTGAGAGATGGTCAGGCCCAGGTAAAGAGGGTGATTGCTGAGATGGGTGGAAAGAATGCAATTATTGTGGACGACGATGCAGACTTGGACGAGGCAGTTTTAGATATTATTTACTCTGCCTTTGGATATCAGGGACAAAAGTGTTCAGCCTGCTCCAGGGTAATTGTGCTTGAGCCAATATACGATAAATTTGTAAAAAGGCTTGTTGAGGCTGCAAAATCAATTAAAATAGGGCCTGCAGAGGATCCCCATTACTATATGGGACCAGTTGTGGATGGATCTGCTAAGGAGAAGATTTTAAAGTATGTGGAACTGGCAAAAAAAAGAGGGAAATGTGCTTTTGATTAGAGATGATATACCAGATAAGGGTTATTATGTGCCCTTGACAATAGTTGAAGGAATTACCCCAGAGCACAGACTGGCCCAGGAAGAGATTTTTGGCCCTGTACTGTCCATTATGAAGGTAAAGGATTTTGACCAGGCAATTGAATGGGCAAATTCAACAAGATATGCCTTGACTGGTGGAGCCTTTTCAAGGAGCCCAAGAAACTTAGATAAGGTGAGAAAGAGATTTAAGGTTGGAAATCTCTACTTAAACAGGGGAATTACTGGCGCCCTTGTTGAAAGACAGCCATTTGGTGGATTTAAGATGTCTGGTGTAGGCTCCAAAGCAGGTGGCCCAGACTACCTACTTCAGTTTATGGATCCAATTTGTATAACAGAAAATACCATGAGAAGAGGTTTTGCCCCAATTCAAGAAGGGGATGAGTGGGTAGAGTAGAAAATACAAACAGCCTACTAACTCAACCCAAGTTTGTTAAAACTTGGGTTGAGTTATAGTAATAATTTAAAAGATGTTTAAAAATGATATAATCGATTAAAATATTTGAATAATTGTTTGAGTTAATGTATTATAAATAATCAGAAAAGAGGAAAATATGCAAAAAACTGGTTGAACATCTTAAAGTCAATTAAAAATCCCCACCTAATGGCCCTTAAAATTCCCAAGTAAGTTTTACATTTTTTTTAGTTTGTTGGAAGTTTTTAATGAGCCTGTAACATAATCTGTGTAAATCCTTTTGTAGTCTTAATACTATTGAACTACATTTTTAATCCTGTCCTCAAAAAATATATATAGTTGGGGATAAATCTTGGACCAGTTTCTTATGGTATCTGCCCATTTTTTGCTTATATCCAAAATTGCCAGGTATAAGAGTTTCAAAATGGCATCTTCAGTTGGGAATACTCCTTTTGTCTTACATATAGTCCATATTGATTTGTTACATCATGGGGAATTGATTTTGGGGATTTGATCCCACTCATAAACAGCTATCTAACTCCTAAATGGTATAGAATCTTCCAAATACACAAGATCCCTGTATTTCTCCCTCTCTCTGATTAGATGAAATTCTTCTCCAGAAACCATAACCTCTGCTGCCCTTGGTCTGGAATTATACTGAGAAGACATGACAAATCCATAGGCACCAGCAGAGAATACACACAAGAGCTCTCCTGCCTTGATTTCTGGAAGATCCCTGTCCTTTGCCAGAAAATCTCCACTCTCACATATTGGACCAACTACATCATATTTTTTTAGGGCTCTGCCCCTAGGAGTAACTTCTGCTATCCTGTGGTATGATCCGTACAGGGAAGGTCTGATAAGGTCATTCATCCCAGCGTCAACAATGAGGAAGTTTTTGTTTCCAGTCTCCTTTGTGTATATCACTTTGGTGATCAATACCCCTGCATTTCCAGCAATAACCCTTCCAGGTTCTAATATCAGGGTAAGGGGATATCCTGATAGGGCACGGGATAGGGCCTCCCCAAATTCCTTTGGATGGGGTGGATCTTCCTCTTTATACTGAATTCCAAGACCACCTCCAAGGTCTAAATATTTTATGTTTATTTCAAGTTCTTTCAGTTCAGTGTAGAGCATCTTTAATTTTTCCAGTGCCTCTAAAAAAAGGAGATATTTCAGTTAGTTGTGAGCCTATATGGCAATCAATGCCAATTGGTTCAACCCCTTTTAATTCCTTTGCAGTCTTGTAGGCATATATTGCGTCGCTTATGTCAATTCCAAATTTATTTTCCCTTAGACCAGTGGAAATATAAGGGTGGGTTTTGGGGTCCACATCTGGATTTATCCTGAAACTTATCCTTGCCTTTTTATTTAAAGACAGGGCTATTTCATTGATCTTCATGAGTTCATCCATGGATTCAACATTAAACATCAGGATGTCAGCAAAAAGTGCTTCTTGTATCTCATGTTCTTGTTTCCCAACCCCTGAGAAAACAATCTTATCTGGAGCAATCTCTGCCCTAAGTGCTCTGTATAATTCCCCACCTGATACAATATCAGCTCCAGCTCCTTCTTCTTTCAATGTTTTAAGGATGTTTATATTTGAGTTACATTTTACAGAAAAGCATATAATATGTGGAATAGAATAAAAAGCTGAATCAAAGGCGTGAAAGTGCCTTTTAAATGTCCTGGAAGAATATATATAAATGGGAGTACCATATTCTTTTACAATGTCTTCAACTAAAACTTCTTCTGCCCATAATCTATTGTCTTTAACAGTAAAGTAATGCATATGAATGACTCCTTTTAGCAATTTAAGAATTATTTCGAAGGGTAACATCCCCATACATTATTTTATGAATTTTATTTTTATTGTCCATGACCATTAAATTTCCATTTTCATCTAAGTCAATGGCCTTTCCATATAATTTTTTTGTCTTTTAAAAATACTATTACATTTCTATGTATTGTATTGCTCATATCAATCCATTTAGTCCTTATAGATTTAAATCCTTCTTTTAAGTATATATTGTACCAATATTCCAGATACATCAAAATATTTCCCAAAAGGTGTGCCCTTTTAAAGTTTTTTTTCCCTTCTAAATAAAGAGATGTTGCATAATCTTGAAGTTCATAAGGGATATCTTCTTGGTCTAGATTTACGTTAATCCCCACGCCTAAAATTACATAATTAACAAATTCTATATCTCCTGAGATCTCAGCCAGTATGCCAACAACTTTTTTTGTTGTTTATCAGTATATCATTGGGCCATTTTAGCTCTGCTTTTAGATTTGTGTGGGCACCTATTGCCTTGCATATTGCAAGACCAGCAACCAGGGGCAGTTGCATAACTTCTGAAGGGGAAAGGTTTGGCCTTAAAATTATGGAAAATGATAATGATTTTTGGGGACATGGACACTGCCTGCCCCTTCTACCCCTTCCCTTTAATTGAGATTCACATAAGATAAGGGTGCCCTCTTCTTCGCCTTGTTCTGCGAGTTTTTTTGCCTTATCCTGGGTTGATGGGAGTTCTTCAAAAAAAATAGATCTTTTTGCCAAGGCTATCTGTGGTTAAATAGGGTTTTATTAGAGGTGGGATGAGTACGTCTGGAATTGAGATGAGTTTATATCCCTTTTTAGCAGAAGACTCTATCTCAAATCCAAGCTGCTTTAAGATTTTTATCTGGTTCCAAACCCATGTCCTGGAGATGTTTAAGTATTGGGCTAGTTCTTCTCCAGAAACAAATTCACCTGATAATAATTGATTAAGTATATGTTCCAGGGGGCTTTTTTTTCATCTTTGAAACTTGTGTGTAAGATTTCTTTTTTTTGGTGAATATAAAGATAATTGGTTTAAATATGCAAGGAGAAATTTAATAATAAATTATTTCTTGACTATAAAAAGTAACTCTAGATAATATATGAAAAAATTAGAATAGGAGATGTTATGGAAATTCCATTTATTGACCTTAAAGTCAGTATAGGAGGATTGAAAAAAAAGATTAAGGACAACATATCCAGGGTACTTGAGCATACCAGATATGTATTGGGAGAAGAGGTGTATCAATTAGAAGAAGTCCTGGCAAGTTATGTTGGGACTAAATACTGTATATCCTGTTCTTCTGGTACAGATGCACTACTTATGAGTCTAATGGCCCTGGACATTGGGGATGGAGATGTGGTCTTTACCACTCCATTTACCTTTTTTTGCAACAGCAGAAGTAATTTCCCTTTGCGGTGCGACTCCAGTTTTTGTTGATATTGATCCAGATACCTTTAATATTGATCCTGAAAAACTAAAGCAGGCTATTTTAGCTGTAAAAAAATAAGGACTCCACCATATATCCAATACCAAGTTTATTGGAAAAAGGCTCAAATAAATATAAGCCAAAGGCAATTATTGCTGTTGATATATTTGGAGTATGTGCTCCTTATGATAAACTTAAAAAAAATAGCAGAGGAAAACAAACTCTTTTTAATAGAGGATGGTGCCCAATCTTTTGGGGGAGAATATAACAAAAAAAAAGGCGTGTTCTTTTGGTGATATTGGCTGTACTTCTTTTTTCCCAGCAAAGCCCCTTGGATGCTATGGGGATGGTGGGGCCATTTTTACAGACTCAGATAATTACGCATCCATATTAAAATCCATTCGTGTCCACGGCCAGGGAAGGGATAAATACGAAAATATCAGGCTTGGCTTAAATGGGAGGTTGGATACCATCCAGGCTGCAATACTTCTGGCAAAAATGGATATTTTTGATGAGGAAATAAATAAAAGACAGGAAGTTGTAAAAAGATACAATAAGGGATTTGAGCTTCTTTCACAGATAAAACCCCAATATGTGCCCAAAGGGGTGTTGTCTGCATTTGCACAATATTGTATTTTGGTGGAAAATAGGGATGATCTCATAGAATTTTTAAAGGGGAAAAATATACCAACAGCCATCTATTATAAAAAACCCCTTCACCTCCAGAGGGCATTTGATTTTTTTAGGATACAGGCAAGGGGATATGGAAGTAAGCGAGGGCATATCAAAGAATATAGTAGCCCTTCCAATGCATCCCTATCTTAATAGGGATGTACAGGATTATATTATTGAGATGGTAATTGAGTTTTATAACCAATAAAAATGGAGAATAATGTTATGTTATTTGGAATTGATGTAGGTGGTACACACACCGATGCAGTGCTAATTGATAGGGAGGTGGGGGTTCGGGCCCATGTGAAGATTCCCACAGACCCCGAAGACCTTCTTGGTTCAATTAGACAGGCAATAGGAGAGATACTTTCCCAGGAAAAAAAAAGTAAATATAAGGAGATTTAATTTAAGTACCACCCTATGTACTAATGCAATTGTTCAAGATCTACTGGAGCCAGTGGGTGTTATTGTGAGTGCTGGCCCAGGAATTAATCCCAGGGAGTTTAGCATTGGAAATTTTTTTTGAGGTAATACCAGGAGGATTAGACCACAGGGGAACTGAGATATATCCCCTGGATCTATCTCAAGCAAAGGGGGTGGTTTCAAATTTACTGGACTTCGGGGTTCGGGTGTTTTCAATTGTCTCAAAGTTTTCCCCAAGAAATCCAGTACATGAAGACAAGATTGCTGAGTTAATAAAAGAAAAGGCAGAGTTCATCACCCTTGGCCACAGTCTATCAGGACAGTTAAATTTCCCAAGGAGGATTGCCACAGCCTACTACAACAGTGCTGTATGGCCTATTTTTAATAAATTTTTAGATTCTGTTAACCAGTGTTTAGAGGAGTTTAAGTTTTCCCCTCAAATAAACATCTTAAAGGCAGATGGGGGAACAATGCCCTATTATGCTGCTAAACGTTTTCCTGTTGAGAGTATTTTTTTCAGGACCTGCAGCAAGTGTCATGGGTATCTTTGCCCTGTGTGATATAACAGAAGATGCCATTGTCCTGGATGTAGGGGGGACGACCACAGACATTGGAGTTTTTGCTGCAGGGGACCCATTGATTGAGCCAGAGAATGTGAGACTAAAAGGCAGACCCACCCTTGTTCGGGCAATGAAGGTAAAATCCATTGGTCTAGGCGGTGATTCTGCTGTAACTACCCAGGGTGACAGGCTGCTGGTAGGTCCCAAGAGACTTGGTCCCTGCATGGCAAAGGGAGGGGATGTGCCTGCCTTTTTAGATGCCCTGAACTGTATATGTGAGGAAGCCTATGGTGACAAGGATGCCTCTTTTAAAGGAATGCAACAAATAAAGGAGAATTTAAATTGTTCTCTTTCAGATGCCCCTATAAAGGTGGTTGAAGAAGGATGTAAGATTTTGAAAAAAAGAGGTACTTGGTTTTTTGGATGAAATAAATGAGCGTCCCATTTATACAATACACGAACTACTTGAATTTAGAAAAATAGAACCCAGGAAGATCTATTTAATGGGTGGCCCTGCAAACATATTAAAGAAATTCATTGAAAAAGAATTTGGACTGCCAGTGGTAGTGCCTGAGTACTTTGGGGTAGCAAATGCCATTGGTGCAGCCATTGCCAGACCAACAATGCAGGCAGAACTATTTGCTGATACTGAAAAGAAGATAATGACTATCCCGGTACTTGGAATAAAAAAAAGATGTTTCCAAAAACTACAATCTTAAGATGGCCAGGGGTGATCTACAAAGACACATGCAGAAGTACATAAAAGAGAAGCTGGACTGGGATGTGGATCTATCTGAACTGGAAATTGTCTTTGAAAGCTCCATGAATATGGTTAAGGATGTATTTACAGTGGGACAGGATATCAGGGTAAAGTGTCAGGTCAAACCTGGTATATGTAAGGATTATGAAAACGTGGTGAGGTGTTTATGCAACAGGTAAAAAAATAGATTAGGGGTTGTATTTTTTTCCTGCCTTTGATTGGGCAATTTCACCAACACATCCAGAAAGACAGGAAAGACTACTATATACAATGGATCAATTAAAAGAAGAAGGGGTATTTGATATCCCTGGAATCAGGGAATATAAACCAGAAATAGCAACAATCAAAGATATTGAGAGGATACACTTTTGTTTTCCAGATGTTGAGAGCAATATAACAGATTCCCATCTAATCTCAGCAGGTGGCTGTATTAAAGCCGGGAAATTGGTCATGGAGAAAAAGGAAGACAGGGCCTTTGCACTGGTTAGACCCCCAGGTCATCACTCTATGAAGGTTGTTCACGGAGGACGAGGATTTTGCAATATCAACATTGAGGCCATAATGGTTGAGTATTTGCGGGAGAAATACAATGTTAAAAAGGTTGCAATAGTAGATACAGATTGCCACCACGGGGATGGTACCCAGGATATATACTGGCACGATCCAGATACACTTTACATATCCATACACCAGGATGGCAGGACCCTGTATCCTGGTACAGGATTTGTTGGAGAAATGGGAGGTCCAAAGGCCAGGGGTAAAAACATAAATATTCCTCTTCCACCTAACACAAGTGATGAGGGTTTTTTTGTATGCCATGGAAAACGTGGTAATCCCCATCCTAAAGGACTTTGATCCAGATATAGTGGTAAACTCTGCTGGACAGGACAATCATTTTACTGATCCAATAACCAACATGAATTTTTCTGCCCAGGGATATGCAAAACTAAGCGAGATGTTAAAACCAGACCTGGTGGTGTTAGAAGGTGGGTATTCAATTCAGGGTGCCCTACCCTATGTGAATTTGGGAATTGTCCTGGCCCTGGCTGGGCTGGATTATTCCCATGTAAAAGAGCCAGACTACGATCCAAAGAAATTTGAAATGGATAAGAGGACAATGGACTACATAAAAAGGATATGTGCAAACTCTTATAAAAACTATTTTTCCTCCCCTTCAACAGATATATCCCTGGAGAAGGATGGGAACTGGATAGTTAGAAATAAAGAGATATTCTATGATACTTCCTATATAGTTGAAAGACAGAGGGAATATGTACTAGATTGTGACAATTGCAGGGGGGTCTTAAAAATTGAGTCTAGCTCTACCAGGGTTAAAAATTGTCTGGCAATAGAAGCTCCAAGGGGTTGCTGTGAAAAATGTCTTAATATAGCCTATATGGAATATGAAAAGGCCAGAGAAAAAGGTTATTCCCATATTCAATTTATTGATAGAATAAATAAAAAAAGTACTGAGATAAAAGGTTTAAGGGTATGATATCAGAAAAAGAAAGGGAATATCTGGTAGCTGTGGTTAACTCTATCCCAAGGGAGCTTGTTGTTATATCTCCTGAACTAAGAATAGTTGCTGCAAATGATTTTGCCAAGGATATATATGGGAAAGATATAGTTGGTAAAAAGTGCTATGAGGTCTATTATGGAATTGATACACCATGTTCCAAGTGTAAAATTATTCAGCTTCTAGATGGAGAAGAAAAAAAAAGAACCAAAGTATAGGATCAGGAATTTTTATCTGGAAGAAGAAGTTACTTTATTTTCCTTAGTTGGTACAGATTGTGATCCTTGTATGGTAAAACTGGATTTTGATTTAGCGCAGATAGGAAATCTTGAGAAGAAGTTATATCTTTCAAATACATTTTTGCACAATTTAATATTAAGTGCAGTTGATGCTGTTATTGCTGCTGATACAATGGGACGGATATTTATTTTTAATGATGCTGCCTCAAAGATATTGGGATACAAAAGGAATGAGGCAATTAACACAGTTGATATTAGGGATTTGTATCCTGGTGATGGTGCAAGAGAGGTTATGAAGAAACTTCGCAGTAAGGAACATGGTGGTCCTGGCAAATTGAAATCATATAGGGTTGAGTTAGTTGCTAAAAACAGAGAACTCATTCCAGTTGAGCTAAATGCATCTATTATTTATGAAAATGGGGTGGAGGTTGCTACTATTGGATTTTTTAGGGATTTGAGGGAAACCTTAAAGATGGAGAGGGAGTTAGAAGAGACCAGGATGCAACTATACCAGTCTTCAAAAATGGCAGCTATTGGCAATTTGGCAGCTGGAGTTGCACATCAATTAAATAATCCTCTAAGTGGCATCATTTTATTTAGTGAACTGCTATTGGAAGAAGAATTAGATGAGCATATAAAGGAGGATCTTAGAAGGATACTTGAAAATGCAAGGAGATGTAAAGATACAGTAAAAGAGCTTTTGGAATTTTCCCGGCATTCAGATAACAAGAGTTATTTTCTTAATATAAATAAGGCAATAGATAGAACCATATTTTTGCTAGAAAAACATCCTATATTTAAATCCATCCAAATTGTTCGGAGCTACACAGATGGTATTCCAGAAATAAAGGGAGATGTTCAACAGCTAAATCACGTTTTTATGAATATTATCTGGAATGCAGCTCAGGCAATGGAAGGTAAAGGAACCTTGACCATTAAGACCAGTTTTTTTAAGAGATAAAAATATCCTGAAAATTTTATTTTGTGATACTGGTCCAGGGATTCCTGAAGATATTTTACCTTATATCTTTGATCCTTTCTTCTCAACCAAAAAACAGGGAGAAGGAGTTGGGCTTGGTCTTAGTATTGCCTACAGAATTATTAAATCACATGGGGGAAGGATATCTGCATACAATAAAGAAGGTGGTGGTGCGTGTTTTGAGATAGAGCTCCCTGTTTCACAGTAAAATAGAGGTGCATTATATGAAAATGGGATCAATTAAGATATTGGTTGTGGATGATGAAGAACATATAAGGATTGCCTTAAAGAGAATATTAAAAAGGCTTGAGGTTGAGATATATTTGGCAGAGTCTGGAGAAATTGCATTAAATATACTAAAGCATCAGCCAGTAGATCTGGTGCTTTTAGATTTAAAGATGCCTGGAATAGATGGCATGGATGTATTAAAGACCATAAAACAAGAATATTCAGATGTTATGGTAATTGTAATTACAGGTTTTGCCACATTAGAGACAGCTGTTGAATCAATGAAGCAGGGGGCATATGACTTTATTCCCAAGCCCTTTGACAAAGATCATATCTTGCTTGTTGTTAAAAGGGCTATTGATAATATCAAATTAAAGAGAGAAAAAGAGAGGTTAGATAGGGAGAGACAGGATGCACTTCTTGATTTGATTACAGAAAAAAAGTAGATTGAAGACAATATTGGAGGTGCTCCCAAATGGTGTGTTAGTTACAAATAATAATATGGAAGTGGTACTTATAAATCCCACAGTAAGAGAACATTTTGATATTGCAAATAATATAGAACTTGGAAAAGATATATCTTTTTATATAAAAGATTCCAAAATAATAGATTTTATTATCACAGAGGACCAGGGATCAAAGGAATTTAAAATTTCAGATGATTTGTATCTTTTGGTAAAAAAAAATAATATCTTGACAAAGAGTGCTAAATTACTTGGACATGTAATAATTTCAGTTGATATAACTCCATTAAAAAAAATTAGATCAATTAAAATCTGAGTTTGTTGCCAGGGTATCACATGAATTAAGGGGGAGTCTTTCAACTATCCACGAGCAGATAGCTCTTGTTCTGCAGGATTTAATAGAAGATCCAGGACTTAGCACAGATAAAAAGATATTGGAAAAGGCAAAACAGCGTACAAGAGGACTTACTGAGCTCATTGAAAAACTTTTGGACCTATCCAGGATAGAATCTGGAAAGGTCTATGTGGACATAAAAGATGTTAATGTGGAGGAGTTTTTAAAGGAGAGGTTTGAGGATTGGAAGGATCAGACAGAGATAAAAAAAACAAAAAAATAGTATTAAACCTGGGGGTGGGGGAAGATTTTACGGTAAAGGTAGACCCTAGGGCACTGGTATAATGTTTAATAATCTGGTAAATAATGCCATCAAATATACCCCTGAGGGTGGTGAAATTTTTATTTCAACTTCTAAAAAGGGGAACATTGGGTTAATATCAGTAAAGGATACTGGAATAGGGATACCAAAACAAGAACAAGACAAAATATTTAATAGATTTTATAGGGTAAAAGAGGACTCTACAAAGGACATACCTGGCACTGGACTTGGGCTTGCCATGGTAAAGGGGATAGTGGATGATCTTGGGGGCGATATTCAGGTTATAAGTGAAGAGGGTATGGGAACTACCTTTGTGGTCAAAATTCCCCTTGCGTGATTTTAGCTCAACTTTATCAAAAGTAAAAAGAGACGCCCACCTTGGGCGTCTCTTTTTACTAACCCTTTGATATTATCTCCATAACACTCTGCAGTACTTTTTCAGTGCAATCAGGACCTTTGGGCACGTAGTCTTCTGCTTCCATACCCATTATATCATATTGAGTATATGTGGTTTCTCCTATATGCTCTGCTACTGCTGTTAACATTATTATGGGGAGGTCCTTGTAGTTGGGGTCTGATTTTAACTCCTTACAAACATCTAATCCCGACTTTTTAGGCATCATAACATCTAGTATCAGTATATCAGGTGTATTTTGTTTGACCTTTTTGAGTCCCTCTTCTCCGTCATGTGCCATATCCACAGAAAAACCCTTTTTTTTCCAATTTTGATTTAAGTATCTCACAAAAGTCTTGATCATCATCCACTAATATAATTTTTCCCCCCATACTTGCTCCTTTTGTTTTAGGACATATTTTATTTAATTAGCCATCTTTTTACATATTCCCCTTAATTTTAAGGCAAGTTCCATTGGCATATTGGAGGCTATATTAATAAGCTCTACCTTGGCTGGATCAATCCCTATATTTGATAAGGAGTTTTTTTAAGTGTTCAACTCTGTAGCTAGCAAAGATATTTCCTTTTTCAGATTTACAGTTGTCAATATGACACGCCCCTATTATAACCCCATCTGCCCCCTTTACCAGGGCCTCTAACACATAATCTACATCTATTTTACCTGCACATGGAACCTTAATTGCTACAAAACTTTCTGGAATCTCCAGTCCCAATTTTTTTTGCACCTTCAACTGCCTCAAATGCTGAATTTTTACAGCAAAAAGCAACTATAACTGGGTTATCTTTTTTTAGATTTTAATATGTTATTTAGCTCAGTTTTTATTTTATCGTCAGAGTATTCCTTTATCTGAATGGCATTCATTGGGCATTCAGCTGTACATATACCACAACCTTCGCAAACTAAGGAAGATATTCCAATTCTATCCACATTCCAGTATATTGCCCCGTGGGGACATACCCTATAACAAGTGAGACACCTTACGCATTTTTCGTGGTCAACTTCAATTGTTTCTTCTACTTTTAGTTTTCCTCCACCCTTTAGGAGGCTATGGATTCCACACCCAACATCAATGGCATCAACTAAAGTATATGGAAAAGGTTTTATGGATGATGCAGATCCTCCTACAAATATGCCTTTTCTGTTGGTATAAACAGGTATCCTCCTCACATTATTAGTCTGTAAAAAGCCAGTTGAGTCAGTATGGATTCTAAGTAGATTAGCTATCTCCTTGTTCTTTTCATTGGGAACTATCCTATCTTCCAGGATAACATAATCAGCTATGATTTCAATATCTTTTTTTAATTATTGAATCATGACAAATTACAGCTAGTTTATCCCCTTCTACATTTACTTCAGGATTGTTAGGAGACTTTATAATCAAAACCCCATTTTCTTTTGCATGAAGAATAAGTTTTTCAAGCCCAGGAGATGCTGTTTTTACATTTTTTTACAATAAGATATACCTTTGAACCCAATTTATTAAGCTCTATTGCATTCAAGACAATATTTTTAAAGCTCACAGGATTGCTTTCTTCCTGAAAGGTTGTGAGAAATATTGCTGTTTTATTTGAAAATTTATCCTCAGATACATTATCTTGGAGTTTTGATATAGAAACTACATTATCACTTGGTTCTAGTTTATATTCGTCAAATATAGGCAAGCATCCATAGGGAGTTGCAACTACAATTGCTCCAAAATTTTTTTTCTCTATCTTTCCATTTGAACTTAAATATACTTTAAAGTCTCCGTAAAACCCATCTACCTTAGATAGCTCTATATCCTTTAAAAGGGTGGTGTTGGGGTCGTTTTTTTAATTCTTCTAATGTCTGTGCGTAGTAGTTATCAGCTTCATTTTTATAACAAGGATCTGGTTCAAAATCCTGTTCCATGCCCAGGATGGTTACTGAATATCCCTGTTTTCTTATTTTTTTGGGCAGCTGCAATCCCTGCTACCCCCCCACCTATTATAAGGACCTCTGGATTTATATTTATTTCAATCACTTTTTTTCCTCCTAAATAAGTCAGGGTTTCACAAGCTGCACCCTTTGCATGTGATATGGTGTTTAAGATGTCTTTTGGACCTGTGGTGGTTCCAGCCAGGAATATTCCTTCCTTGGATGTAATACATGGTCTAAGGGGATCAAACTCCTTAAAAAAATTTATCTTCATCTAGCTCAACATCTAAAATATCAGACAATTGTTTGTTGTCTTCATTTGGTCTTATTCCCACAGATAGTACCACTAATTCAAATTCCTCTAATTTTCTATTGCCTTCAATGTCGTCCACATATGCCACATTTACTTTGCTGCCTTTACCAGGAAATATATCAACTGGGGTTGCAGTTACTAATTTTACCTCTGATTTTATTTGTTCTAAAAATTGGGAATACTCCTTACCCACATTTTGAATATCAATGAAAAATACCCAAATTTCTGTGTCAGGATATTTGTGTTTGATCATTGAAGCCATCCTGAGTGCATAGGGACAACACACTTCAGAACACCAAACACTGTTATAGCTTTTGCTTCTACTTCCAACACATTGAATAAAGGCCATTTTTTTTGCCTCTGGTTGTCCGAAGGTCTAATGGGACTGTATTTTTCTTTCAAGGTATTTTCCAATTCTAGAGCAGTTATTACATTTTCCCACATTTTATATCCATAGGCCACCTTGGCTGTTGGATCAAAGGGGGTAAAGCCAGTAGCAATGATTATGGCATCTACATCTACTTCTCCCTCATATCCAAGTTCCTCTATTTTTACTGCATCCTCTTCACCTTTTATATCTCCAACAATTACCTTGTAAGGGGAGTTGTATTTTGAAAACCCTTGAAGAATTTTATTTTCTTCAGGTTCAGGGTTTGATTTTTTTTAATTTTACCTTAAAATTTCCATTTTTTTGTAATTTTATCAAGCTCAGTTCTAAGGCGTATATTAATATTGGGATCATTAATAACATCCCTAAGTGTCTCTTCTACCATACAAGCACCACATTGTTGGCACCTATCAGTGGCCTTACAGGTAAAACCAATGGATTTTCCACCTAAAAACATGTTTTTTCCACTAGTTCTACCTGGATATTGTTTTTGGAGAGTTCAAGTGCGGCACTCAGACCCGCAATCCCTCCTCCCAGGACCATGACTTTTTTTATTCATATGGATTCTCCTCTTTGTTTTTTTAGACCTCAGGCCTAGGAAGTAGTCCTGCCCTCTCGCAATTTCAGGGACCCTATGCTCCCATTCTATTGCCATTAGATGGACCCCTGCAACTCCTTTAAGTTCTTTAAATTCTTCTATTTGTTCACAGGCTATTTTTATACCCTCTTCAGCGGCCTTTTCTTTACCAGCACTTTTAAGGCGTTTGATCAATTCCTCAGGAACATCCATGCCCGGCACCTTATTTTGCATATACCTGGCCATGCCCACGCTTTTCAATGGAGTGATGCCCGCAAGAATAAATACTTTTTCTGTTAGTCCCATGTCATTGGCCCTTTTTAGCCACTCTTTAAACCTTTCCATATTGTATATGCACTGGGTTTGAATAAAGTCCACTCCAGCTTTGACTTTTTTTGGCAAGCCTATATACCCTCCAATTGTACGGTTCGGCAAATGGGTTAGCAGCAGCACCAATAAACATCTTTTTAGGTGGTACATCTATATCATCACCGCCTTGAAATTTTCCTTCATCCCTCATTTTTTTTTACCATGGATATAAGTTGCATGGAGTCTAAGTCGTAGACCCCTTTGGCCTGTGGATGGTCACCAAATTTTTGGTGGTCTCCAGATAAACAGAGCATGGTGCGGATGCCCATTGCATAACCACCCAATATATCGGCTTGCATTGCCAACCTATTTCTGTCCCTACACACCATTTGGTATACTGGTTCAAGTCCCTCTTCGAGACAGAGCAAAGAGGTAACTAAACTGGACATCCTCACAATTGCAGTCTGATTGTCAGTTATATTTACAGCATCTACGTATCCCTTTAAATATGAAATCTTTTTTTTTGACCTTTTCTACATTTGCACCCCTAGGAGGTCCTAGCTCCGCAGTAAAAGAAAAATGTCCTTCCTTTAGCACCCGTTCCAATTTGCTGCTTTCTTCAATGTCTCTTTTATACATTTACATACCCCCTCTCTATTTTGAAGTCTTGTATAAATTTTCATATCCTGGTTGAATAACAGTCCTGGGTCTCTGATTTTCCCAATTATTGGCAGGCACTACGTCCATTATTTGATCAAGCCTTCCTTGTTTTTCCAACCTTTCATAAATCAAATACCATGCACAGGGCTGTTCTTCATCAATTTCACATTTTCCTTTGTTGGTACCACCACATGGTCCATTGAATAAGCTCTTGGCACACATGGTCACAGGACATATTCCTCCAGTAATGCCCAACATGCAATTTCCACAGCCACGACACCTCTCTTCATACCATCCAACAGCTCTATTTAAACCCATAAATGTGGTATTTAATGCTGGAAATACTGGTTTTTCTGGGTATACTTCTGATAGAAATTGGACTCCTACCCCACAGGCCATGGACAAAAAAGCATCATATTGACCCGCAACATCAGCAAGTTGATCCAGAAATTCTTTGTCACATTGACGTTCTAATGTAACCCCCTCAAAGGAGATCTTATCCCCCATGGACAGAGACAATTCGTTTTTTTAGCACTTCCACCTCCTTTTCACCACCAGCTAGACACACTGCCACGCATGTGCCACATCCCACGATCAAAATCTTCTTATACGGAGAAATCATGGCCTTGATTTCTTCCAAAGGTTTTCTTGTTCCAACTATCATTTTTACCCTCCTGGTTTATAAGTAATAAAAAAAACAGTATTTATTATTAAAAACGAATAAAATAAACTCCATTTACATCTTTATTTAATGTTTGTAAAATTTTATTTAAAATTAATTAATTATAAAAATTTGGGGGTATTGTAATGGAGTTGAAAAAAATAATGTCAACTAAATTAATCAAAAAAAAATTAAATAGCAGCTTGTAACTAGTGGATAGGTTTTTCAATCTACCCCGTGTATAGATTTGATTTTAGCCTTGTTAAACCACATCTATCAAAGCTTGGGTTAAAGACCATGTGTAATTTCCTTTTTTAGGAAATTGACTTTTTCCCAGTCCCTTATATAGTAGGAACTCAATTTTAGAAATAAGGGGTGAATCATATGAAAATAGCAGTGGCAGGAAAAGGTGGAGTGGGCAAGACCACAATAGCTGCATGGCTTGGGGATTATTTAAACAGACAAAAAAAAGCAGGTATGGCTAATAGATGCTGATACTGCAATATCGCTGGGACCGGCACTTGGCCTGTCTTTGGATGAGGTCCCAACACCGCTTGTTAATAATAAAAAAATTGATTCAGGAAAGGGTGGGAACGGGAATTTATATTAATTTAAATCCAGATGTAGAAGACCTTCCCCAGAAGTTGGCTAAGGATGTGAGGGGAATGAAGCTTCTTGTTATGGGCACCATATCAGGGGCAGGTGCTGGATGTGGTTGTGCCCCAAACGCCCTTTTAAAGGCCCTTTTGGCATACATGATCCTTAGGGGTTCCCAGTGGATGATAGTGGACTTAGAGGCAGGTGTTGAACATTTAGGCAGAGGCACCATTTCAAGTGTGGATGGTCTTGTAGTTGTCAGTGAACCAAGTATTAGGGGGCTACAGACTGCATCAAATATATCTAGGCTTGCAAAGGACCTTGGTCTTAAAAAAACAGGTCCTGGTGTTAAACAGGGCAGACGAAGATTTTAAGCTGCCAGAAAATATACCCTTGCCACCCCTTGTTGCAAAAATACCTTATCTCGATTCTCTGGCTGAGCGCCAGAAGACCACCTCCAGTGTGTTGGACCTTCCAGAAATAGATGCAATAGATAAGATATGTAAAAAGATAATTGATGAAATAAAAAAAATAAGGAGAATTAACTCATGGCATATACAATAGCGTTTTCAGGAAAAGGTGGAGTTGGAAAGACCACTTTGTGTGGACTATTGATAAGGTATATGATTGAGACAGAAAAATATCCAATTTTAGTAGTGGACGCTGATTCAAATTACAATTTAAATGAGGTGTTGGGGGTGGAAGTGGAGACCACTCTGGGAGATATTAGGGAACAGATGAAGAGGGGGGAGGTGCCTGTTGGTATGACCAAGGACAGATTTATGGATACCAAGTTGGAAGAGTCCATTATTGAAACAGACAAGTTTGACCTGGTTGTCATGGGCAGGCCAGAAGGACAGGGTTGTTATTGTGCAGCAAATACCCTGCTTACAAACTTTTTGACCAGACTGGCTGGAAACTACGACTATATTGTTATAGACAACGAAGCAGGGATGGAACATATAAGCAGGCTAACCACAAAGGATGTGGATGGACTTGTGGTGGTGTCTGATACATCAAAAAGGGGTCTTCAAGCAGCAAAGAGGATAAATGAGCTTGCAAGATCCTTAAATGTAGTAATAGGCAGGGGATATCTTGTATTAAATAATGTGGAAGGACAACTTAGTGATGCTGTAAAAAAAATATATTGATGATATGGGAATGGAGTTTTTAGGATGTGTTATGAAGGATCCAAAGATCCAGGAGTATGATATGCTTGGAAAGCCTACCTTTGAGATCCCTGAAGACTCAATTGCCCTAAAAAGTGCATATGAAATATTTAAAAACATAATTTAGTATGTATAACCCAAGATTATACATATATTATTTAAATGGACGATTCTCAAGGGAGCTTGATTGTGAAAGTTATATTGGATGCTGGATAGAAGAAGGCGATAGTTTTTTATTTTTTTTTAGAAAAACAAGATAAATTGGTGTCTAGTATAGTAGAAGATGAAAAAAAATTTGTCTTTAAAAGATAAGTTTGAAATGGAGTATATAGAGTGGTTGGGAGGTGAAATAGATACATTTGATGTTGGTGATGTAAGGATAATCCCTATATGGAACAGACCATCTAAATTGAATAATAGAGATATATTACTAGACCCTTCAGTTGTATTTGGGGCAGGAAACCATGAAACAACCTATAATAGTCTTCTGGCCATAGATTGGTTATTTAAAAATAATACCATTGAGAGCGTTTTGGATCTTGGATGTGGAACAGGTATTTTGTCCCTTTTTTTGCGTAAAATTAGGGGCAAAAATAGCCCTTTCTGTTGATTTAAATCCCTTGGCAGTGAGGACAACCAGAAAAAAATATTTTACTTAATAACATGAACAAAAAAAATACTACCCATATGGGGTAGGGCCCAGGATTTTGTCCAAATTAAAAGTAATCTTTTGGTTGCCAATATACACTTTGATGTGTTATCAGATATCCTGACTGAGATAAAAGTAAATAATTTTAATTGGTTAATTCTATCTGGTATGTTCCATCCAAGGTAGAGGAGATCAACTCCCTCCTTTGGGATAAGGGATTTAAGATACATAAGATTTTTGGTGGAAATACCAACTGGCCTACCATTGTGGGAGGACACAATATATGAGCCATATAAATTCATGGGTAGTGGATATTGATTTGCCAAAACCCACCCTCCAGGACAACACCTCTGACTGGGATAGATTAAATAGAGTAATCAAGGAAAAGACCGGTGTGCCAAGGTGTCTTGCAGACTTGACCTTTTTAAAGGGGCTTCCTTCTGTTTTAAGGGATGGGGATTTTTCTGTTAAGTGTTCCATCTTTAGGGACAGGTGCGCACACTATTTAACTGGTATAAAGGCCAGGCCAGGCAAAAGTTTTTTAGGGGTGGCAGTGGATCTTGGTACCACAAGGTATGTTGTATCTATATTGGATCTTGAGTCAAAAAAAAGAGTTAATACAGGGGAATTATTTAAATCCCCAGGCAAAGATTGGTCCTGATATCCTGACCAGGATTCACTATGCAGAAAATTTAAAGGGAAGGGAAGATCTCAGGGAATTAATTGTAAGGGATTTAGATAACAATATAAAAATCTTGTGTAAACAAGCAGGTGCAGACCCAAAAGACATAGTAAATATAGCAATTGCTGGTAATACGGCAATGACCCATCTTTTTTTTGGGGATAGTACCGAACTGGATTATAAGGGAGCCCTATATCCCACCGCTAAATAGACTGGATCTATTTTCAGCAAGAGAGATTGGGCTGGATGTGGCTTCAGGGGCAAAGGTGTTTTTGTTTCCAAATATTGGGAGTTATTTTGGAGGAGACTTACTTGCTGGACTTCTTGAGTGTGGGATCCACAGACAGGAGGAGATATCTCTTTTTGTGGATGTTGGAACAAATGCTGAGGTAATTTTGGGAAATTGTGATTGGCTCGTTGCGTGTGCTGGTGCTGCTGGACCAGCCTTAGAAGGTGGAGTGAGCAAGATAGGAAAACAGGCAGCCCCTGGTGTTATTGACAGGGTAAGGTTTGATCCGGTTAAAAGAAAATTTGAATACACAACCATTGAAAACAGACCTCCTGTTGGGATCTGTGGATCAGGAATGATAGATCTGGCAGCTGAATTATTTTTAAATGGCCTGCTAGATATCAGGGGGAAATTTGTAAAGGACAGAATCCCTGAGCTTTTTGTTGAAAGGGATGAGATCCTTTATTTGAAGTTGGTGGATGCAAAGGAGTCTGCAATTGGAGAGGACTTACTCATTTCCCAGCCTGAGATAGACAGTTTAATTAGATCAAAGGCAGCAATGTACACAATATTGGAGACATTGGCTGAGACTGTGGGGATAAGCCTTTCTCAAATATCAAAATTCTATGTTGGAGGTACCTTTGGAAATTTTATTAATCCAAGGTCTGCAATTACAATTGGTATGCTCCCTGATCTCCCAATAGACAGGTTTGTTCCCCTTGGAAATACGTCTTTAAAGGCTCCCAGAAATTGCTTACAGAGCCCAGATCCTTTGATGAAGTATTTATGTTAGAGGAAAAGATAACGTACATTGAACTCAATGTTAACCAGGAATTTATGAATAAATTTAGTGGAGCAAAATTTTTGCCCCATACTGATCTCTCAAAATTTCCTTCAGTGAAATTTAGTGTAAAGAAATAAAAATTTTTTCCAAAAACAGGGTATTCCCTGTTATGGCTTTCAAGGAGGTGGACATGCCAAAGGTAAAATTTTTACCCCATGGACGAGAAATAGAAGTGGATGTTGGAACACCTGTAATCAGGGCTGCGTTACTTGCAGGGGTTCACATTAATGCATCTTGCGGTGGTAACGGGGTTTGTGGAAAGTGTAGGGTCAAGCTTGAAAAGGGAAGTGTTAAGGGTGGTATTAGTGAGAAGCTCAGTAAAGAAGATATAGATGAAGGCTATCGACTTGCGTGTTTGTCTGAAGTAGTAGAAGATATTGAGGTAAGGGTACCAATTGAATCAGAGATAGATGAAAGTGTTTTAAATATCCAGGCATCTCCTAGAAGAAGGGCAAAAATAAAGCAGATAGACCTAATTGATTTTAAAGAAAAGGGAATGTTTTTGCCCCCTGTTGAAAAGCGTTATCTTGAGCTCCCTCCTCCAACCCATGAAGACAATTCAGCAGATGTGACAAGGCTTGTAAATTTTCTGAAATTGCAACATAACGAGCACAGATTGGAAGTTGATTTTTCAGTGATTAAAAAAAATATCAAAGGTGCTCAGGGAAGCTGATTTTAAGGTAACTGCAACCCTGGCTCGGTCTGTTAGGGAAGATGGAAAGACCAGGATATTAAACGTCCAGCCCACAGATACCACAAACAGAAACTTTGCTATTGCAGTGGACATAGGCACAACCACTATCTATGGACAGGTGCTTGATTTAAATAATGGTGAGGTACTTGCAGAGTATGGTGATTTCAACTCCCAGATGAGTTATGGGGAAGATGTTATTAACAGGATTGTTTATGCTGAAAAGGGAAATGGTCTGGAAGAATTAAATCAGGCAGTTTTAAAGACAATTAATAAGGTTATAGGAAAGATAATGAAAAAGGCAGGGGTGAGTGATGATGAGATTTCTACAATTACCCTTGCTGGAAATACCACAATGACACATCTGTTTTTAAAATTAGACCCCAGGTATATTAGGCGTGCTCCATATGTTCCAACCTGCACACTATATCCTCCTCTAAATGCAAAAGAGCTTGGATTAGATGTTGGTGAACATGTACTTGCCCTTTTATACCCTTCGGTATCCAGCTATGTTGGAGGGGATATTGTTGCTGGGATTATGGGTTCTCTAGTGTATAAGGAACCTGAACTTACCCTGTATGTGGATATTGGTACCAATGCTGAGATAGTTATAGGAAATAAAGACTGGATGGCGTGTGCTGCGTGTTCTGCAGGACCTGCTTTTGAAGGTGGAGGCATGAAATTTGGTGTGAGGGCAGAAAAAGGGGCTATTGAAGATTTTTCAATAGATCCTGTTACCCTGGAGCCAATGGTCTTTACAATTGGGAATGCAAAGCCAATTGGCATTTGCGGGTCAGGACTTATTACAACTGTTGCTACCTTGTTTGAAGTGGGGGTTATTGATAATAGGGGAAAATTTAATAGAGACCTTGATACTCCAAGGATCAGAGAGAAGGATGGTATATGGGAATATGTACTTTGTTGGGCAGAGGAGAGCGGAATTGATAGGGATATAAGCCTTCAAGAGCCAGATATTGATAATTTAATCCGGGCAAAAGGGGCAATTTATAGTGGTTGCATGACATTACTTAAGGAGGTTGGGCTTTCAATATCGGATCTGGATAGAATTATCATTGCCGGTGGCTTTGGGAGCTATATTGATTTAGAAAAGGCCATTACAATAGGTCTTTTGCCTGAGATGGATACAGATAAGATATCTTATCTTGGCAATGGATCCTTGTTAGGTGCCAAAATGAGTTCTCTAAATAACCAGATCAGAAGGGATGTGGTAGAGGTGGTTAAAAAAAATGACCAATTTTGAACTGTCAGAGACACCTTCTTATATGGACAATTATGTGGCATCGTTGTTTTTGCCACATACAGATATAAATTTGTTTCCAAGAGTGAATGAACGTATAAAAGAAACCAGGAGAATCCTTGGGCAAGTGAGAAAAAAAATAAAATTATTGTAAGTCTGCTCTGGTTATATATTGACAATTAGAAGATTTAAAGCTAATCCCATATCAAAAAAACTGCGATAAAGGGGTTTTAAATCAAGTTAGAATTTTTTTTTGTTAATATTTTCAAAAGTGAAGGAGTGCTTATGGGCTTTGAGATCATTAAAGAAAATTACTCAGGAGCGATCAAGGAAGTCACCATTGGGACTGGTGACAAGGCCCTGAAATTGGGGGGACAGACATGTCTGCCCTTTTATACCTTTGAGGGAGACATGCCAAACAAACCCAAGATTGCAATGGAAGTTTGGGATATGGAACCCCCAGAGTGGCCTGATGCAGCAAAGGAGCCATTTAAGGATTGTTTAAATGATCCAGCAAAGTGGGCCAAGAAGTGTGTTGAAGAGTATGGTGCAGATGCCATTGCCCTGCTCCTTAGGTCCATTGACCCCAATGACAAAAATGCGCCGGCTGAAGAGGCAGTTGCCACAGTCAAGAGTGTTTTGGATGCTGTGGATGTGCCAGTGATTGTATGGGGCTGTGCCAATGTGGAAAAGGATGCAGAGGTATTGAAGAAAATAGCAGAAGAGTGCGATGGGAAAAATTTAGCAATTGGCCCAATTGAAGATGCAAATCACAAACAGATCGGCGCTGCTGTAATGGGATTTGGTCATACCGCCATTGCCTCCTCTCCAATTGACATCAACCTTGCAAAACAGATCAATATCCTGCTTGAGAATTTGGGATTACCTCTAGATAGAATGGTAATTGACCCCACAACAGGCGGTCTTGGTTATGGACTTGAGTATTCATATTCAGTAATGGAGAGGATTATGCTCGCCGCCATGACCTTTGGCGACGACAAGTTGCAGCTTCCCATAGTAAATAACCTTTCCTTTGAGGTCTGGAAGTGTAAAGAGGCAAAGGAGACAGTGGATAGCGCTCCCCTTTTAGGTGATCCAGAGAGAAGGGGAATTTTAATGGAGAGCGTTGCAGCAGTTTGTTATTTAATTTCAGGCTCTTCTCTCCTTATTTTACGTCATCCTGAAACTGTAAAATTGGTGCGCGCATATATTGATTTAATGATAGACGGTGGAATGGCAACTGATGTTGCTCCAATAAATAAATTGCTACCAGAGGTAAGTGTTGATTATGCATCACTTGCACCAGAGCCAGATCTAAAGATCGAGGAAGAGAAAAAGGCAGCAGCACCTGCTGCAAAGAAAGAGGCAGCACCACCAAAGAAGGAAGAGAAAAAAAAGAGCCTGAGAAGAAGGTTGAGGAAAAGAAAGTAGAGGCCAAGGTTGAAGAAAAGAAGGTAGAAGAAAAGAAAGAAGAAAAAGTACCTGAAGAAAAGGTAGCGGCTGCAGCTCCAGTTGCTGGCGTTGCCATTGATGAGGCAAAATTAGCAGCAATGATCAAAGAGGGTGTAAAGGCCGTATTAGAAGAGCTTGAGATCTCCAAGAAAGAGAAGGAAGCCCCTAAAGAGGATAAGGCCAAGAAATTGGCAGAAGAAAAGGCCAAGCTGAAGAGGCCAAGAAGAAGGAAGAAGAGGAATTTAAGAAGAAACTTGAGCAGGACATTGAGGCCGTAAGAAAGAAATATGAAGAGCTCAAAAAAAGGAAGAGAAGAGGAAGAAAAACAAATCTTTCCAGAAAATGTACCTCAAAGTGGTCCAGAAAGACAGCTTTTTGAGTTAAAATTGATCCATAAAAGGGCAGCGTAAATAAAAAAAATATAAAAGGAGAGGAATATGTCCAAATTAGTGGCATTTGCAGTTATACAGGGTGCATATAACATAGTATCAAAGGTGGAAGGACGCTATAAAAGGGTCCTTGAAGGTTATGAGGCATCCACAAAGGTTGGATTTCCAAATACAGCATATTATCTACCTGTTATCTATTCCTTAACAGGTCACAAGGTGGAGACTTTAGAAGATATGAAGAAGCCACTTGAATATGCTAGGCAGCTTCTTCCTCCACATATTAAAGGTCATCACCATGTACCTTATCTTGGACCCCTACTAGATGCAGGTATGGCTGCAATATTTGCCTTTGAGATAGATGAGGCTTTAAATTATCTTGAAAAGCCAGATTTTTACCTCCATTCTGAGGAAATAGATGAAGAAAATGGAAAGATCTGGTTAGGTGCAGCTGATGATATTATTTTCAGGAAAAGGGGTGTTGAGTTTGTTGATGGTTCAGCTCCTGGTTTTGCAGCAATAGTTGGCGCTGCTCCAACTCCAGAAATTGCCAAGATGATTGTTGAAGATTACCAGCAGAAAAACCTCTACATATTCCTGGCAGCTAATCAAAATGGAACCACAGTAGCTGAGCAACTTTTAGAGGCTGGGGTACAGATTGGCTGGAATACTCGTATTGTTCCATATGGTCCAGAGATTTCATCAGCAGTATTTGCACTTGGTTTTGCCAATAGGGTAGCAATGGCCTTTGGTGGTGTACAGCCTGGTGACTATAAAAAGATTTTGCTCTACAACAAAAACCGTGTATTTGCATTTGTCAATGCACTTGGCGATGTAAATGCTGAGTGGGCTGCAGCAGCTGGCGGTGCCATTAACTGGGGATTCCCAACAATAGCTGATACAGATATTCCTCAGGTACTACCTTATGGTGTATGTACTTATGAACACGTTGTATCCAATGTGCCCCATGATGAGATTGTTCAGAAGTCAATTGAGGTTAGAGGTCTTAAAGTACAGGTAACCAAGATTGATATCCCATGTGCATTTGGTCCTGCATATGAAGGTGAAAGGGTAAGAAAAGGCGATTTGTTCTGTCAGATGGGTGGTGGTAAGACCCAGTGTACCGAGCTTGTTCAAATGGCCAATATGAATGAAATTGAAGATGGTAAAGTAGAAGTTATTGGTAAGGATATTCCAGATCTAAAAGAGGGAGATGTTCTACCCCTTGGAATTTATGTACAGGTTGCTGGTAGGGAATTTCAGGAAGACTTTGAGCCAATTTTAGAAAGACAGATCCATCACCTTGTTAACTACATCCAGGGCGTAATGCACATTGGTCAGAGAGATATTTCCTGGGTAAGGGTTTCCAAGGCTGCAGTTGAAAAGGGATTTACCCTAAAGGATATAGGTGTTGTACTTCACGCAAAATTACACCAGGACTTTGGAAAGATCTTAGATAAGGTTCAGTCACTTTGTATACAAACAAAGACGACGTAGATGAACTCACAAAGAAGGCAAGGGCTGCCTATAAATATCGTGACGAGCGTGTTGAAAACATGAGGGATGAGGACGTTGAGATTTACTACTCCTGTACCCTTTGTCAGTCCTTTGCCCCAAGCCACGTATGTACAGTATCTCCTGAGAGGACAGGTCTTTGTGGTGCATATAACTGGATGGATTGTAGGGCATCTTATGAAATCAATCCAACTGGTCCTAACCAGCCAATCGAGAAAGGTGAATGTTTAGATCCCTGGAAAGGTGAATGGAAAGGAGTTAATGATTTTGTACACAAGGCATCAAAGGGCGGTATATCCTCCTACACATTTTATTCAATATTAGACAGACCAATGACCACTTGTGGTTGCTGTGAATGTATTGCAGCAGTCTTACCACAGTGTAATGGTGTTATGACAGTAAATAGGGAATATCAGGGTGAGACACCATGTGGTATGACCTTTACAACCCTGGCAGGAACAATTGGTGGTGGTGCCCAGACTCCAGGATTTGTGGGGCATTCCAAATTCAACATCACCCAGAGAAAGTTTTTGCGCGGTGATGGTCCCAAGGACCAAGAGCATGGTGGTCTTTTAAGGCTTGTATGGATGCCAAAGATGCTAAAGGAAGAGCTCAAAGAAAGGCTCATTAAGAGAGGAGAAGAGCTGGGTATTCCTGATTTAATTGACAGGATCGCAGACGAGACCGTTGGAACAACAGAAGAAGAGATTTTGCCATTCTTAAAAGAAAAGAAGCATCCAGCTCTGGAACTTGAGCCAATGGTTGCTGGTTAATAGGGAATATTAGGGGGCAAATTTGCCCCCTTGTTTTCTTTAAAGAACATAAAAGGGACTGTTTTATATAAAAGGAGAGTAATATGGGTCTAACAGGAATTCAAATATTTAAGATGCTTCCTGGCACAAACTGTAAGGAGTGTGGGGCAGCTACATGTCTTGCTTTTGCCATGAATCTGGCTGCTGGTAAGGCTGAATTGGATCAATGTCCATATGTGTCTGATGAGGCTAGGGAAAAATTGGCTGAGGCATCAGCACCTCCAGTGCGTCCAGTGGCCATTGGTAAAGGTGTTAGGGCTGTAAAAATCGGGGGTGAGACTGTAGAATATAGACACGAAAAGACATTTGTGGGACCAACAGCAATAGCTGCTTTGGTGAATTCTGATATTTCAGAGGATGAGTTAAAAGACAAATTAAAGGTATGGAATGCATTTCAATATGAAAGGGTTGGTCTGAATTTACGTCCTGAGTTAATTGCACTAAAAGATGTAAATGGCAATAAGGACGAATTTGCTGCCAAGGCCAAGTTGATAGCTGAAACATCTGAGTTTAATTTGATCTTAATGTCTGAAAACAAAGAGGTAATAGAAGCAGCATTAGGTGTTACAAAATTTAAGAGGCCTCTTATCTATGGTGTAACAAAGGACAATGTAGAGGATTTTGGAAATCTTGCTAAAGAAAATGGAGTACCAGTTGCTGTAAAGGCAGATTCTGTTGATGAGTTAATTCCATTGACAGAAAAATTGGCAGATATGGGTTTAAAGGATATTGTAATTGATTCAGGTGCAAGGGAACCAAAACAGGCATTTATAGATCAAGTGGCACTCAGGCGCGCAGCAGTAAGACAAAAGAATAGGGCAGTTGGATATCCAACTATTACTTTTCCATGCGATATGGCATCAAACCTGGATGTAGAGACCATACTTGCAGCAACATTTATTGCCAAATATGGCGGAATTGTAGTTTTATCGGATTTTCAACCAGAATCCCTGTTCCCACTCCTTCTAGAGAGGTTAAATATCTTTACAGATCCACAGAGGCCAATGACAGTAACTGAAGGTATCTATGAAATTGGTAAACCAGATGAGAACTCCCCAGTACTTGTTACATCTAACTTTGCCCTTACCTACTTTATTGTATCTGGTGAAGTGGAGGCATCAAAGGTACCCAGCTGGCTACTTATTAAAGATACAGAAGGTCTATCAGTTTTAACTGCTTGGGCTGCTGGTAAATTCTCTGGTGATGATGTTGGAATTTTTGTAAAGAAATCAGGGATTGAAGACAAGATAAAACACAAAGAACTCATTATCCCTGGTTATGCAGCTGCAATAGTTGGTGAGTTAGAGGAAGAGCTGCCTGATTGGAAGATAATAGTTGGGCCAAGAGAGGCTGCGCACCTGCCAGCCTTCTTAAAAGCAAGGCAGTAGCTTTGGTATAGTTTAAAGGGCAACCACAGTTTAAGGGTTGCCCTTTTTTTGTAATGGAAACATAAATAGGTAAAGGGGATTTTGGTATGACAATGTTACTTTTTGGAGAAAGCTTAAATGTAATGGTAAAAAAAGATTGGACGGGCTTTTAAGGAAAGGGATAAAAAGCCCATCCAGGAAGAGGCCCTTTTTCAAAAGGAAAAGGGAATGGATTATATTGACTTAAATATTGGTCCTGCAAAAAAAGGATGGACCAGACCTAATGCAATGGGTTGTTGAAACTGTCCAGGAAGTGGTGGATTTACCTCTGCTCCTAGACACTACAAACATTGATGCTATTGAGGCTGGGCTAAAGGTATGTGATAAGCCCCCAATTATAAATTCAATTATGTGCAGACCTGAAAGATATGAGAAGATGCTTCCCCTTGCTGCTGAATATAATGCTGATTTTGTTGCCCTTATGTGGGGACCTGAAGGTCTTCCCAGGGATGAACACGAGAGAGTTGCACTTGCAGTGGAGCTCTTAACTGCAGCAAATGCAGCTGGTATCCCAAGTGAAAAGATCTGGGTTGACGGTGTTGTCACCCCTGTTAATGTTCAGCAAGATCATGCCATGAAGCTCGTTAAATTTTATGAGATGCTCTATGGAGAACTGGCTGAGATGTTCCCAGGTGTGAGATCCACATGTGGTCTCTCAAATGTATCCAATGGTGCACCTGATCACCTTCGTCCAATCTTGAACCAGACCTATGCTGTTATGCTTATGAAATATGGAATGCAGTCAATTATTACTGATCCAAAGGACGATGTATTAAATGCCATTGCTAAGGGTGAACGTCAGGATATAGTTGACGTGATCTACCAGACAATGGATGGAAATGAGCCAAAATTAGATGACCTACCAAAAGAGCTTCAGGATTACGTAAAAACAACAAATGTCCTCCTTGGAAAGACCTTGTATTCAGATTCCTGGTTAGAACTATAATTTTTTTACCTTAAAAAGCACTTATGGCCCTGCCTTAATTTTATTTTTAAGGGTAGGGTTTTTTTTATATCTGGATTTTCTCAGAATATTTTAATAGCATCGGTCTTTCAAAGGGAGTTATATTTTATTTTTTTAAAGGGAGATTTTTTTATGCCTAGAATAGATGATTATAAAATGGCCAGGGAAAAGGCAGTATTAGAACTTAAGGACGAGAGTTTTAAATACCTTGCAAATAGAAGTGGTTTTAAAATAGTAGATGATAATAAAATGGAAATACCTTTTCTTGGAAGTGTTTATGAGCTTACCTACCCTGATTTTGTGTTTAAGGACAAAATAAAATCTGAAAAGGAAGTGCCTCTTACTGAACAAGTGCTCATTTTACACTATTTGCAGGGGAAAAAGCCCCTTGAGATATATGATGAGTGGATATCTTATAGGGAAATACCAGGGGCAAGCTTTTATTTTGGTCCTTTTACTGCCAGGGCAATAAATCCAATGGTAAAGGTCTTTGGACAGAATCTGGAACTCTTTGAGAAATGTTTTTCCATGCTGGGTGGAGAGAAGATAGATGATGGGGATATTGGATTTTTATATTATTTTTTTTCCCTTTGTGCCTGTTAAATACATCTTATGGGAAGGGGATGAAGAATTTCCACCTTCTGGAAACATCCTGTTTGATGCAAGTATATCAAATATCCTTTCCCCAGAAGATGTGGCGTGGCTATCGGGCATGACTGTTTACAAATTAATTGGCATATCAAGAAGTATATAGATTAGGAGGAAAAGGTGATATGGATGTGAAAAAAAGTTTATTACATTGAAGGTGATGGAATAGGTCCAGAGATATTTAGGGCAGCAAAACTGGTAATTGACAGGGCAGTTGATGTGGCATCTGGAGGGGAAAAGAAGATAGAGTGGATTGAAGTTTTGGCTGGAGAAAAGGCTTACAGGGAAACTGGCTCATACCTGCCTCATGAGACCCTTAAAATATTAAGAGAAGAAGCAGAAATAGCAATAAAGGGACCACTCACAACTCCAGTAGGTAAGGGCTTTAGAAGTCTTAATGTGACTTTAAGACAGACTTTTGATCTATATGCATGTATTAGACCTGTTAGGTATTTTAAAGGCCTTGAGACCCCTGTGAAGCATCCAGAACTAGTTGATATGGTGATTTTTAGAGAAAATACAGAGGATGTGTATGCTGGGATCGAATGGGAGGCCAGTAGCAGTGAGGCAAAGCGGCTAATTGAATTCATGAAAGATGAGTTAGGTGCAGATATTGATATAAGTGCTGCAATAGGGATTAAGCCCATTACTGAAAAAGGATCAAAAAGGCTTATTCGAAAGGCCATTAGATATGCCCTGGACAACAAGAGAAAAAGTGTTACCTTAATGCATAAGGGAAATATAATGAAATTTACAGAAGGGGCATTTTACAGGTGGGGTTATGAGGTGATGGAAGAGGATGAGTTTAAAGAATTTTGTGTAAGGGAAGGTGAGGAAGTAGAGGGTAAGATAGTAATAAAAGACAGGATAGCAGACAATATGTTTCAGCAGGTATTAACCAGGCCAGCAGAATACGACGTAATTGCAACTACAAATTTAAATGGTGACTATATATCTGATGCACTGGCAGCACAGGTAGGTGGACTTGGACTTGCTCCAGGTGCAAATATAGGCGATAAGTTGGCCCTATTTGAGCCAACCCATGGTTCAGTTCCCAAAAGGCTGGAACAGATACAGCCAATCCTTGTAGTCTAATCCTATCAGGGGCAATGATGCTTGAATACATGGGATGGATAGATGCTTCCTCAAGGATCCAGAATGCAATTGAAAAGGCGATTTCAAAAAAAAGAGGTGACCCAGGATCTGGCAAGACTCATGGATGGAGCAAAGGTTGTAGGCTGTCAGAGGTTCGGAGAAATTATAGCTGAAAATCTATAATTTAATATATTGGGCCAATTATATGAATTGGCCCAGTAAAAGCAAAATAGGTTTATGTTTATGGGGATAAAAGAAAAGATAAAATTTTCCCAGTATGAGAATACAGTTATAGATTTTGTAAATAGTGGTGGGGTTTTTTTTGACATACACCAGGGACAATAATTTTATAAAGCTCCTCCACAGGATGGTCTTAAAGCACCTTGGTATTAAAAAGAGTTGTATAGCCACTTGTTATTCCAAGAAGGATCTTATTGCCAGGATTAATCTGGAACTTAAAACCCAAAATAGAGTGCTGTTGTTTTTGGAGAGGGTCTATGATGGGATTCAGACCACAAATTTGCTCAGTGTTATAAGAGAGACTTATAAAGACAAGGTGTTTGTTATAATGCTCACAACTGAGGTTGAAAAGGAAGTACTTATAAAATTTTATGAGCTGGGGGCAAATAATTTTATTACCAAGCCCTTTAGTATGAATACCTTGATAGAAAAGATAGCATTTACAGTAAAGCCCCAATCAAAGTTAGGAGATAATTGAAGAGGCAAAGGCCTATTTAAATAAAGGTAATTTGGACCTGGCCCTGAAAAAAATGTGATGAAATTTTGAAGATCAAACCAAATAGTGCTGCAGCTTACATGATAAAAGGAGACATATATAAAAAAAATGGGGAATATTGAAAAGGCAAAACAGTGTTATTTAAAGGCCCACACTGATTGGAAATTGTATTTAGACCCATTGAAGAGGCTTGTTGAAATAAGTAAAGACACAGGGGATAAAAAAAGCCCTGTTAGAATATCTAAAAAAAATTGGATAAACTCAGTCCATTAAATGTTGAAAGAAAGGTAGAAATTGGAACTGTTTCTGTGGAAATAGGCAATAAGGAAGAAGGTGAAAAATATTTAGACAGCGCAATAACCCTTGCTACAAAACAATTAAAGGAAGAAATTGGAAATTTAGCCATAAAAATAGCAGATAACCTTATGAACCTGGATTCATCCCTGGCTGAGAAATACTATAGAAAGGCACTGGATGTTAAAAAGACCCTTGATGCCAGTGATATAGAGACCTTTAATAGACTGGGCATATGTCTAAGGCAACAGAAGAAGCCAAAATTGGCAATAGAGGAATACAAAAAGGCACTTAAGTTGGATCCCTACAACGAGAGGATTATGTATAATATGTCCATGGCATATTTGGAAGCAGGTGAGGTTGAGAAAGCAAGGGATATACTAAATGTCCTTCTCAGGAGGAATCCTGATTTCGGCAGGGACAATGAGGTGGTCTTATATAACATGGGGATGATCTTTTATAAAGGAGGAGATAAAGATAGGGCCATAGAATTTTTTTAAAAAGTCCCTTAGGACAAATCCAGATTATGACCTTCCCAAAAAGGTCTTGAAAAGAATTTTAAATACACAATAACTTTTTTTAACCCAAGTTTATCATTTTGACAAACTTGGTTTAGAAATCTTTTTTTTATCCTGGTTTTGAGCCATTTTAACAGATATGGTTCTTTGCCATGTGTTCTTGGTTTGTAAAATTTTTTTGTCCTTTAATTCATCTGGCAGATATTGTTGTTTCACCCATGCCTCTTTGTATGCATGTGGATATTTGTATCCCTTGCCGTATCCAAATTTTTTTATCAAGTCCAGTTGACGGATTTTTGAGGTGTAAGGGTACGTCTAATATGGACTTTTCTTTTATCAAGCCCTGTGCTTCAAGGTATGCCCTATATGATGAGTTGCTCTTAGGGGCAAGTGATAGGTAGATGGTGGTCTCAGACATGGGGATAAAACCCTCAGGCATTCCAATTAGTTCCACTGCCTGGTAGCAGGAAACAGCCAGGGTCAGGGCATATGGGTCAGCAAGTCCAATATCCTCTGCTGCAGATATAATAAGCCTCCTGCATATAAACCTGGGATCCTCGCCAGATTCAAGCATACAGGCAAGATAATATACAGCAGCATCTGGATCACTTCCTCTAATGGACTTAATGAGTGCAGATGCAAGATGATAGTGTAGATCTCCCTGTCTGTTTCCCATAATTACCCTTTTTGGTAAGACCTCTTCTATTTTTTCAACAGTTAAATCTGATGGATCCACGTCTTTTGCAAATTCCAATATATTTAAAAGGCTCCTTGCATCCCCCATGGATACATTGATTATATAGTCAATGACATCTTCAGGGAGAGAGATGGATAACTCTTCCATGCCCTTTTGGGCGATTGTTTTTAAGTCGTCTTTTTGTAGGGGATTTAGCTTTAATACATGAAGCCTTGATAAAAGTTGCCTGGTTATTGAAAAGGAAGGATTTTCAGTGGTTGTGGCAAATAGCCTTAATTTGCCCTTTTCAAGTATGGGTAAAAATACATCCTGCTGGGCCTTTGAAAACCTGTGGATTTCATCTAAGATGAGTATATCTGTGTCCTGGATGAGCTTTTTTTATTTCAGATACCCCAGTTTCAGGACCACTTAGGTGCACAATATTTTTTTGAGAAATTTTTCCCAATAATTTGGGCTAAAGTAGTCTTCCCACATCCTGGAGGCCCAAAAAAACAAGATATTTGGAGGGAAGGTAGCCTTAAGTATAGTGGAAATACTTTTTATAAGGTGTTTTTGCCCAACAAAATCTTCCAGTTTTTCTGGTCTAAGGCGCTCATATAGGGGAGGAATGTGGTGTTCCTTCATTTTCAGTTACTCCTATGTTGTCACAGCTTCTTTTTATTATCACTACTCCCATACCCCGGAAATGTATGTGTTGCACCTTTTGCATCTTCCCTTATACATATTCAGCACCTCAGAGCTAAATCCAATCCTTCTAATTAAAGGCTCTCCACACCCTGGACAATAGGTGTTTTCCCTGTCATTTGCAGGTACATTTCCCAGGTATACGTATTTTAGACCAATTTCTTTGCCTATCTCATATCCCATCTCCAGTGTTAATATTGGTGTTATTGTACAGTTTAGGAGTCTGTAATCTGGGTGAAATCTGGATAAGTGCCATGGCACGTCATCTCCAAGGTCATTTATTATGAATCTGGCAATTTTTGTAAGTTCTTCCCTGGAGTCGTTTTTCCCTGGTATAACCAGAGTTGTTATCTCAACATGCCATCCATATTTTTTTCATTTGAATGAGATTTTTTTAGAACTGGCTTTAGTCTTCCATCACACAAATTTTTGTAAAAATCATCAGAAAATGATTTTAAGTCAATATTTGCACCATGGATTATTCCATTTAATCTTTCTAAACACCTAGAACTCATAAAGCCATTGGAAACAATTACATTTTTGAGATTTTTTTTTAATGGCTATTTTTGCAGTGTCTTCTAAAAGTTCAAAGAATATAGTTGGCTCAGAGTATGTATAAGATATGGAGTCACACCCATAATTAATAGATGCCTGCACTATTATTTCAGGAGTAATCTTTTCTCCAACTATTTCGTTGTGTTTTTTTGGGAAATTGAGACAATGAGTGATTTTGGCAAAATGTACAGGAAAAATTGCACCCAACAGTACCTAAAGAAAAGGTCTTTGTTCCTGGAAGGAAATGGTATAAAGGTTTTTTTCTCTATGGGATCAATATTTAAGGCAGCAACCTTTTCATAAGCCAAGGTATATAGTTTATTTTTTTTATTTACCCTTACTCCACATTTCCCTGTTTCCCCTTCATTTAAGATGCAAAAGTGATTACATAGCTGACATTGTAATTTTTTTACCGTCTATTTTTTTCCCAGAGTCTGGCATCTATCATAACTCTAACTCCTGATATTTGATTAGACAAAATTTTATAAAAATTTCTGTGGGAAAACGTTTGAACGTTGTTTTTCGTAATCCGTTTCCCGGTTTACGCTTTACGTATCAACGTCTCCCAATCAAATGCAACAATATTCCCTTTCTTCTTGCTAAATTCTATTCCAATTTTTGGATTATTATACACAATCAATATGGTTTGTAAATAATAGCTAAAATGTTTGCAAGTCACTTTCTGTAAGGCGTGAGGCAATAAAGTGTGATTGGATTTGCTGTGTTTCATTTCTAAACTTCATGTTTTGGAGAAACGTTTCCCATTATTTTTGTCTTGTTTTCCATAAGTTAAATGCTTATGAATTTATTTTTGTAACTACTCATAAACAAAAAAATTTAACTGAAACAATGTATCAGTAAAAAAATCGTGGGCCTAAATACTCCCTTGAGATACTACTATAATTAATATATCCTCCCCATTCATGAGATGTGCAGTTGTGATACCTCCAATTGAGGATTTTTATTATACTCCCATAGGGGGAGTTTTTTGGGAGCGCATATTGTTAGCACTATTCTAAAATCTTTTGGTTATAGTGTTCATTTGTATTTATTTCCAAACAAAAATAAGCCCAAGATTATTCAGATCCCAGATGAATTAACTTATCTTAAGGATTTTTTTGATACAAGGTGAAGTGGGTCCTTCTTCTTATTTCACCACATATAAGAGATTTGGTCCAGATTATTCAAGTGCAGCAGAGGCTATTTTAGCAAACTCTCCTGATATAGTTTTTATCTCATGTTTTGCATTTTGTTATGCATTATCCACAATTAGGCTTGCAGAAGAGCTTAAGAAAAAAAGATAAAAAAAATACCAATTGTATTAGGTGGGGCAGGGGCAGCGGTTTTTCCAGAATATTTTGAAAGAACAGGACTTTTTGATTCAGTTTTAAAAAAAGAGGCAGAACAAGCCATTCCAAAATTTTTTTGGAAAAGACAAAAGATTTAATCTAATACCTTGTGTGGTAAATACAAAGAACACAAAAAAAATTTTCTTATTATTCAACCTATTTAACCAGGGGATGTCCAAATGGCTGTGGTTTTTGTTCTGTTGCACTTGTACATGGAAAAAGAATAAGGGAGGTGGATAATAATTCTCTATTAAAACTCTTACCCAGGATGGATGATTCAAAAGTTTTTTTTGTTTAATTTTGAAGATGACAATATATTGTTCAGGCGTAAATTTTTTTATTGAAACACTGAAAAGAATAAAAAAAAATTATCCCAAACATAATGTTTAGTTGTGAAAATGGGATAGACTATAGGTTATTGGATGAAGATTGCCTAAATGGACTTATATCCCTTGGTTTTAGACAGTTCAATTTTTCAATAGGGACAGCATGTAAAAAGATAGCCAAAAAAACAAAATAGGCCCACAGATATATCTCTGTTAAAGTCCCTGCTTCAGGTATTAAATAAAAAAACAAATAGATACAATTGTCTATTTTATAGCTGGTTTTCCAGATGAAAAAAATAGAGGATGCAGTTTTAAATTTAATTCTGTTAATGAACCTTGGCGAAAATGTGAGGATAGGACTATCATTATTTTATCCTGTGCCAGGTATTTCTGGTTTTGAGGACCTGGATATGTTTAAAGATTTAAGTCCATCTCTTCTCTGTTCCACATCTGCGTGGCCATGGAATAAGTCCCTTTCCACCATGGATATGATTACCTTATTCAGGCTGGTCAGACTTGTTAATTTGAGTAAAAGAAAGGAGTTGGATAGTTTTATGAGAGATTTTATAAAAAGGTGTGTCATGGAAAAAAGACTCTATACCCTTATTAAGGGTAGTCCACATCCAGTGGAGGTGAGGTGTTATAATAGAGAAATGGTGAGATTATTTTTTTGATGGGCTAAATAAACCTTTGTGGAGCTAGGTTATGAGGAAGCTTACCATACTGTTTGTTTTGTTTTTGTTTGTGGCAAATGGCTTTGCAAAAAAAAGGCATAATGGAACTTTCAATGCAAAATGAGCCCTTTAATATATCTGCAAAAAAAGGTAAAGGTAGACAGTGATAGAGACATTGTTGAAGCTTATGGTGATGTTTGTCTCATATCATCACACTATGAAATTCGTGCTGACTATGCCAAGTATGAGAAAAAAAGATAAAAAAAATATATTTAAAGGGAAATGTATTTGCAAGCTGGGATGGAAATAATATTCATGGCCATGAGATCTTAGTGCATGTGTCAAATTCAACTGGATGGATTAAGGGGGGAGATATATTTTATTCTGTCCCGCATCTCTATTTTAAAGGTAAAAGAATAGATAAAACAGGAGAAAAGACCTTTTCATTTAGGGATGTGGAAGTAACAGGATGTGACTCTAATGTTCCAGACTGGTCATTTTTTATATAAAAAAGGGAAATATTGGAAATGATGGAGAAGCCCGTCTCTATCACGTGAAATTTAAGATAAAGGGTCATAGCTTATTTTATTTTCCTTACCTGCGTTTACCCCTACTTGTAAAGAGAAAGTCTGGATTTTTGATTCCAGAATATTCCTCTTCATCAATTGATGGTACAGGGATCAATATCCCATATTATCTGGTTTTATCAAAGGAGCAGGACATTACTTTTTATCCAGGCTACCTCAGCAAAAGGGGAGTATATAGTGGGGTGGAATATAGATTTACCCCAAATGTGGAGACCAGGGGCCTTTTTATGGTGAGTTATTTGAGAGACAAGATACAGTACGCTGCAGAATCAGATGCCCCAAGTGGTTATGGGATGATGGTCTAATCAGGCCCAATAAAAATAGATACTGGCTAAGGGGAAAGATGGATGGCTATTTGATAAACCCTGATCTGGAGCTAAAGCTTGATATTGACTATGTTTCTGACCAGGATTTTTTGCGGAAATTTGATTCAGGATATCTTGGGTTTGATAAGAGCAGGGAACAGTTTTTAGGTGTCTTTGGCAGGGATATAAATAACAAAGACAATTTACTCAGGGAAAACACCCTGCTTATTAACAGGGGATTTGATGTTGGTAATCTATATCTAAAGGCACAGTACTATGAAAATTTAAGGTATAAAAATCACAATCTTGATCCTGTCTATGACTCAACTGTTCAGCGTGTGCCGGAAATAGGATTTAATGTATTTAAGACGCCAGTGTTTCATGGATTATTTGATTTTGAATCAGAGAATTCAATTTCATATTTTTACAGAAGGTACGGTGTACAGGGAACAAGGCTAGATATATATCCTTCCTTTAGTAAGACCATATCCACTGATATGGCAACAATTATTCCAAAAATATCAATAAGGGACACTGCATATTTTTTTAAAAGGACAGGGATATAGGACAAATGGATGCTTTTGAAAACAGGTATTTATTTGAATTTGATCTGGATACATCTACCCAACTAATTAAGATATTTAATCTATCTCTGAATAAAAATCCGTATTTTTTACGTCATATTGTTACTCCAGAGGTGGAGTATTTTTACAGGTCAATGAGGATCAGGGATGACATACCCGCCTTTGATTCCATTGATACCCTTACAAGAGAAAATAAAATAATATATAGTTTGGACAATCATTTTACGTTGAAGTATTTTGATGAAGATCAAAATGCATTATACAGGGATGTTCTCAGAATAAAGCTATCTCAGACCTATGATATTAAGGAGGCAGGCAGGGATACAAACTTAAAAAAAATATCCAAAAAGGCCATTTACAGATATCAGGACAGAATATGAGCTATCTCCATTGGATAAATTAAAGGTTACAGGAAATATATGGTTTTCTCCGTATATTTTGGGAGTTACTGAATCTGAAAACAGGATGGACCTAAAATTTTTAAGACCAATATCTCTCTATCTATCCCATGATTATCAGAGGAAATTGACAGATGATATACACAGGCAAAACCAGGACAGACTATCAGTCCTGGAGTATGGTACTTCTATTTTTCCAAATAATAGGTGGGAGATCCAATATTCAGATAGCAGGGATCTGGATATAGGAAAGACAATTGAGAGAAAGCTTACTATTAATTATAAACACCAGTGCTGGACTGTAAAAACAGAGCTTTCCCATACAAGGATGAAAACAGGATACTGGTGACAATTACCCTGGGCTCCCTTGGGGAGGTGTCTCAGGGATTTAATCTGGAATAGATATTAACTTAAGTTTTGATAAACAGTTAGATTGGGGTGTTTTATATGGGCAATATCAGGGTCCTTCCTGCAAATATCCAGAATATGATTGCAGCTGGAGAGGTTATTGAAAGGCCTGCAAATGTACTCAAGGAACTTATTGAAAACAGTCTTGATGCAGGGGCAGATGAGATAGCTTCTGAGATCCAGGGTGGTGGACAGGTTCTTATATTGGTGCAGGATAACGGCTCTGGGATGGATAAAGAAGATCTTATCCTGGCAGTGAAAAGACATGCAACCAGCAAGATCTGGAGCCGCGAGGACCTTTTTTTCCATTGGCTCATTTGGTTTCAGGGGAGAGGCCCTGCCTTCCATTGGCTCTGTATCCCACATGATAATTTCCACAAAAAAAGAGGATAGAGATTTTGGATATATGCTTGAAATAAAATACGGAAAGCAGGGAGATGTTGGTATATGTGCCATGAATAGGGGTACTAAAGTGGAGGTGAGGGATCTCTTTTTGCAGATACCTGCAAGGCTGAAATTTCTAAAATCCACCTCAGTTGAGTCTAAAAAGTGTGAAGAGGTATTTTACAAAATTGCCCTTTGCCATACAGATAAAAGTTTTTATTTAAAGAGAGATGGGAAAATAAGGTTTGAGTTTTCAAAAGGTCAGGATGTTATATCTCGTATACGTTTAATATGGCCAAAGGACCTTGTGGATAATTTCCATGGGGTTGATTTTAAGGTTGGAGATGTATGTGTTTCAGGGTATGTGTGTGATCCTAAATATTCCCAGGCCAGGGGAGACAGGATAATATTTTTTTGTAAATAACAGGCCCATTAAAGACAGAATACTTCTAAGGGCATTAAAACAGGCATATTCAGGTATGATTTTATCAAAGGAATATCCATCTGGGATAATATTTCTCCATATGCCACCAGATTTTGTGGATGTAAATGTACACCCGGCAAAGATGGAGGTTAGGTTCAAAGATGAATCCCTTGTGTTTTCAGCTCTTTTTAATGGAGTAAAAAAAGGCCCTTGAAAAAAAAATCTTTGAATATTCTGCAGATGAAAATCAGGTAAGGAAAAAAAAATATCTATCAGAGGACCTTTTAAGTTATGCTGAAAAACACGGAAAAGGAGATTATTTAAAAGAGAATAATAAAGACTTTACTGTGTTATCAAAAAAAGATACCAGATAGGGGTCCTGCTCATGATGGATACCAAACATGCAAGGAGTTTATCTATCTTGGACAGATAGAAGACAGTTATCTCCTTGTAAAAAAAACAGTGAGGGGAAACTGATTATTTTAGACCAGCATGCTGTTCATGAGAAGATATTATATGAGAGATACTCAGATAAGAGATTCAGGGCCACACAAAAACTCCTGTCCAAAATAGAGATAGATATTCCAAAAGATAGGGATATTGGATTTGTTATGGAGTTAAAAGAGATTGGGTTTGATTTTGATATAATAGATGGGAAGATATTTATTTTTGAAGTTCCCGCATATTTGAGCAGCCTAGAGGCAGAAGAGGTGATTTTAGAATATGTAAATTCAGGCAGGGATGGTATAGATGATCTCATAAAAATGGTTGCCTGCAAAAAGGCAATAAAGGCCAATACAAGATTGGAGGTGTGGGAGGCAAAAGAGCTCATTAAACAGTGGCTTGATTGCAGGGATAGGGATTTTTGTCCCCATGGTAGGCCCGCCTCAATGGTTTTGTCCAGAAAAGAACTGGATAGGATGTTTAAAAGGTGAGACTCCCTTTTATTTTTCAGGATATATCAAAATTAAAGAAAAAAGGAATATTTTTTTAAGTATGAAAATGGGCGGATTGAGGTCCATTTTGAGAAATCAAAAAGACTAAAACCATTTTTCTTGGATGAGAAAAAAATATCTTAAGTTAAAAAAACAGATCTCTAAGAAGCAGCCCCTTATTTCTGCAATAACAAGCAGGAGGTTCAGACCTAAGCTGGCCTTGGATCTAACAGCTGGATTTGGTTTTGATGCCCTTTGCATGGCCATATATGGAATATCAGTAATATGTATTGAGAAAAACCCAATAATATTTGCCCTGTTAAGAGAGTACATTGGCAGAATTGGGATACTGGACATGGAGGTTGCAACCAGGATTAGACCAATTTTGGAGAACTCTTTAGGTGTTTTAAAAAAAGGTGGGGCAGGATATTCCTTATCCAGATGTCATTTATTTAGACCCCTTTTTCCCGGACCACAGTAAAAGGCGTGCCAGGGAAAAGAAATATATGCATGTAATCAGGATGTTAGCACAAGGTGAAGGGGATGATCTGTATGAGCTACTTGAAAATGGTTTTTGGGCCACAAAATCAAGGGTGGTCTTAAAGAGGCCTTTACATGCTAAGCTATTTTTATTGGAAAAATTGGGCCTGAGTATCAGGTAAAGGGCAGGGGGCACAGGTTTGATGTGTACATCAAAAAAATAGAGATACATTTATATCTGAAGAGGAGTTTCTGGATTTTTTAGATGGATTTTTCTGTCAAAAAGAGGGTGTTATCCTTGGCAGGGGAGATGACTGTGCAATTATAGAGGCTGAAAGAGAGATGCTCATCTCCCAGGATATTTTCCTGGAGAATGTGCACTTTGATATGAGATATTTCTCTCCATATGCCATTGGATACAAGGCCCTTGCAGTAAATATTTCTGATATACTGGCAATGGGTGGGATTCCCCTTGGTTTCACCATGTCTATTATGATAAATAAAAAAAATGCAACCAGGACCTTTTTTTGAAGAATTTTTCAAGGGTATGGCATTTTTATCTAAAAAATACAATCTTTACCTTGCAGGGGGTGATATATCTTTTTCAGAGGTATTTGGAGTGGATATAACTATCTGGGGAAAAAAAGAAAGAGAGGTATCTATACAGAAAGACAGGATATGTTGGAGATCTAATCTTTGTAACAGGAGATATTGGACTGTCTCGGGCAGGGCTTTATGCATTGAAAATGGGTATTCAACATGGGTTTAAAGAAGCAAAAAAAGGCTCATCTAATGCCCAAGATATATTATACAGAATCCAGGTGCATTGTAAGAAATTTAGATGTAACATCTCTTATGGATGTATCAGATGGGGTTTTAAAGGATATAAAAAGGCTTATACCAGATAACTCTGGTGCATATTTGAAAATAGACAGTACAATACTACATGCAGAAGTGGTTTTAATGGCTCAGATGGTGGGGGAAGATCCAGTAATCTTTGCTACAAAAGGCGGTGAGGACTATGTGCTTATGGGTACTGTTAGACCTAAGGGGGTAAATTCACTTAAAAAGGCTATTTCAGGACTAAAGATAATAGGAGAGGTCTCAGAAGGTGGGGAATTTTTAGTAAATGGAATTAAGGTTAAAGGAGGATTTGACCATTTTGGATTTTGTGATAGTATAAAAACAAAAGAGTCTTTCATAAAGATTTCCATGCAAGATAGCAGGCAGGATAATCAGGATTAATTTAAAAAAAATTGTCCCAGGACATTCCCTTTACACAGGATTTTTTTATGGGTTAAAAATATAACAAAAAAATGGGAAGTTAAAATTATGTCTGTTATGAGTGTAAGCCTTTTTAAGAAATTAGAGACAGTTGAGCCTTCATTGAGGGAAGTGTTGTTTGCAATTTTAGAGGAGATTGAAAAGCAGCAAAAAGAAAGAGTAACCAGGGATGATTTTAGAGAACTTAAAGACATTGTTGCTGGTTTATTGGAGTCTCATAAAAATGCTGAAAAACGACTTGCAAAGTTAGAAGAAGCTGTAGCTGAACTTTTAGATGCCCAGAAGAGGAGACAGAAAAGAGGCTCAATGAACTCACAGAAGCCCAGAGGAAAACAGAAGAAAGGTTAAATGAATTTGCAGAAGCCCAGAAGAAAACAGAACAGGAGATCTCCAGGCTTGTTAAGCGAATGGACGTATTTGATAGATCGTCTTGAAGGAATATCCCATTCAGTTGGATATTTACTTGAAAATAAGGCCTACAAATCACTTCCCCTTTTTCTTTTTGTTGCCCACGATTTTCCACCCGATATTGAGGGATTTTTAAATATGCATAATATTGCATATGTCTGGTCATATGAATTTGAATAAGGGAGATTTTTGTGTTGGTTGAAATTAAATTTATTGGAAGGATAAGGTCTGTTTTTAAACACATCTCTGAGTGTCCAAAACAGCCTACCCATGACCTGGAACCATCAGAGCTAATAATTGATGGAGATTATCTTGATGCAGCACATGGGCTGAAGGTTGGTGATGAGATATATGTCTTTACCTGGCTAAATAAGGCGGATAGAGGAGTTTTAAGGTGTCATCCCAGGGGAGATAGATTCAGACCAAAAAAAAGGAGTTTTTGCAACAAGATCACCGAATCGGCCAAATCCAATTGGCCTTCACAGGGTGAGGACTTTAAATATTGAAGAAAATGTCCTTTTGATCCATCCAATTGAGGTTATAGACAATACCCCTGTAATAGACATAAAGATTGGAACTTATGGAAAGTATATAAGTAGTTTTGGGCCATATGTAGACCCTGATATAGCCAGGGATATTAGAAAGATTGGACATAGGGCATGGAATAGGTCCCTTATATCTGGGCTTAGTGGAAATATCAGTGTGCTTGATGATGAAGGAGGATGGTTATCACAAAAAGTGGTGTGAATAAAGGGATGATTGAGCCTGGTGACCTTGCTGTCTATGATATATTAAGGGACACGCCTATCTTTGGCATGCTTCATCTGAATACAGGATGCATATAAATATTTACAAAAATCAACAGAGTAGTAGGGCAATTTTACATACCCATCCCCTTAACGTTATTTTGGCAACACATAGATTTGGAAATTTTCTGGAAAAAAATAGATGTATATGAAAAGGATCTGTTTTTGGAAAAATTGGGGTTTGTTGAGCCATTTAGTCCAGGTTCAATTGAGCTTGCACAGGCAGTTGGTAAGGTCAGCAGGACCAGGCAGTTTATTGTCTTAAAAAAAACATGGGCTAATTGTTCATGGAAAAGATCTAAAAGAGTGTTTGTCCTTGTCTGAAGAGCTGGAAAAATTGGCAGAAATGGCAATTAAATGGGAATAACTTTGCTCACCTGCCGCTATGAAGAGCAGCGGAATAGCGGTCAGATGAAGCGATTTGTTGGCCAAATCATTTTTCTATCGCTTCCATAAGTGCCTTGATAATTTTTGGATGTAATATTTTTCCCTTATGAAACGGAAGCACAAATCTTTCTTTCTCCTTTTGATATATTCTGTGGCTTCCTTTACTTCTTATATGTTTGAATCCCGCTTTTAGAAGCATCTTTTCAGCTTCTTCTGGGGTCAGTCTTGGTAATTTAGGCAACGTTAACCTCTAAAGATGTTGTTAGGATTTCTTGGGAAAGGCAGTATTCTCTTTCTTCAGGAGATAAAGTTTCAAGATACAGTTCTATGGCTTCTTTTATATTTTCAAGAACCTCTTCCAAGGTATCAGCTTGAGTATGGCATCCTTTTAACTCAGGACAGAATGCGAAATATCCATTTTTGTCTTTTTCAATCACTATGTTTACTTTCATCGTGTATCGCTCCTTATAGTTTTATTTATGGCTAACCACTTTTTATGTGTCCATGTCTGGCCATTTTGATAGCATGAATGCGTATTTTTTTATTTTCTATTTCCATACCACATGTGCTCCATTTATGGTGGATTATATAAATTAACTATAGCTATCATTCCAATAAGTCAACTTTTTGTAAAAAAATGGGGGGTGAATGGGTTAAAACTGTTAAGGGATAAGTCTTATATGCATCCTGTGCACATGGATTCCGTCAATTGCAATTGGTCCAAAATTTGTGTCACCAACCTGGAAATTGCTTATCCTTATGCTCCCCTCCATTGGAAGGTTAATCAAGATTTGAGCCAGATTGGTGTTGGGATCAACACCTACGTCCAGTGTCCCGGGATTATAGGTTGACCCACCATAGGGATTTAAGTCCCCAAACTGGAATTGTCCGTTAGGCTTCCATGTGGATGGATCAGTTGGATCGTCCTCTGGATTTGTGGTAAAGTCCTTGACCATGTAGAATTTGTCAAAGTGGAGGGATTTATGATTTGGGGTGTTGTTTTCATTGTATTGGTATTTGTAGTCAAAGTTTGTAATCTCAAGGCCTAAATTATACTGAAAGTCCACACCATCTGAGTGTCCTGTTGCATAATACCTGTGGGAATATGGGTGTATTTCATCTATATCTAGAGATCCAATTTTCTTTTGACAAAAATCAATAGAACCTGCGTGGAAATCAAATCTGTGGTCAAAGTCATCTGCTACAAATGATACCATTGGTATTGAGTCGGGATTTTGAAATACATCTATAACAACCCCTGTTTTTAAGTTGTCCCCATTTGTATCCACATTTCCAGTGGATAGGGTCTCTAAGATCTCAATGTTATTAAAAAAAATAGTTCCATTTGTCCCATCTGGAGAATCAGTATCCTTGTATCCAATATATTCAAAATTTCTATAGGTCTTGTAATTTGAGATCCCAATGGTAACCCCTGCCTGACCAACCACCCTGTCCATGTCACCATCTGTTAGCTTAATCATTTTTGAGACTGAATTAATTGGCAGGAGGATCAGGAGTGTTAAAAGAGCTATTATTGATACTATCATTAAATGACCCCTTTTTTTAAATATAAAAAATCACCCAGGGGCAGGGTAACCCCCAGGTGATTTTGTTTATCCAAAGAATTAATGAGGAGCGATTTCGATCACACCGTCTAAGATTGCCAATGTGGTCTTGCCAATGTAGAAGGTGCCAAAGTCGTGACCATTTATTGAATCTAAATTGTCATCATCTAGTGGATTGAGTCCACTCAAAGCAATTTCAATTGTCATATCACTTTGAACAATTTCCAGGGTTCCAAGACCGATCATAACGCCAGCGAAGTTAGTATCTGGGATATGTATGTCTTGAGCCGCTAGAACGCCAGCATCCCATGCTGCACCTGCAGAAAGAACTGGCAATCTATCTGTTACGTCTATGGTAATTGGCTTGGCCAAGAAAGCAGTATTGTCAGCATTATTGGTGTAATCTACTTTTGCACCGTAAGTTCCTTGAAGTTCCCTTCCTATTGAATGAATGGCAGTTATCTCACCAGTAGTGCTATTAACATCTGCAGAAGTAATTGCATTAACATTTACCATTACCTCTAAATCCTTGATTCCAACACTTGCACCATTTCCGCTGTATTGGGTATGTAAATAATTTGCCCCAGGATCAGTAGAGTTACTAGGAGCAGTGACATCCAATCCATCAGTATCAGTGTACCACAATCCCTGAATGTGTTGGTACAACTTGACATCGTCAACTGCAATTGATACACCAGCTTGACCTGTGATGGAATCCATCTGGTCGTTTGAGATGGCCTTCATGGCCATTGCTGAACCTGCAACCATTAGCAAGGCTGCTAACATTACTAATACCTTTTTCATAAGATCCTCCTATGATAAGAATTTGGTTTGAAAATTCTTACCATAGGTAGCCCGACCAACCAGGTGCCTGCTATGTCCCCCACATATCTTTAGGCAGGTGCCTGGTCTCGTTGGCTTTCCGTCCCAGGGTTACCCCTGGTTTGGCTTTTTCTATGGCACCTAAAATAAACCTTTAACCCAATTTTAAAAGAACAAACTTAAACCTTAGAGAGCTTGCATTACCTCGCTCCCCATATAAAAAAACTCCTTCTAACCCCTCACATCACCTCCTTTATGGTTATTTTTGTTTTTATTGGGCTTTTAATTGCCTTGAGCCCCTCCAAAGTCATACCAGATCCCTGCATCCTGTCCCTGACACTTGATTGTTATGATCAGGGGATCGTGGTTAAAGGTGTATGTCTTTACACCTTCAGCCTGCCTTGGAAGATAACCTAATCTTGATAAACTCTGAAAATCTGCCTTTAATGTGCCTACCACATCTTGAAACCCAAGTTTCACTTCAACTAACTGCCTGTTTGCTGGATCATCCATGTTCTCAAACTTTGCCTCAAATACAAATCCATTCATCTTGAGATCAGATGTTGAATCTCCCATCTGGACGTCCGTCCAGTTTTGGTCCCAACCAATGCCATTTCCATTGTCCCAGTATCCCATTTTCATTGAATCAATATCTGTATATGTCTCAACTTCCACATTAAATCCCATATGAGCAATGTCATAGATTCCATCGTTTATGAGCTGAACACTTGAAAAACCACCACCTGTAATTTCATTTAACTGGCTGTCTGACATTTTCACCATTTTACTAAATCCATTTGTGAATACCAAAAAAAATAATCGCTACCTCAAATAGAACAAGTAAACCTTGTTTAACTGATTTTTTAAAAAAAAATATTTAGTGCAAGCTTACTTACCATAAGGTCACTTTCTTAAACTCTGCATCTTTGCTCTTATCTTAAACGTTGTTTTCCTTTTCTACCGTTAATTTCCAATGTTGATTTTCATTTTACTCGGGAAAGTATTTTTGTCAATAGGTTTTTTAAAAAAAATTGTCCTGGGATATGCACAAAGAGTGTAATTTCTTAAAATAATTTTATTTTCCTATGCAAAAATTTGAAAAGACCTTATCTAAGACATCTTCTGTTGTGATTTCCCCGGTTATTTCCTTTAAACATTTTACTGTATTTTCAAGGTGTGTGTAAATCAGGTCAACCTCATACCAGGAAGATAGCAGGCTCAAGAGGTTGGTGAGTTCCTCTTTTGCCTCTTCCAGGTGTTTTGCCTGTCTCATATTTGGGACTATTTCATCTTGTGGGGGCTCCATGTGGTCCCCCATTATTTTTCTGGCAATAGCCTTTATTAGGTCATTTATGTTTTCTCCCATCTTTGCACTGACTTTTATTACCTCAATCCCTTTTTGTTCAAAAAAAATCAATTTGATCTGTCTTGTGGTCGTATTTGGGCAAATCAATTTTATTTGCAACCCCGAGTATTTTGTCCTTTGGTTTTAAGGACACAATTTCCTTTACATCTGATGATATCTGAGAGCAGATATCAAACACAACCAGGATAAGGTCTGCCTCTTTTATGAGTTCAATTCCCCTTTTTACCCCAATTATCTCTATTTGGTCCTGGGACCTTCTAATCCCAGCAGTATCAATTATTTTAACAGGGATTCCTTCTATATTTATCACATCTTCAATAAAGTCCCTTGTGGTTCCTGGGATTGGAGTAACTATGGCCCGCTCTTTTCCCAGGATTGTGTTTAATATGGAGGATTTACCAGCATTGACTTCACCACACAATACCACCTTTGCCCCATAAACCATTGGGGAATACCTTTTGTTGTTTTCAATTAAGTAGTCTATTTCACTTAAGATAGATACAATCTCTTTCTTTATGTTATTGGGATCAAATTCATCTACATCTTCATCAAAGTCCATTTCTGAAACAATCCTGGCCATTATGTTTTCCAGCTTTTCTTTTATTGAGTCAATTTTTTTCTTTAAGGGCTCCACCAAGCTTGTTGGATGCAGAGAGAAGTCCCATATCTGACTTGCAGGATATTATCTCATAAATTGCCTCTGCCTTAGACAGGTCTATTTTGTTGTTAAGATAGGCCCTCATGGTAAACTCACCTGGCCTGGCCAGCCTGGCTCCCCTTTTTATGACTTCTTCAAGCACTTTTTTTTACAACAATAGGGCCTCCGTGGCAGTTTATCTCAAATACATCTTCACCTGTATATGACCCAGGGCCAGGCATATAGCTCACCAGGACTTCATCTATTATTGTTTTATTAGACGATACAATGTATCCGTGATAGAGCTTGTAAGGTTTTATGGTGGTGATTTTTTTTACCTGACTTAAATAGGGATTTACCAATTGATAGGGAGGATGGGCCGCTTATTCTGATTATTCCAATACCCCCCTGTCCCAGGGGGTAGATATGGCACAAATTGTTTCCTGGTTCATGTTTTTTTAACTTGTCTTTCTCCTGAACCTCTTTCTTGGAGATATTTGCACCCTTTTTAATGGTCCCTCTCCCCTGGATTGGGTGATTATTTCCTTGTCATTTTTAAGGGTCATGTGCACAACCCGCCTGTGGTAGGAACTAAGGGGCCTTGTGCTAAATGGTCTTCCAATGGTCTTTGCCCGTTTTGCCAGCTCCATGGCCTGTTTTTTTTAGGTTATTTTCCTGCCTCTCCTTATATCCTGCTGCATCTAAGTGTACATACACCCTATCTGGCCATTTTTTAGACACCATTTTATTTAAGATATATTCCAGGGCAGATATGGTCTGCCCTTCTTTTCCAATTATCAGTCCTGAGTTTGGACAATCAGCAATGGAGACATTTATATTTTGCTCTTCAATGTTTATGTCTATTTTTGAGGAGGGATTAATAAAAGATATTATGTGTTCAACCATCTCCTTTACCATATTTTCCAGTTTTTTTTACGTCATATTTTAAAGATACCTCGATTCTGGCCTTTCTTCCTCCAATTCCAAAGATTCCACTGGAACCTTCTTCTAATACCTTTACCTCAAGCTCGTCTTTGTTTTTATTAAAGTATTCACATGCCTTTTCAATTGCTGATTCAAGGTCTTTTCCTTCAAATATTTTTTTTGGTCTCCATAAGCTCTCCTAATAAAGAATTGGATTTTTGTGGTTAATTTTTCTTTAACATCCACCACTGCTGAATTATTGACAAGATGTTGTTTGTAATAAAATAGACCACCAGGCCAGATGGGAAGTTTAAAAACAGAAAAGTCAAAAATATAGGCATAAGGAGCATTAGTTTGGCCTGGGTTGGATCCCCGGAGGTTGGGGTCATCTTCTGTTGTATAAACATGGTGATGCCCATAAATATTGGTGTAATGTATAGGGGATCCTTTGCAGAGAGATCAGCTAGCCACACAATGTTGGTAAATGGCAAATGATAGATAAATGGTGAATGCCTGAGCTCAATTGCGCTTAACAGTGCCTCATAAAGGGCTATAAATACAGGGATTTGAAGGAGCATTGGGACACATCCACCAGCTGGATTGATTTTATAGGTCTTATATAGCCGCATCATTTCTTCGTTTAGCTTCTGCTTGTCGTCTTTGTATTTTTCCTTTAGCTGCTGCATAAGGGGTTGGATCTTTTTCATCTGCTCCATGGACTTGTAGCTTTTATGGGACAGGGGCCAAAACAGTATCTTGATCACAATTGTGAGGATTATAATGGCAATTCCATAGTTGTGGGTGTATTTATAGAAATAATTAAGGGCAATGACCAGGGGTTTTGCAAGGAAATCCAGCCAGCCATAGTTAATTGCAGCACCTAGGTTGTTTGGTAATTTTTCTAAATACCTGGCCTTTTTTTGGACCAATGTAGTAAACGTTTTTAAGGGATTTACCTTTGCCTGGTGGAAGGGATATTTTTGACTCCACAGCCACTCTGTATGCACCATCTTCTAGTTTTGCCTTAAGGATGTGTGATCCAGTAATTGGAACAACAGATAAAAGAAAATAGTTGTCCTCAATACCTGCCCAATTAATGGGCTGTTTTACCTCAATTCCAGGTCCCAGCTTCTTTTTCTTGTATTCCTTCTCCAGCTTCTTTTCTTTTGTGTAATACACAATTTGCTTTTTGTTGAATCTGGATGCGTGTTCAGATTCAGAGGGAGCTGCAATACATATTCCAACTATTCCAGTAAGTGGATGGTCAGATGTGTTGTACACATCTAATTCTTCATCTATCCTGTAGCTATCTCCATGGAAGGTGAGTTTTCTTGAGATAAGTGTGCTGTCTAGTCTGGCTTTAAAGGTGAGTGTGGTGGTTTCATTTTCTGCTAGCTTTTGGGAAGTTCCCGAATATTCCCATTTTATAACCTTCCATGTGGGGTTGTAATTAAACAAGATGCCAAGGGGACCTTTTCCCAATATGTTTCTTGTTATCAAAAAGACATTTTTTTGAATCTGGCCTTATTGAGTTTTTGTAATGGGTAAGTTCAAATTCCTCAAAGATTCCACCCTGGGAATTTATCCTGGCAATGTATTTGGGGGTTTCAATAGTTAAGGTCTCACCCTTAGAATAGCTGTAGTTTCCATCTGTTACCTCAGAGATAGACAAAGTTTTTGAATCATTTTTCACCTGAGCCCTATCTTGACTTTTTACTATATTGTTCGTGCTGTTGTTCTTCACACTCTGTTTTGGTGGCGGAAAAAGGATATTCCAAACCACCAATACCAACACAGTAAGTCCCAATGCCAACATGAGCCTTGTGTTTTCATTATTGTCCACTTGTTTTGCTCCTGCTTTTAAATGGATTTAAGGAAAAGGTATCTGGTACTGGATCAAGTCCACTGCCACCCAGGGGATGACACTTACACAGCCTAATCGTCCCAAGTAAGGTTCCTCGAATTACACCAAATTTTGATATGGCCTGAATAAAATATTCTGAACAAGTTGGCTGATACCTGCAACTAGGCGGAAAATATGGAGAAATTAATTTTTGATAGAGTAAAATTATAGATATTGTGAAGCTTTTTGCGAGTTTTGTCATAGGTTCGTGGTTAGATATTCTTTAGTTTAACAGGCTTAGAGAAAAATCAAGCTGTCTCTTCACAGAATTTAGGGTTAGATCCTCTTTTTTTATCCCTTTTTTTGCCACAACAACTACGTCCACATCCTGTCTTGATTTAATAAACCTTGACTGTCTAAATCCCTCTCTAATTAGCCGCTTTATCCTGTTTCTAAAAACTGCATTTCCTACTTTTTTTGGTCACAGCAATTCCCACCCTTGGTCCCAGGTGGTCTGGATCCCTTTGTTTTACAAATACTATAAAGTGCTCTGTATAAATCTTCTCACCTGTTAAATAACAGTCCTGGTACTCTTTTGGTTTTGTGATCTTTTGCATCAAGGGAGTTCTAAACAGTTAACCTCTTTCTTCCCTTGCTTCTTCTCCGTTTTAAGACATTCCTGCCCCCTTTGGTCCTTGATCGCACTAAAAAAACCATGTGTCCTCTTCATCTTTAATCTTCTTGGTTGATAGGTCCTTTTCATGGCAATACCTCCTTTGTTTTTTTTATTGATTTGTACCGGCCAAAAAAAAAGCAAAAAAACATAATTAACCTTAAAGTGTTGGGAGGTCAAGGATTAAGCTTCAAGTTTTATCGCCGTGGTTCTGTGCAGGTTTAAGGAGTTATTTGAGTTGCCAATTTAATTTATATGGATTAATTGTAGGTGGCAACTTGAATAGTGAATAGTGGTTAGTGATTAGTGAACAGTACACAGTGAACTTTATAAATTAGGAGGACAAGAACATGTCTACTATTATGCCTGAGGAAAAGAAATTAAGGGATGCAATTACCTGGATTTCTGAAAACAGGGGCAAGAAGAAAGATCCAGACCTGGTCAAAGAGGCCTCTTTTCGGTTTAATCTAAATCCCAAAGAAGAGGAATACCTCCTCAGGGTTTTTAGAGGACAGGATACTGAAGATAAATAGTATATGGGTATAAAGCTCCTATACCGCAAGATGTCTTTGGAGATACTCCAGGTGTTTCTTATTACCCTTGGGGTATTTATCTCAATTATCTTGATTGGAAGGTTAATTCAGCTGGGAAAGATACTTATGTCCCTTAACATAAGTATTGTGGACATACTCTATCTGATCTTTTATCTCTCACCATTTTTTTTATTTGTGCTCATGCCTGTTAGTGGTATGCTTGCCCTTTTTGTGACCTTCCAGAGGATGAGTACTGACAATGAACTGGTTGCCCTAAGGAGTGGTGGTATATCCCTATACAATATTTTGCCCTGTCCAATCTTTATTTTACTGATTTTTACAGGAATAAATTTTTTTTATCTCCTTTCACGGTATTTCATGGGGCATGGAGAGGTTCAACTCATATTTAATAGACCTTGCACAAAAAAAAGACCAAATTGTCCATAAGGCCAGGTATGTTTAACTTAAAGATTCCAGGATTTGTAATCTACGCCCAGAGGGTATCAGAAAATAGTGAAGTTTTGACAAATGTATTTATAAAACAGGGGATAGAGAAGGATAGGGAAATAATAATTGTTGCTCCACAGGGGTTTTTAAAGTGGCTCCCTGGTAAAAAGGAGCTTTACTTTTCCATATTAAATGGAAGGATATATGAAAATCCATTTGACAGCAGGGGATCATACATCTCATTTGGAAAATATGAGATAAAGCTGGACCTAAACAGGGTGCTTAAATCTTTAAAAATCCATACAGATGAGCCAAAGTATATGTCTTTTTCAGCCCTTAAGAAAAAGTTGTCCGTATCTCCAAAGAGAAACTCCAGTTATGTGGTTCAATTAATAGAGGAAAAGTACAAGAGGATAGCAATTCCCACATCATGTATGATCCTTGGTCTTTTAGCCATTCCCCTTGGGTGGCTCTTAGAGGGTATGAAGAAGTTTTATGGAACTATTATTGTGGTGCTTGTGTTCTTTGTATATTACGCACTCTTTGCCATGGGAAAGAGCCTAGTGGAGGGTGGGGTCCTTGCACCAGTTATTGGCATATGGGGACCAAATATTTTATTTTTTTATACTGACTATATTTGCCTTTTATTTTGCTGAAAAAGAAAAAGTTTAAATTTTCAACAAGGGATTAAAATCTACTTATGAGACTGCCTATCCTTTACAGATACCTTATAAAGAACAACCTTAAATATCTCATTATCTGTTCTTTGTCCTGTATTTCAATTTATCTTTTAGTTGATCTATTTGACAGACTGGATAATTTTTTTAAGTAAATTAGCCCCATTTAAGTGGATAATAAATTATTTTTTGTGGAAGATTCCAATAATAATCTCCCAGATATTTCCAATGGTATTTTTTTTGACCTTAATTATTCAATTTAGCTTGATGAAAAAAAACAGGGAATGGGAGGCCTTAGAGGGTGGAGGTATATTTATTGGAAATGTAGTGGCCTTTATTTTAATCTATTCATTTTTGTTTTCCATATTTCAGATAATATTTTCTCAGTATATTGGGGTAATGGCAATTCAAAAGACAAATGCAATCTGGGATAATTTGGGTAAGAAAAAAAATAATAAAACATAAATTTATAACAAATTTCTGGTTTAGAAAAGGTAAATATATTGGTTATATTGGAAGGTTAAATGAGGAAAAAAAGAGAGGGGGACAATTTTCAGATATATGAGGTAACTGATAATTTTTCCAGGATAAATTTGGCTCTTTTAGCCAAGAAAGGTAGAATCTTAAAAAAACAAACTTATTTTATCAGATGTGTTATTATCGTATCCAGATGAATTTGGGATTAAGAAGGTTGTATCATATGAAATAAAAGAAAAAGATATGGATGTAATACTTGATATAACTGGGTCAAAGAACATTGAGTCAATACCAGTATGGAAATTAAGGGGGCTTATTAGAGAGCTTAAAGAAACTGGAACCAATGTTGGGTCAATTATGACTGTGTGGTATTCTAAATTATCATATGGTCTTTCTTTGATTTTCTTAGGGCTTTTGTCCCTGTTTATTGGGAAAAGAAGTGATAATTTGCCCCTTAACCTGGCTATTGGTCTCATTACCATTTTTTTTGTTCTATGGACTCTATGTGACAGGGACCATTTTGGGAAAACATTCAGTGGTTCCTCCATTTATAGGTGCGTTTGGGGTACATATTGTATTTGCCTTTTCCCTGATTTATGCTTATATGAAAAATAGTGATTTCTCCTTTTAGATATATTATTGTGAGGAGGTATTTATGGTAAGAAAAATAATATGGTTTGCTTTTGTGTTGTTATTTATGTGTACAGGGGTCTTTGCCAGTGAACAGGGATTTACCCAGAAGGACAGGGAGATACTGATAAGATTAGAGGCTACCCTGAAGGTGTTTATGGAACAGACAGATAAGAGGTTTGCTGAACTTCGGGATGATATGAACAAAAGGTTTGAGCAGGTGGACAAGAGATTTGAGCAGATAGATAAAAGATTTGAGCAGATAGATAAAAGGTTTGAACAGGTGGATAAGCGTTTTGAGCAGATGATGGAGTTTTTATGGATGCTTGTAGGGATATTTACCACCTTAACCGCCACCACCATAGGATTTGCCTACTGGGACAGGAGGACCATAATAAAAAAAGGCACGGGATGAAGCAATAGAGGTAATAGAAAAAGAGGGGAAATTAATTAATCTTATAAGAGCGCTTAAACATCTGGCATTTGAGGACAAAAAAATTGGCAGAGGTCTTGAGAAGCTTTGGAATTTTATAGGACTTACAGGCTCTATTTTAAAATAATCTGCTTATTCCATTAACTCTGAAGTCTCAAGCTTTTGATGTATCTGAGAATGTCTAAGGTTCAACGTTCAAGGTTTTAGGTGGTCTTCATCCTTCACCCTTCTCCCTTTCACTAATCACTATTCACTATCACTAATCGGAGCTAAAGAAATAGGCAGATAAAATAAAATTAAGGGTGCTGTCCCACATTGGTCTGTAATTATTTGTTAATGTGTGGTCGCCATTTTTGATTATGAAGAGCTCTTTTGGCTCCCTGGCATTTTTGTATAAAATATGGGTCTGGTTTGGGTCTACCACGTTATCTCTGTCCCCTTGAATAATCAAAATAGGTGTAGGGGATAGTTTTTTTACCATTGAAATCACGTCCCATTTTTTTGAGATCGTTAAAAAAATGTATTTTTCACTCTTACTTCTTTTCCATCTCCCTTTAGAGTGAATATCTCCCCATCCTTTTTATATATAAATCTGGAAAAGAGTTCATATGGCATGGCAACAGAATTTACGCATATTATCCCACACACATTTTTTTACCTTGTGATGTCCCTGAAAGCATATTGCAGTGGTTCCCCCAAAGCTCCTTCCCATGATAAAGATTTTTTTTAAATCCAAGACTTAACATGAATTTAACTGCACTGAATAGGTCTTCTACCTGCCCGCTTAAGGTGATGTCTTCAAATTTCCCATCACTTTCACCATTTCCAGAAAAGTCAAACAACAGGGTGGTGATATTGTGATGGGAAAGATATTCTCCCATGGAAATGGCTTTTCCACCACCTTCCTTTGAACCAGAAAATCCATGACACACAATTAGCAGAAGACTCATCTGGGTCTATAACATCTCCAATTAATAAGCCTTTTATTGAATTTTTCCCCTTGCCAGGAAATGAAATTTTTTTTTAACATTTTTTTGTCTCAGTAGATGTTATTGTACAGTGGCAAGTAATTTAGTAAAATTTAAAATTAAGTCAACATAACCAAGGTATTTAAAATACTAAATATATTTAAGAGGAGGTATTTATGGAAAGAAGAAGGAAAAATGAAAAGGGTTTCACACTAATTGAGATCATTGCAGTACTCATTATTTTGGGTATTTTGGCGGCTGTTGCTGTACCAAAGTATTTAGATTTGCAAAAGGAAGCAAAGAAGAAGGCTGCTCAGTCATTGATAGCGTCAGTCCAATCAGCTCTCACTATGGAGTATTCGAAAGAATTATTGAAAAATAATGGCGACACAAATGCTACCTGGGAAAACTTTAAGACTAATCTTGACACAGATTGTTTAAATTATGTCTCTCAAGATGGTTATGATGATTATACATGTAACCTCACCCCTCAGGATAACTATATAGAAATAAAAGTGACGACGCCTGATAATGAGGATGTTTACGGAAATTTCACCAATCCTAATTCTTAACAAGTACAAATGGCAAAAGGTTTCACCCTCTTAGAAGTTGTTGGTGTGCTTATAATTGTGGGAATTATTGCAGCTGTTGTCTTGTCCAGGGTGAATTTTCAACCAGAGGAAGAAATCACCCTGGATGAGATTAAAAATCACATAAGATATGCACAGCTCAGTGCCATGAACTCAAATTATGTTTGTGGCATTTCTTTTGTGCCTGGTGGATATTTTTATTTTTGTGATTTAAATGGAAATAAGGCCATAGATGATAGTGAAAAAATGATGCTTCCAGGTATGGATGAAGAAGATGTGGCAGATGATCTGGTTACATCCAATTTCTTGCTTGTATTTGATAATTGGGGGAGGCCTTATTCTGATCTTTCTCTTAACTCCACGTCTCAGTTTGAGGGGGATATTGAGTTTAGTTCAGGACTTAAAATACATGTCACAAAAGAGACTGGATTTATCAACTAGGGCTGGATTTACTCTAATTGAGATTATAATTACCTTGATAGTTGCAGGTATTTTAGGTGTAATGATATATACCCTTATTTCTGCACATTCAAAATCAAGTGTCCAATCTGTTCTACTTGTCAGGGAAAATGGGGTCTTGATAGATGCCATGGAAAGGGTGGATGGGCACTATAGGGCCCTCATTGAGAACCATTCCTTAGACCTTGACAGCTTTAAAAATGACTTAGATGGTATTGTTCATGGTGTTGATTCCTCTATTTCTGTTGAAAGCAAATTTATTGATTTTGACTCTAATAATAGAGAAGTTCCAGATACATCTGGTGATCATAAATTTTTAAAGGTTACATTAACCAAAGACAATATTTCTGTGGTAAATTTATTTAGTAAATGAAAAATAGTAGTTCTGGTTTTACACTCCTTGAAATAGTATTGGTGCTTATTATTGTAGGTATAATTACCCTATTTTCCACCTATGGACTACTTGATGTTATGAAGGGTTATATCCAGAACAGGGAATATGCTGAATCCGCCCTGAAATTGAATATTGCAACAGGTAGGATCTACAGGGAGTTAAAAGAGCTTCATGGTGTTTATGGCTATAGTACCAATAAAATTTCCTATTTACGCAATGATACACACTATGCAATGGCAATGGCTGGAGATGAAATAAAGTTGAGTCTAAACTCTACATATCCCAATGAAGATTTTGGATATGAGTTAATTGACAGGGTAAAAAAATTTTACCATATCACCCAAAAAAAGCTGATGGTTCTGAGTGGACCACATCTGACAATATCAGGGATCTTGCGAGAATTGATGTGACCATAGAGCTAAATACAACCCCCCAGATTGGGGTCACCTTTTCGGTGAATCCCTGGTTTAATGATACATATAATGGCCCTGGGAAGTAGATATATGTCAAGAGGAGAAAATGGATCCATACTTTTATACATTGTAGTGGTAATGATTGTCTCGCTGCTGCTGGCCGGGGGACTCTATATTATGTCCTCTACTTCCCTTATTACCCAACCATCAGTTATATTGGGAGAGAAGGCCTTATATCTTGCTGAGGCAGGGTATAGATATGCTGCTGGAAAGTATTTAAGTGGTCAGAATATGACTGATAAAATTGATATTTTAGAAGGGATGGATAATTCTACCTATTTCTTTGATGATGGAAGCTCTTATACCCTTCATATATATCCCTTTTTCTTTAGACTTCCAGAATCTTACAACAATGCAACGAATATAAAATTAAAGGCCCCTGGAACAATTCCCCCTCAGATTCATTTTCCTGATAAAGGCTATCTTAAGATTGGAGAGGATGTATATCACTACACAAATGGTAAAAAAAACAGGTCTTACAAACGCAACTGTTACTCTGGATTCACCTATAACCGCTTTTAAGGATACAATAGTCTATTTTGCCTTTTATCCAAAATATACCCAGGATGTTCAGGATGGAGGGACACTTGTTTTAGAAGGAGACCCGAGTCAGCTAACGGTTTTTCCAGAAAGAAATGGGTATATTGAGATACAAGGTGAAACCTATTTTTACCACTTTAGAAAACCTGGTTCCATCAAGCTTACTGAGCTTCAAAAAGAACATTCCCCTTCTTTTACTATTCATGTTACTTCTTCAACTCCAGTACTACTTAAAACCAGTGCATATATAGAGTCTGTTGGCAGGGTAGGGACGTCATCTTTTCTCTCTTCATCCAGGAAGATATCATATTATGTACCAATAACCGATGAATACCATTCTGCTGGTGGCGGGACACAGGTCCTTGCCTTGAGTAACGAGCCTGGTGGCCAGGATATCTTTCAGAACCTGCAGAATTGGGATAAATCCATAAATAATCCAGAAGTCACGTGACAACAGAGGCTAATATTGGCTCAAATCATGGTTGGAGCAAAAGATGGGCTACTTTTTATAACCTGCCCCTAAAAGTAGATTTTAACCCAACTTTGATGAATTCCTATACAGACAAAAATTGCATGCAATATGGGGAAATAGCTGGGACAATGTTTATGTTGTTGGTGATGGGGGTACAATTTTACATTTTAATGGAAGCAGCTGGACAAAAATGAACACGCCCACAAGTGTGATTTTAAGGGATATATATGGTTTTGGGGAAAAAGGGTCAGAAAAGATGGTTGCAGTGGGAAATAATGGAGAGATCCTTTTGTGCGATATGGGTGGTGATGGTCAGTGGAAGAGAAATCTCATGACAGATGGATCTAACACATATACTGAAAATGACCTATTTGCTGTTTGGGGAACAAGCTGGGATCACATAACTACCTATGGCAATTACGGCTCCAGCCCCTTTAAATGGTATAGGGGTTCAGGTGATTGGCCTAGGATGGATTGCAAGGGATGTACTGGACAATATAGTTGGTATTCTTTCCCTAAGGGAACTTTATGGAGGCCCTATGATTGGCTGGGTGGAAGAACTGGCACTTTAGAAAGAGCTGGGAGATTTATGAAGGTGGTTACACATCAATTTTTATTTGTGGCAAAACAGTTGGCCCAAATAGCAAGGGTCTTATTTTCAGGGAAAAGCCCGATAATCTTTCCTATTATCGAACCTATAATACTCCCAAATCTTTTAACAGTATTTGGGGATCCTCTCTTGACGATATTTATGTGGTTGGAAACAACGGAAAGATTTATCATAACAATAATGGTGGCCGAAGTTGGGCATGGTCAGAACAAAATTCAGGTACAAATAAAAAAACTAAATGGGGTATGGGGACAGCAATGTGGAGATATAGTATATGTGGTTGGTAATGATGGTACTTTGCTATACAAATTACCCAAGGATATTTCCTCATGGCAGATGGCGGATCTGTCAGGAATTACTTCTAAGAATTTAAATGAAGTATGGGGTGATCCAGATGTTGGCATCTATGCGGTGGGAAATCATGGAACCATAGTGTTTATGGGGTTTGTAGGAAATCCCTACAAGGAATTTATTTTGCCTTTTAAAAGTCATAAATTCAATGAGATTGAAAAATTTTGGCAGGAACACTCTAAACTCTTAACATACACCGCCCAAGTAAAAGTAGGATGGGGATATCAACTTCAATATGGCGCTACTGGACTTAATTTTAGATGGCATGAGAGTGATGCCTATCCAGGGCTTTATGAAGGATATGGTGTTTCTTTTATGGTATATAAGAAAAAAACAAAATTGCGAAAACGACTATATTCCAAATGGGATAAAACCTGGGTTTGGCACAGAGAGCGAGCTAAATGATAGACTCCTACTTGTATTATGGAGGCAGAAAGTTGTAAATGGTGCCATAAAAAGGGATTGGATTGCATATAAGGATTTAACAAATGATGAAAAATTACTGGGAGATAGTTGGGCTTACAGTGGAAGGCTTGAAGATTTGTCTACTTTAGTTGTGAGGGTAGAAGAAAAAAAAGATAAATGGACAGAAACTAAATGATGTAAAGATATTTTACGGTGATGCATCCACTGCACATGATGAGCCCCATAATCCAGATTATATGTACAACAACACCAACAGGCAGGCCTATAATCCTACCTATAGTGATGTATCTATTACAGAAATAAAGTGGCCTCTTTGGGATTTAAATAATTGGAATCCAGATGTTGATTTTTTTTACCCTGGTTTGCAATGTCCCAGTTTCTGAAAATCCTATTCCAGAGGAAGGGAAAAATTATTGGATCTTAAATCCCCAAATAAAAGAGGCAAAACTTCTTGCAGATGGTGCTACTATAAGACTAACTGGTTTTACAACTCCAAGTGGAGATAAGTTTTATACAAATGACGCACATACAAGACCAGAGGTTGCACTTCATGCATACGGTGATATAAGATCGCTAAATAGCCAGACCTTTGTGGGATTCAGTGAATTCGCACTCTCTTTGGGAAGTGATCTCGAGGGAATAAATAAAGAAAGTTCATTTGGGGCATTATATTAAAAGAGGGGGATTAATGATCAGGGTAATTATTGCATTGATATTTTTTTATAACATGCGCTACTGCCTATGGGCTGAAATATGAACCTCCCAAGAGTAGTAAAGATAAAGTAAATAAGAGGCAAAAAAGTAAAGATCCAACAGAAATATATATTGCAGGGGGAAAAGAATATAGCTAAAGATATTTATTTAATGAATTCTAAAAATAGCACTAAGATAAAAATTCAAAAAAAGATAGTTCATTGTAGGTAAAAAAGAGAGAGGTTGTTAAATTCAATGGGCAGTACCAGTCAAAGTGGTGTGTTGGAAAAACTAAAGACAAAAAAGATAAGTCTTAATTTTTTTTCAAAGACAAGGTCATAGTGTAAATGTTGCAATAGATATTAGATACAAAAGCGTTATTATTGCAGTTAGTGAAAGGAAAAAAAAGGGGAATATGTACTAACAAAATTAGAAGAAAAGGTTTTTTCTGAAAAAAATAGACAAAGACAGTGAAAAGTTTCAAAAGTGGTTAAAAAAAATATATGCAAGGCCCTTGAAAAGGAATTTTCAAAACCCTTTTACTGGATCCTTATCTCTTCCAAATTTGTTGACACCTTTTACTTCACCATACCAAAAGTAAATAAATCCAAAATAGATCATCTTGTTGAGATTGCCCTAAAGAGGGAATCAAAGGGTAATTTACGTGGTAATGTATATGACTACTCAATAATTGGAGAAAAACAAGAAGACGGAATAGAAAAATTAGAGGTTTTTGCCTATATTGCTCAGAAGGAATATATTGGGGAAGTTGCAAAATTAGCAGATAAACTGGATTTACAACCCCTTGGAATCAGCGCATATCATCTCACCCTTTCAAATTTATTTCGAGGGAATGGCACAGTGGCCCATTTTTTCCTGGGAACTGATTGGTCAAGGATAGATATATATAAAGGGGGATATCTTGTTTTTAATAGGGATATAAAAACTGGTTTTGTATCATTTGCAAATGAAATAATTGAAAATATCAAGGCAAGTGAAGAAGTGGAAATAACTGTTGATCTGTCAGGGAGAGATATAAAGGAACACAAAGATGTCCCTGATCTTACTCAGGATGATGTGAAAAAAATATTTTATGGAGATATCTAGCAGGGGGGCTGCAAAAGGGCCATATGATAACAAATTGTCAGGGTTAGATTTAAAGAAATCAGTCTCTTCCTCTCTTCAGAGGCTGATTTTACAGATTAGACGTACCATGGAGTTTTACTCGTCCTCTACAAAAAAATCCAGAGGTAAATAAGATCTATGTATCAGGTGTTATAGATCTACCAGATGATATTTTAGAGGAGATTGAAAAAAAATCTTGGAATTAAAGTAAAAAAAATTAAGACCTGTAAGTGATGGGCTAGTTGGAAGCAAATTAAATATAAATATTCCAGAGATAAAAGAATCTGACTATGCCCCTGTTGTTGCATGTTCAATTCAGGAGAAAAATGAGTTTAATTTTTTTGTCTACAAGATTTGATAGGCAAAAGGATAAACTAAAAAAAAGATTGTATCCACGTCCATTTCTGTCTTTTTTTGTATCTTTGACTATTTGTCTATCTATTTATTATCTTTACCTTTCTTCAGAATTAAAAAAAACACAGAATATACTTACCAGAAATATTTACACCAGCTAAGGTCCATAAATCCAGTGATAGATGGGGTTAAATTAAAAAAAATAGCAGAGATATTGAACAATGAAAAATTAAAGGTAAAAAAAGGCATCTTCTGTATATAGACCCATATCCTTGATAAAGGACCTGGCCAGACTCACACCAGGGGATATCAAATGGACTAAGTTACATATGGATGTTCCAGCGGGAAAGTTAAGGCTGGATGTAGCTATTAAAAATTACGATCTGGCAAAATTAAAGATTGCCAACTATATATTGACCCTAAAATCATCACCACTGGTATCAGATGTTGTAATATCTGGTGAAAAAAACAGTGTTTTATTCAAAAAAATAAGTATTATTCGTATTCCATTGAGGTAAGTTTTTAGCTGACATTGGAGTTATATTTACTTATGAAAAAAATAATTGAATTAATTGACATTAAAAATTTACTGATTTCCACTATAATTTTTGTTTTACTTGTTTCAATGCTGGTAGTTTTTTTTATAATACCGACTAAAGAGAAAATAAAGTCCACAAGGTATAAAATAGATCAACTAAAGCAGCAAATAGAGGTCCACAACAAGCTTTTACCGATTTATATTCAATTAAAATCCAATCTAAAGTCCCTTGACAAAGGCATTGAGATAAAATCCAGGAAAGTATCTTTAATGGAATTTAAGGACAAAATTTTCAATGTATCACCTAAGTTTAATTTAAATATTATATCTATGTCTCCAAAATTAAAGAAGAAAGTATTAGAAAATGGACTTATCTCTCTTGATTTGGTTTTAAATGGTAAATTTAAGGATTTTATTAATTGGATAGAATATCTTATAAAAGAAGGTTATATAAGTGAGATAGGGTCAGTTAACATTGAAAGCGATGTTAACAAGTTGAAGATTGATTTAACAGTAAAAATTAGAGTTTAATGTAAATGAGTAGACGAGAAAAGGTAATAGTTGTACTGGCAGTTATAGCCTTTTATATGGTGGATTTAATTTTTTTATTTAAAAACAAAAAAAAGCGTTTACCAGTTACTAAGGTTAATATTGCGTCAATAACAAATAGTGTTTTTGCAATTGTAAAGAAGACCAGCATAACCAACCAGGAAAAAATTATATACGATATAATTCCTGATAGTGTAAATGATCCGTTTATGTATTTGAATTCAAAAAAAAGATAAGAGATGAAGAACCAGTGGTTAATTCTAATATTTCATTTGAGTATAAGGGTTTTGTAATAAGTGGAGGTAAGAGGTTTGCTATTATAAATGGAAGGGAATATGGTGAGGGAGATGAACTCAAGGAAAAGGGATTTAGGGTCTGGTCCATTTTAAAAGATAAGGTTGTTATAAAAGGTCCAGGAAAAAGTAATTTTATTGTTGTGCCATTTATTGACAATATAAAAACAAATTAAATTAGAGATGGTACCATGAGAGGAAAGATAAACTTTTTGTTTGTTTGTATGGTTATAACAGTTATTAGTGTGGGATGTAGTCCTCCTAAGGTCAGAAAGGACAATTATTTTGAAAAGTGGAGGACTTATGCCAAATCACATCTAGGCTCTTCTCCTAAAACTACTATCTCTTCAGTGGACATAGAAAAAGGGCTTTATAAAGAGAAAAAGAAAAAAAAGAATAAAGGGGAGAAGAGTATTTTATCGAAGGTCCCTGTTACCCTGAAGATGAGGGATGCCAGCCTAAAGGCCATTATACATGCCCTGGCAAAGGCAGCTAATGTAAATATTATTACCACCCAGAACATAAGTGGTAGGGTGGATGTGGACATCATAAATCAGCCCTGGGACCAGGTTTTTTTGTCTTTACTCAAGTCTCATGGCTTGACCTATAGTGTTGATGGAAAGATAATAAGGGTTATTTCAAAGGAAGATCTAGGAGCAGAGTTAGCTATAGAGACCTTGGAGACCAAAAAAAAGGAACAAGAAAGGGCAAAGAAGGAAGTTTCCCCCCTTGAAACAAAGGTGGTAAAGATAAATTTTGCAGATGCAGACAAGCTGCAAAAGGTACTTGTTAATCTTTTAACAAAGGATGAGAAGGGTAAGCTCAGGGGTAATATTGTGGTTGATACCCACACCAATTCCCTTGTGATTTCAGCAATAGAGACTGATATGAAGAAAATTATTGATCTTGTAAAGGTCTTGGACAAACCCACAGATCAGATTCACCTCAAGGCATATATTGTGGAGGCCAATCGAAATGTTGCAAGGGAGTTGGGTATTCAATGGGGTGGAAAATGGATGAATTCAATAAATGGAGGGAAAAATCAGATTGGCCTATCTGGTCCAATATCCAGTTATTCTGAAACAGGAGGAACTACTACTTCTATGGATACCTTTGGGACAGGTAAGAGTGGCACAGGTTTTGGTGTTCAATTTCCAATTGGAAGTATTTCCTCTCCATCTGCTACGTCCAAGGGAGCTGGGCTAAATATATTAATTGGAGATCCTGCCAAGAACATTTTGGAGATGCAGCTTTCTGCTCTGGAAGAAGAGGGACAGGTACATATCCTCTCTAGCCCGTCACTCACTACCTTAGACAACCAGATGGCCTTTACTGAGAGCGGTCAAAAAGTTCCATATGTAACAATTGATCAGGATGGAAACAGGGAAGTTGAATTTGAAGATGCAGTTTTGAGATTAGAGGTAACACCCCATGTTATTGCCGATAAATACCTTAAAATGGACATAAAGGTCAAAAAAAAGATGAGGTGGACTTTACCAAAACAGTTGATGGAAATCCCACAATAAACAAAAAAAAGAGACACAGACCTCACTCTTGGTATCAGATGGGGAGACAATTGTTATATCAGGGCTTAGCAAACAGACAATAAGGGATGGCAGTCTCAGGTATTCCAGCCTTGAAAAATATTCCAGGGCTTGGTTATCTTTTTAAAGGAGATAGCAAAAGCAAGGAATTTGAGGATATACTTATCTTTATCACTCCAACTATACTAAAGAGCAAGGATAAATTAAAACACGATGTATCAGAAAGTAATCTCTCCCCTGAAGAAGTTGAAAGGATATCTGTTCCCTCAGGGAATAAGAGGGCTTCTGATTGGTTAAAAAAAGAGCATTGGCTTTATTGAAAAGAAGAATTGGGATGAGGTTTTGAGGTGTGCTCATATTGCTGCGGACCTGGATCCATCCAATAAAATGGCATACTACAATATTTCTCTGGCATATTACAATAAAGAGAAGTATAGAAAATCACTTTTTTTACATAAATAGATCACTTTTTCTGGATCCAAACTATGGAGATGGATTGAATCTAAAGGGAGAAATATTGGAAAAGTTGGGATATGTGGATAAGGCTTTAAAATTTTATGAAAAGGCCTGTTCATTAAATCTAAAAAAATGCATGTGAAAACCACAAAAGGGTCTTCTATCTCTTGGAAAAATAGAGGATTATAATTTAAAATGGCTAGAAAAAAAACTTGGGGAAATTTTAGTAGCTGAGGGGCTACTTACACCAGAACAACTTACACAGGCCCTGAAAGAGAAGCCCAGTTCCCAAAGATTGGGTGAGTATTTAATTAGATCTGGGATGGTTAAGGAAGATGAGTTGGTTAGGGCACTTAGTCGTCAATTAAATATACCTTTTTTTTGTCCCTGAACGATATTCTTTGGATCCTTCCTTGCAGAAGGTCTTGCCCTATGAAATTGCTTCAAAAAAATAGGGTGGTGCCACTTGGAGTTAAAGACAGGATCATTACATTGGGAATGGAAGACCCTCTGGATTTAGAAGCTGTTGATGAAGTGGAGATATTCACTGACAAAGAGGTTGATCCTGTTGTCTGTACTCCATCCCAGATAGATCAACTCTTAAGTACTCTCTATGGTTCAGATCAGGATTTAACAAAAGTCATTGATGAGATAGATAAATTGGAGATCACAACTGCAGAGGAATCAGATGTAGAAGGGGAACTAGAGATATCAAATCTAGCCGGGTTAGCTGAAGAGGCACCTGTTATCAGGGTGGTAAATTCCATATTGTCCCAGGCGGTAAAAGAAAATGCCAGTGACGTTCATATATCCCCTGAAAAGGAGAGGATTCAACTTAGATTTAGAATAGACGGCATTCTCTATGAGAGGCCAGCTCCTCCAAAAAAAGATGTTTTTGGCAATTGCATCTAGGATTAAAATCCTTGCAAATCTGGATATAGCAAATACCAGAATACCCCAGGATGGTCGATTTACAATTAGGCTTGAAAACAAGGAGATTAATGTAAGGGTTTCAACCCTTCCCACTATCTATGGTGAAAATGTGGTACTTAGGCTGCTTGACATGAGCAGGCGTATGTATACCCTGGAGCAGCTTGGCTTTGATAAGAGGAATAGAGAAATAATTGAAGAAGTTGTTAAAAGTCCATATGGGATGATCCTGGCCACTGGACCAACTGGTAGTGGTAAGTCCACTACCTTATACACCATATTGAATATGATAAACACGCCAGATATTAATATTATTACCCTTGAGGACCCTGTTGAATACCGGATGAAAAATATAAGGCAGGTGCAGCTAAATAGAAAGGCAGGTATGACATTTGCCAGTGGACTCAGGTCAATTCTCAGACAGGATCCAGACGTGGTAATGGTTGGGGAGATAAGGGATGGGGAGACAGCCCAGATATCTGTACAAGCTGCCCTAACTGGCCATAAATTGCTCTCTACAGTTCATACCAACGATGCAGCAAGTGCAATAACAAGGCTTATTGATATGGGAATAGAACCTTTTTTTAGTGGCGTCAACCCTCCTTGTATCCATTGCCCAGAGACTGGTAAGGCGCATATGCCCATATTGTGAAGAAGAATATATCCCAGATGCAAACTTAATAGAGTTTCTAGGTCTATCTAAGGAAGACATAAAGTATAAAAGGGGAAAAGGCTGTCCTCAATGCCATCATACTGGATTTATTGGCAGAATGGGTGTGTATGAGATATTGAGAAATGATGAGCAGGTCCAGGAACTGACAGTTAAAAATGTGTCGTCTAAAAGGATCACAAGAGAACTTGTGGAGGCAGGAAAGTTGAGGACACTTAAAGATGATGTCTTAGAGAAAGTGAGACACGGCCTTACAACCTTAGAAGAAGCTATTAAAGTCATTATTTCTTAAGAGCTATGGAATTTGTATATCAGGCAATAAATGATAAAGGGGAAGTAGTCAGAGGTATTGTTTCTGCTGATTCAATAGAAAAGGCAGAGGCCATCCTGTTTGATAGGGGGCTTTATCCTGAAGAAATCAGAAAACAAATTAATACCAGGGGATCTTCGTATTTAGACCAGTTAAGGGCCCGGGTATCAAAGGTAAAGGCCCCAGAGTTAATTATATTTACAAAACAGTTTAGGACTCTATTTCGGGCTGGGATATCCGTTGTTGAGATCCTGTCTATTTTAGAAAAACAGGTTGACAATTTAAAATTAAAAAAATGTCATAAAAAAATATGCAAGAGGATATAAAGGAAGGTAAGACCCTATATCAGGCCTTTTCCAACCATCCAGCTATATTTTCTAATCTCTACTGTGCCATGATCAGGGCAGGGGAAACCACTGGAGCACTGGTTGAGGTTATGGACAGGCTATGTTATTTGCTGGACCATGAATACAAGATCAAACAGGATATAAAGTCTGCTTTGCAATATCCAATAATTGTCTCCGTGGCATTAACTGGTGCTTTTTTTCTTTTTGCTTACCTTTGTAATTCCAAAATTTGTAATGATTTTTAAAAGTGCCAAGATTACCCTTCCCCTACCCACAAAGATCGCTGTGAATCTCTACCATTTTTTAATCAACTACTGGTATTTGTGTATTTTAGGTGTACTTGCCTTGGTTTTTGGCCTTGCATTTTACTTTAAGACAGAAAATGGGCGATTGGTTAGAGACACCATACTTTTAAAAATGCCCATATTGTCCTGTTTTTCAAAAGGCGGCCATGTCTAGATTTTCAAGTATTTTCGCAATCTTGCAGGCAAGTGGAGTGGGGGTATTAAATGCCCTTGACATCCTGTCATCAACAATTGGAAATGCCGCTATATCCAGGGAGTTTTCAAATCTCAAGGAAAAGCTACGGGAAGGCATGGGTATTTCAGGACCCCTTAGCACTGCAAGATTTTTTTACTCCAATGGTAATCTCCATGGTAGCTGTTGGAGAAGAGACAGGGAATTTAGATGAAATGCTATCTGAGATCTCAAAACACTATGACGAAGAAGTGGAATACGCTGTGGCAAAGATGTCAGCCAATCTAGGCCCAATCTTGATTGTGGGTCTTGCAGCTGTTGTTGGATTTTTCGCCCTTGCCATTTTCCTTCCAATGTGGGATTTGACAAAATTAGCCAGGATGTAGCTTTCCAAAACAAAAAAAATCATTTCTTGCCTTTAAAATATATTTTTGCTTGAATTTGAACAAAAAAAACAGTAGCTTTTTTTTTAATTTAATAACTCCCTTCGTCTTTTTTGTTAAAATTTTGTTCCTAGTTGTTCTATGTTAAAGAAGAAATTAGTGTCTTAGTAACTTAATTTATTTTATAAAATATGGAGTGAGATAGATGAGTAAAATAACTCATAAAGGTAAGATTCTTGTGGTTGATGATGAGGAGAGTTTGAGGGAGATTTGCAGAGAGGCCCTGGTGGAACATGGGTATGATGTAATTGAGGCCAAAAATGGGAAGGAAGCAGCTCAACTCCTGAAAGATGATAAAGATATAGATATTGTACTTTCTGATCTAAACATGCCAGAGATGGATGGAATGGCCCTTATTGAGCATATTAACAGATACAATCTGGACGTGGAACTGGTTGTTATGACTGGTTTTGGGACCATAGAGACTGCTGTGGAAGTCATGAAAAAGGGAGCATTAGACTATATCCCCAAGCCATTTTATTTAAATCATCTTCTGGTAAAGATAGATAGTGCCATGAAGAGGAGGGAGGAAAAGAAGCAACGTGAAAGACTCGATAAATTAGTTCAAATCCTGAAATTAAATAGAGATCTGAATGCCAAGCTGGATTTAAGTGCGCTTTTGAATGAATTTTTGTTCCATGTGGAAAGGACCTTTTCTCCTGAGGGTACTGTGATTTTTGTAAAAGGAAATGGAGAGTTACATCCTGACAGGGTGAGGGGAAGTTTTAAAAATGACCCTGTATTGTTAAAGAAGGTGAAAGAAATCATTGAGTATTTAGTCAGAAAAAGGAGATCGAGTCTTCTGTTTATTCCAGGAAAGATAGAAGATGAAGATTTGAAAATAAGGGATAAGTTATTAGATACATCTAGACAAATTATGATATCTCCACTTATAAGTAAATCTGGAATAATTGGTTCAGTGTGTTTAACAAGGGGGCTTGATTCCCTTAATTTTAATTTTGATGACCTTCAACTCCTAACTGTGTTTTGTTCTCAGACTGCAGCAATCTTAGAAAACGCTAAACTTTACAATAGAGTTTGGGAGATGAACAGGGAGATAATAAGATCCCTGGCAAAGGCAGTGGAGGCTAAGGATTTGTATACTAAAGGTCATTCTGATCAAGTAGCATATTATGCAGTGAAGTTGGGAAGGCGACTTGGGTTAGACTCAAATGAACTTGATAAGTTGTACTGGTCTGGGATAGTCCATGATGTTGGCAAGATAGGAATACCAGATAATATTTTAAATAAGCCGGGAAAGCTAACCGATGAAGAATTTGATATAATGAAGAGGCATCCAGTAATAGGAAAGGAGATACTGTCCCAGATTGAGAGCCTAAGAGACATAATGCCAATTATTTATCACCACCATGAGAGGATAGATGGAAGGGGCTATCCAGAGAGGATAAAGGGGGATGAAATACCATTTTTGGCGAAAATAATAAGTGTGGTTGATGCCTACGATGCCATGACTTCTGATAGGGCATACAGGATGGCCATGGAACCTATCAAAGCTGCCTCTATATTAGAGTCTGGGGCAGGGATGCAGTGGGACCCTGAATTAGTTGATAATTGGCTTAAGGTATTAAAACAAGAAAAAAAAATATAATAATAGGGAGATAGGATATATGGACAAGGTAAAGGTATTGGTTGTTGATGATTCAGCCTTTATGAGAAAGGCAATTAGTGGAATGCTGGAAAAAGATCCCATGATTGAAGTTGTTGGAACTGCTAGAAATGGTGAGGAGGCCCTGGAGAAGATTAAGACTCTAGATCCAGATGTTGTGACCCTGGATATTGAGATGCCAAAAATGGATGGACTTACGGCACTTAGGCATATTATGATGGAATTTCCAAGGCCAGTTATTATGGTTAGTTCTCTTACCCAAGAAGGTGCAGAAGCCACTTTTAAGGCGCTGGAGCTTGGAGCTGTTGACTATATACCAAAACAACTGTCAAAGGTTTCACTGGAGATAGTAAAGATAGAAAAGGAACTCCAGGATAAGGTCAAGAGCGTTGCAAAGAAAAAAAGGTAAGTTAAAGGTAAGACGTAGAAAAATTGTAGAAAAGGCAGTTGAGACCAGCCAGTTTAAGGGTAAGATGCAAAAAAGAGACCTTGTTGGAATAGGTGTCTCAACAGGAGGTCCAATGGCCGTTCAGCAAGTTTTAACCAAATTGCCAGCTGAGTTTCCTGCCCCTATTTTGATTGCCCAACATATGCCTGAAGCATTTACTGGTCCATTTGCAAAGAGGCTTGATGAGATGTGCAAGATTTCTGTTAAAGAGGCAGAAAATGGTGAAGTTGTAAAATCTGGGGTTGCTTATATTGCAAGGGGAGGACACCATCTTAGAATGGTTCAGAAGGTAAGCAGAATCGAGTTGGAGGTAAGCACTGAGCCAAAGGATGCGCTGTACAAGCCATCGGTAAATGAGCTAATGTATTCAATAGCTTTAGGTGTTGGGAAACGGGGACTTGGTGTAATTTTAACAGGAATGGGGAATGATGGCCTAAAGGGTATAGAGGCACTTAAAGATAGGGGTGGTAGGCACTTGCTCAGAGTGAAAAGACGTGTGTTGTATACGGTATGCCTAGGGCAATAGTTGAGGCCAACCTTGCAGATGAGGTGGTAGATATATCAGATATGGCAGAGGCAATAATTAGAAATCTATATGTATAAAATTTAAGAAGCAACTATGATGGAAAATTGTAGGACTTATATTGAAAGATTGATCTCAGATGACCCATCTGAGGTCAGGGAAATGTGTTTTAGGATTGGAGAGGATGGCTGTATAGAGGGGATACCTCATCTTGTAGAGCTACTAAAGCATGAAGATATAGGTGTTCAGGAGGCCGCAGAATTATCCCTCAGGAAATTGGGAGGAGAGAGGGCGGTGGAGTCCCTGATTCCTCTTTTGTGGGAGGAAAGACCTTGTATTAGAAATGTGGTAATAGATATACTAAGAGACATAGGTCCCAGGGGGTAGATCTCTTGTTAGATCTTCTATATGAAGAAGATCCTGATATTAGAATATTTGTAGTGGATATTTTGGGACACACAGGTAATGTGATGGTGGCTCGTGCACTTTGTGAGATACTTCTAAATGATCCTGATCCCAATGTAAAGGCACAGGCCGCTATAAGTTTGGGAATGCTTGGATTTCTTGAATCTGTTCCCTGTCTGGAGAAGGCATTAGAAGATGAAGAATGGGTGAAATTTTCAGCAATAGATGCCCTGAAAAAGATAGGTAGTGAGTCATCTGCAGAAATACTTATAAACTATCTGGGGAAGGGTTCTGATTTAATAGATTCTGCATAATAGATGCCCTGGCTCAGATGGGAAAAGTGAGAATAGTGCCTATTTTAATAAATAAATTGGATACAGAAAACGTCCCTTTGAGAAATAAAGTAATTCAAGCCTTGGTTAATTTATTGGGGGAGAGGACGCTGGAAATTCTAGATAGAGGTCAGAGGGACAAGTTTAAGCATTATTTTTTTTGAAGCCCTCTCAGATGAGGACAGGGATGTTCAACTGGCTGCTTTAAGGGGGCTGTCATATGTAAAGGGGGAAGATGCAGCAAATGCCATTTTTGAATATGCGCTTACTCTGGACCCAGAAAATGATGAAGAATTACTAGAAGAAGTTGAAAATATTTTAAAAGAAATTGGAGTTTCAGATGGATTAATTGAAGGAGCCCGTTCTAAAGATGAATATAGGGCCAGGCTTGCCATAAAAATATTGTGTCAAATGGAAGATGATAGGGCATATGAAGAACTTACAAAAATTTTTTTGGGAGCAAGATAGGGATTTTCAGAGGGAAATTGCTCTTGAGCTGAGCCAAAAGAACCATCCGCTATTAAAAGATTTTTTCTTAAAGGTGCTTAAAGAACACAAAGATGGCAAGGTCATAAAATGTGGTTTGAGATTCCTTGGGGAGAAAATGAAGTGTGAAGATGCAGAATCAGAAATAATTAAATTCTTAGACCATCCTTACGACGATGTTAAGGAAGTAGCCCTGCAAGCCGCCATTTCCATTGGCACAGAGTCTGTTAAGCAAGAATTTATGCGAATGAAAAAAGATGAAGATCCTATTAAGAGATTTATGGCAATATATGGATTTGGGAGTTTGGGGGATAAGCGATTTTTGGCAGATATAAAAGAGGCCTTTTGTGATGAGGTGGAGGATGTTAGAAAAGTAGCTGTGGAGGCCTATGCCCAATGTGCTGATTCAGATGAGGAGGTTTTAGAAGTATTATCTCCAATGTTAGAAGATGGTAGCAGAGATGTTAGATTGGCTGTTCTAGATGTATTGTCTCATGTTAAATTAAGGGATAAAGTAAGGGATTTGATTATTCCTCTGCTTAAAGATAAAGATGATTGGGTTCGTATTAGGGCAGTTGAGATACTTGGAAATATAAAGGAAGGTGTAGAACCAAGTATATTACGGCCTTTACTTAATAGTAAAAATAATTTGCTTAGAATAAAGACTTTAGAGGCCCTTGATAACATTGGTGGTGAACAGGTCACAAGGATATTTATTGACCTCTTAAAAACGGAACGGGATCCAGAAGTACAAAATACAATTGAAAGGATGCTTTCTAAAAAAAATGAGGATACGTTAAGTATGGTATTTTTGACTAAAACTACAACTCTTCGTAAAGATTATAAAATCAGTGATGAAGAGTTTAAACTTTTAAGAGATTTTATCTATAATCAGACAGGAATTTATATTGCAGACAATAGAAAATATTTATTGGAGACGCGACTGAGAAATAGGCTCAAGGAATTGGGTCTTAGTTCTTTTTCAGAATATTACTATTTTTTAAAATATGATCCTTCCAGAAGAAAAGAGCTTGAAAAACTTTATTCAGTTGTAACCACAAATGAAACTTCTTTTTTTTAGAAATGAGCCCCAATTAAAAGTTTTTCAAAATATAATTTTGCCAGAGGTAATTAATCGAAAGAAAACAGTTAAAAAAACTCAGAATATGGTCTGCTGGATGTTCAACAGGTGAAGAACCCTATACAATAGCCATAATCCTTCACGAGGTCTTGAAAGGAGAAATAAAAAAAATTGGGATATAAAGATAACTGCAAACGATATCTCGGCAGATGTGATTAGAGCGGCGAAGAGGGGAATATATGGAGAATATTCACTGCGTACAACCCCTGGATTCATAAAGGCAAGATATTTTGATGTTATTTCTGAGGGTAGATATAAGATAAAAAGAGAAGTCCAACAACTAGTGGAGTTTAAACAGATAAATCTAGTAGATGGACTTCAAATAAGACAAATTGATAAATCCCAGGTTGTTTTTTTGTAGGAACGTTATTATTTATTTTGATGATGTCGCCAAAAAAAAAGTAATAAATTTTATTTACGATAATTTAGAACCTGGTGGTTATTTGTTTTTGGGGCATTCTGAGACCTTACACAATCTGTCAAGGGCCTTTGTGCCTAAATATTATCCTGGTTCAATTGTTTACAAGAAGGGGGAGGTTCGTGGAGGATAGTAAAGATAGGAGAAAGTATCAGAGGTTGAATAAAGAACTCAGAGTAGAGTTGAAGAGATTTATATTCCCAGTAAAGAGTCAGAAGGTTATTAAGACCAAGTGCTTGAACATAAGTCCTGGCGGAATCCTTTTGGATGTAGGAGAGAAGTTTAACATAGGTGAAAAAATACAACTTACTTTATATGTACCAGGGCTAAACAGATATCATCCAAGTTTTTTTTAAGGTTTTTGAGAGTTCACTTAATCAATCACTGGTGGCGGTAGCTGAAGTAGTTAGAGTGGAACTTAGGGGTGGAAGCTATAAGGTGGGGGTAAAATTTTTAAATATATATGAGGATGACTGGAAGGCCTTATACAACCTTCTGTCTAGGGAAATTAAGAGTTAAATGGCCATATCTCACACAAATATTTTGGCAATAGCAAATCAAAAGGGTGGGGTGGGTAAGACTACCACAGCACTTAGTCTTGGAGCCGCTTTTGTTTTATTAGGAAAAAAAAACACTTGTAGTGGATTTAGATCCCCATGCATCGGCAACAATCCATCTTGCCTATTATCCCGAGACCATTACAATAAGCGTTTTGGATATGTTTTTACGAGAAGAAATTGATCTGGATTTTTTTATATTCATTGATAAAGAAGGACAAGAGACATTTTTTTTGATTTTATCCCAGGTTCCATAAAGCTTTCAATGGTGGAGTCCGAATTAAGAGAAAGACCGGGAAAAGGGCTTATTTTAAAAAAAATAGCTAGAAAACTAACGGGTCAATATGAATACATAATTTTAGATTGTCCCCCAAATTTTGGGATAATCCTTGTTAACGCACTGGTGGCGTCAACACTCACAGTTATACCTATTCAGGCGGAATTTTTGGCACTTCATGGGTTGAAACTTACTTTTGATACTATAAGGATGTTGAATAAAGTTTTGTCTAAATCTATTTACTATAAAGCCCTTGCAACTATGTTTGATCAAAGGGTTGGTGCATGCAAAAGGGTGGTTGATGTCCTTAAGGAGAACTTAAAAGACAGATTTTTTTGAAACCATTATCTCAATTGATACAAAGTTTAGAGAGGCCAGTGCCAGAGGTGAGATTATATATAATCTTTATCCAAACAGTAGGGGTGCAAAACAGTACATGCAGCTTGCAAAGGAAATAGAAAGTATAAGGGTATAATAATCATGGGTAGAAAGACTCCAGAACAATATCTTAAAGAGCATGTAATATTGCCAGAAGAGGCAGATGAAAAGGGAAGTTATAGCTCCTATGAGTTAGAGTTTATAAAAAAATACCTTGGTGAGGAGACACCTCCAGTAATAGATGTACACGGTCAAAAGATATCAGAGCCATCTGCTATATAGAAGATGATATCAGATCTTTTGAAGAGGTTCAACTAGTTGGTTTTGAGATAGGAGATAGAGAAATTGCATTTCCAATACACTATGTCCAGGAAGTTATAAAAATGGTCAACTATACTAAGTTGCCATCATCTCCACCTAACGTTGTTGGTGTTATTAATTTGAGAAATAACATTGTGCCTCTCCTTGATGTTTATCCACTGATCTGTGACAGGACAAAAAAATATAGAAGACTATAGATTTATAGTGATTTGTAATTTTAAAGAGTTTAAAATTGGTGTATTAGTTGAAAGGATAACTACCATGCACAAAGTTCCACAACAGGACCTGGAATGGAATATAGATAGCCGGATTGGTGCTAGTGGCGTTACAATGGGACTCATTAAAAAAAGATGAAAGATTGATAGGTATTATGGATATAAATAAGTTAGTTGAAATTGTAATGGGTAGTTGACGAAGTTTATGTTTGTATGGCACTTGAAAAAAAAGAGAAATTTTTTTTAATTGTTATCCCATATAGTAAAAAAAATAAATTGGCAAAGAAGGAATGCTATGTCTGAAAAAAAAGCAATTTTAATTGTTGACGATTCAAAAACTGTGAGGAATTTGGTTTCATTTGTGATAAAAAAAGGCAGGGTTTAAGGTTGTTGTTGCAGAAGATGGGCTAGATGGCCTGGAAAAACTATACTCTAACCCCGATATTGTGCTGGTGGTGAGTGACGTAAATATGCCCAGGATGGATGGCCTTACTTTTATAAAAAAATATCAGAGAGCAAGAGGCCTTTCGAGATTTACCCATTATAATCCTAAGCACAGAAGGTGAAGACAAGGATATACAAGCAGGCCTAGAGGTAGGAGCTGATATTTATATGGTGAAACCAGCACAACCTCATAAGTTGCTTAAAAATATAAATATGTTACTTGGAAAAAAGAAATAAAAAAAAGGATATGGGCCATGATGATGGATCAGGAAGTCTTGATAGATTTTATAGCTGAAGCAAGGGAACATCTAGAAACCATAGAACCCAATTTATTGGAACTGGAGAAAAATCCAGATGATCTTAGTCTGATAGATGAGATTTTTAGGCCAATGCACTCTTTAAAAGGTGCTTCTGGGTTTCTCAATTTAAACAAGATGAATAAATTGGCACATAAGGCAGAGAATATATTAGATGAGATGAGAAAGGGGAATTTAAAAAAATACCCCTGAAATTATGGATGTAATTTTAGCTGCTACAGATGCCCTGAGACAGATGCTGGACAATCTAGAGGAAACTGGAGAAGAGGGAGATGTTGAAACTGAATCAATTATTGAGACAATAGAAAGCCTGTTAAAAGGGGAAATTCCCACATCCTCAGTTGAGGAGTCAGGATCTAGTAAAGGAGATAGTGAAGATAAAGGTTATTTACTTACAATTAATAGTCCTGAACACTTAAACGACTTTTTGGAGGAAGTTGAGGATAACATAGAGAATTTGAATAAGCTTTTGGTAGATATAGAAAAAGAGCCAGAAAGAAGTGAAGAAATTATTCAAGACATCTTTAGATACTTTCACAATTTAAAGGGCAATAGTGGGCTTATAGGATACAAGGAATTTTATGATCTGACCCATAAGGCTGAAAGCTTACTCAATTATTTTAGGCAGAATAAAGAGAAGATTCCCAGTGATATTTTAGATCTTCTTTTAAAGACCCTGGATCTCTTAGAGGAGATGGTGGATGCAATAGATCAGGAAAGTGGATTGGTAACCCCTCCTGATCTAAAAGGACTTCCCCAGGAACTGGAAAAGGTTATATCAAGATTAACAGGTTCTAAAGAGTCTGAAGAATCTGCTGCAGATAAAGGATTAGATGAGGGAGCAGAAGAAGCATTGGAAGAAGGTATGCATGTGGATGACGAGGATCTATCTATTTTTCTTGAGACTGTTAGACAACAGTTTGAAAATATAAAACTTGCCCTAGGTACCTTGGAGAAAGAACCAGATAATAAAGAGTACATTGATGGACTATATAGGGCCTTTATTTCCCTTAAAAATGCCTGTGAATACATGGAACTTGACGAATGTGCCAAATATGCTGATCAGACTGCTGTTTTAGTTGATCAGGGGAGGAATATGGAGGGAGGCTTTGATACCCTGCTCTCCATATTGTCCCAAGAGTCTGAGATACTGGAAGAGATGATAAATAAAGAGATAGAGAAACTCACAAAATCGCAGGTAGAAAAGATCTCAGAGAAACAGGATGAAGACGTTGGGTCACAACAAGAGATAAAAGAACAACCTGAGGTCAAAAAAAGAAGAGACTAAAGAATCTAAAACTCAGCTCACCGACAATAAGAAAGGAGAACAAGATAAAAATAAACCACAAAAGTCTCAAAAAAATTAAGAGCTCTGCAACTATAAGGGTAGACCATGAGAAATTAGATCATCTTATGAATTTAATAGGAGAGCTCATTATCAATAGAAATAGATTTGTAATGCTCACAAAACAACTGGAAGAGAGCCAAAATCTATCTGATATGATTCAATATTTTTATGAAACAACTGATGCCCTTGGGAGGATTTCTGACGATCTGCAAGATACCATTATGCAGGTGAGGATGGTGCCAATTCGAACTGTATTCTCCAGATTTCCAAGATTGGTTAGGGATTTAAGCAGGAAAAGTGGTAAAAAGATTGACCTTATCATTGAAGGTGAGGATACAGAGCTGGACAAGAGCCTTGTTGAGTTAATTGGTGATCCAATCCTACATCTTATTAGAAATGCAGTGGATCATGGTCAGGAAAGCCCTGAAGAGAGAGTGGCTGCAGGGAAACCAGAAGTTGGAAAAGTGTGGCTTCGCGCATTTCATGAGGGAAATTCTGTTATGATTGAAGTGGAAGACGATGGTAAGGGTATAGATCCTGAAAAAATAAAGAGCAAGGCCATAGAAAAGGGAATAATAACCCCGGAAGATGCCGAAAAAAATGGATGATCGAGAAGCAATTGAACTTATCTTTGCCCCTGGTTTCTCCACCGCTGAAAAGGTGACAGATGTCTCTGGTCGTGGGGTGGGCATGGATGTTGTGAAAAATAACATCAAAAGTCTAAATGGAAATGTTTTTGTACACAGTGAAGTTGGTAAGGGAACAAAATTTACCTTATCTCTCCCCCTTACCCTTGCTATTATTGAGGCCCTTTTAGTGGATGTTGGGAAACAGACATATGCAATACCCTTAGATGCAGTGTCTGAAACCACAAAGATCAGCTCAGATAAGGTTTATGAGGTAAACAGGAGGAAGACAACCACCTTAAGGGGTGAGGTGGTAGGTCTGGTTGAGCTTGGAGATATATTGGGTGTGAAAAATGGAAGCGGAGGAGATAGAGAAATACTTCCTCTGGTAATAATTTCAGTTAATGAGAGAAAGCTTGGCGTGATTGTTGACAGGCTACTCCACAGACAGGAGATAGTAATCAAATCAATGGGTGATTACCTGGGTGATATTCACGGATTTGCAGGGGCAACCATTCTTGGGGATGGTAGGGTGATTTTGATCCTTGATCCAAATGAGATTATGAGTATTGCAACAGCCACTAAAAGGTAACAGATTAATGTGCCTATTTCTTTAGCTCCGATTATTGATTGTTATGGAGTAAGTGAATAGTGATTAGTTTTTAGTTATTAGTGAAAGGGTGAAGGATGAAGGTAGAAGGGTGAAGAAGACCTCGAACTTTGAACGTTGAACTTTGAACCTTAGGCACCCACAGACACAGCTAGATTAATATGTAATATCGTCAAAAATTACAGGGACCCTTTTTTTTCAAGTCTTCTAAAAGGGGTATCATTATTTCTCTTATCTGTGGATGTGCCCTTTTTGAGCATCTAAGCTTAAGTACATGACGCCATTCTCTGAAATTTGCACTCATCACAATTTCTGCCTTGAGGCTATTGGGAAGTACAGAACGGGCTTCTTCAGGCCGTGCTCCACATCTGAGTAAATCCATGTATGCTTTTTCAGCCTGCTCCATGCATTTAGCCATACATTATATTCTTGAGATCCCTCTTTAAAAAAAACATGGCTTTATTACTGTGATCTCAGATCCAAAGCGATCCATGGAATAATTGGCATACCTAGTGCTTTCCTGGGAATAAGCTGCCAGCCTGTGTCTCACTAGCTCATGGGTTACTCCACGATCACATATAACTTCACAGTTAAAAAGCTGTGCTCAATTACGCTTTCATGACCTGATCTAATTATTCTTCTAATAAATTCCTTGGCAGAATCGTGGGAGATTTTATGTTCAGATTTATAACAGGTCCTTCCAGCAGTTTCTATTACCTTTAAGATATCCTCTGGCTCTGGGAGATATAGTATTTCGTATGAGGGCTCTATTACTTTCATGACGCTACTCCAAAATTTGTATTTTTAAATGGTTATAGGCAGACCTTGTTGCAACCCTGCCCCTGGGTGTCCTTTTTATAAATCCAAGTTGAATTAAATATGGTTCGTAAATTTCTTCCAGTGTCCTGACCTCTTCACAGCATGCAGTGGCAATGGTCTTGATTCCAACAGGACCTCCTCCAAATTTATTGATTAAGACCCTGAGTATTCTCCTGTCCATGGAATCCAGCCCAAGGGGATCAATATCAAGCCTGTTAAGTGCCCTTTTTGCCACCTCTTCTGTTATTTTTTCATCTCCCTCAACCATGGCAAAGTCAATTACCCGTCTAAGGAGTCTGTTGGCTATCCTCGGGGTTCCCCTGGACCTCCTGCCAATTTCCAGTGCCCCATGCCTTGAAATTTCTATTCCCAGGACCCTGGCTGACCTTAAAATTATATTTGCAAGCTCATCTGGTGAATAAAAGTTTAGTCTGAAAATTACTCCAAACCTGTCCCTTAATGGGGAGCTTAAAAGTCCAATCCTGGTGGTTGCGCCAATTAAAGTGAATGGTTCTAAATCAATTTTCACGGTCCTTGCCCCTGGTCCTTGCCCTATGACAAGATCCAGTTTAAAGTCTTCCATTGCAGGATATAAAATTTCCTCAACTGCTGGGTGGAGTCTATGTATTTCATCTATGAACAATATGTCATTTGTGTTTAAATTTGTCAAAATAGCAGCAAGGTCTGCCCCCCTTTCTATAACAGGGCCAGAAGAGGTCATGAGATTTACTCCAAGTTCACTGGCAATAATCTTTGCTAGGGTGGTTTTTCCAAGGCCAGGATTTCCGTAAAGTAGTATGTGGTCTATGGCCTGGTTTCTCTCTTTTGCTGCTTTTATAAATACTTTCAAGTTCCTTTTCAGCTCTTCCTGTCCAATAAATTCATCTAAATTTTGTGGTCTAATGGATTCATCTTTTATTTTTTTTCATGATTTTTTTGCTAATTTTTTTTAGAACATTCCGTATAATTTCTTCCACTAACAAGTCTGGATCGTTATTTATTTCCTGTTTTATGAAAAAATCAACTTCATCTTCCCTGTATCCAAGATTTTTTAGAGCTGATAATGCATCTAGGTATATTTGGTTATTTATTTTCTCAGGTTTTAGCCTGGATATATTTATATCCCGGGATTTTTCCAGTTTTTCTTTTAATTCCAATATAATCCTTTTTGCCGTTTTTTTTGCCTATCCCTGGGACCTTGGTCAGTGCTGATACATTTTCTTTAAATATTGCTTCAATTAATTCATCTGGGGAGATCTCAGATAAAATATTAACTGCGCTCCTTGGACCAAGCTTTGTAATCTGGATAAGGCTTGTGAAAAGGTCTTTTTCTTCACTTGTAGCAAATCCATATAGGTCTATTGCATCCTCCTGACAACAGTCTTTATAAAAAATCCAATTTCTTCTTTTTTTAAAGAGTTGTTGCCTGGCAAATGGTGTTTGGGGATAGTTACTTCATAGCCAACTCCCGAAGGAGTTAGAATAGTAACAACATCCCCTTTGATGAATATAATTTTCCCCTTTATGTATCCTATCATTTGTATTTCTTAAGTGTAGTCCTGATTAAGTGGTGGCAGATGGCAATTGCAATTGCATCACTGGCATCCTTTGGCCAGACAGGTTTTTCCCCCAAAATCTGACCAACCATAAAGGCAACCTGTGATTTGTCTGCCCTTCCCCTTCCAACAATGGTCTTTTTTTACCAGGGTTGGTTCATAGGTATGGATGCTAATATTGTTATTTGTGCATGCCACCATGGCAGCTCCCCTTGCATGGCCCAAAGTAAGGGCTGACCTAATATTTACAGACATAAATACATCTTCAATTGCAGCTTCTTCTGGGGAGTATTTTTTTTATGATACTTACTACTTCATTGTATATATACGATATCTTCTGGCTAATATCTTCTTTGGGATTTGGAGATATGACCCCGCTATCCACAAGGGTTAAACTCTGTCTATCCCCGGTTATTATACCAAACCCAGTATGTCTAATACCAGGTCAAGTCCTAAGACTACCATAGGTTAATTTTTTTAATTCTTCGTATAGTTCATCTGGAATTTCAAAATTGGCGTGTACCTTTTGCACGTCGTCGTGGTCATCTAATTGTTCATAGAGCTTCAATGCCTTTAGGGCAGTTTCTTTATCTAAATTTACATAGTTTTGAGGGATCATGGTTATTTCCGCATTTTCAAATTCAATCCCAGCCTTTTCATAAGCTTCCTTTACCTTGATAAAGTCTTCCACAGATGTTCTAACTTCATATGAATCCCCATCATCTACTATGTCTTCTACACCTGCCTCAAGACCCACTTCCAGGAGTTCATCTTCAGAATACTTTTCCTTGGAAAAGGTGAGAACTCCCATTTTTTCAAACATCCAGCCCACACATCCTGTCTCACCTAGATTTCCATTGTTTTTACTGAATATCTTTCTGATTTCAGCAACAGTCCTATTTTTGTTGTCAGTGACTGCCTCTACAATTATCGCAACGCCACCTGGACCATATCCCTCATATACAACTTCATCTAAGGATCCTGCAGAAATTTCCCCTGTACCCTTTTTGATGGCGGTTTCAATCTTGTCTTTGGGCATGTTAATGCTTTTGGCATAATCTATTGCCATTCTGAGCCTGGAATTCATAGTAGGGTCTCCGCCACCTACCTTTGCAGCAACCATTATCTCTTTAGTAGCTTTGGTAAACAGCTTTCCCCTTTTTGCGTCCTGGCGACCTTTTCTGTGTTTAATATTTGCCCATTTACTATGTCCTGCCATATTTCCTCCTACAAAAATTAGATTAAGCTAATTTCCTAAAACCCAAAATAAAGGTTTCTTTGCTCTCAGACCTGGAGCTTTTAGGCTTGTAGGTCTTAACTATTTTGAAAAATTTACGTACCTTTTTCTGAAAATCAGGGACATCAGGGCCATTAAAAATCTTGACAACAAATGAGCCTGGTCCTTTAAAAATTTTAAAGCAATGTCAAGTGCATTTTCGGCAAGTTCTAGGGAACGTGACTGGTCTGTTATCTTAATCCCTGTGGTCTTTGGGGCCATATCGCTGAGTACCACATCAAATGGACTGTTTGAAGAGATAATGGTCTCCATGGGTGCGTCCATATTCAATATATCCCCTTTTAAGAAAATTATACCTTGGGAGATGGGGATTTTTAGCTCATTTAGATCAATAGCAATAACTTTGCCAGACGCACCGATTCTTGATTTAGCATACTTGGTCCATGAACCTGGGGATGCCCCAAGATCAAGTACCACCTGACCTTTTTTTAAAGATATTAAACTTCTTGTCTATCTCTTTTAGTTTATAAACTGACCTGGCTGGAAAGTCTTCTTTTTTTGGCCTTTTTTAAAGTAATAGTCCCGGTAATTTTTCAAATTTTTCTCCTATCCCCTGAATTCAAACAAAATATATATGAAAAAGCCTACAAAGCCAAGGGGAAAACAGGTGATAGCCGTTTTAAATTGGACTTTTTGAGATAATATCAATGATCTCTTCCACGGTAAATAATTTTCCCTTTCCAATTCCAGGACACTGTCTTTCAATTTCTTTCCAGTTTTTTTCATTTCTCAAATTTTTGAGCCAGAATGGATAAGTCCTGCACTGCATTGGACGGACAGGATATATGGCACATGATTTATCTTTGTAAAAAAACACAATTCCCATTTTTTTAATTCTTTAATGCTATATGAATCTCTAAAAGGGTATAAAAAAATCTTTTTTTGAATTTTTTTTGGTATCTATATTCAGGAAATCTGAAATTTTTTTTTATTTCTTCTTCTGTTACATATACAGTTCCTGGTTCACCTGTGCAACACTTTCCACATTGCTGGCATTTAAATCTAATTCCATTTGCGAAAAAAATATCTCTTTAAATCCACTATAAATTACCCCTGACCAAAAAAATTTTCTTTTAAATCCTCTGTATTGTATCTGAAATAACAATTGATCCCTGAGTTTACTTCTGTGATAGCATTTCCCCTTTCATCTTCAAATAAATAAGTTCCGGGATCTATTTTGGGCCTATTTAGACCTGGCATAAGGATTTCTAACCCTTTGTCTATGTCTATTTTATGCCTTACAGAAATTAAATATTTATCAGTTGATACCCTTTTTAATACCTTGAACACAACTGGATTTTTGTTACTTTTTGCCTCAAGTACATTTACCCTTTTCCCTGGTAAAAAGAATCCCGTATTTAATACCCTTGTGGCGGTATTTTTTTAGTTCCTTTAGATATAAGGGCAGCCTTAATTTTTTTTTCTTGTAAATCCTTAAGGGCTGTTTTATATACATCAATTACAACTCCAAGATATGAGCTTGTCTTATTGCGGCCTTCAATTTTTATGGCATCAATATTATTTACACAAAACCATTTTAAGTATTTAATTAGGCATAGATCTTCAGCAGCAAAAAAAAGAGCTAAATTCATGATCCTCAAAATATTCCCATAAGATCCTGCCTGGCCTTTCCTTTTCCTCCACTGCAATACCTCTAATTTTATATAAAAATCTACACGGGTGGGTACAGAGCCCTTGATTTGCAGATCTGTTATTTAAGTAAGCGCTTAAACTGCACCTACCAGAGATTGCCATGCACATGGCACCGTGGACAAAGACCTCAAGCTCTATATCCTTATGTGCATCTCGAATACTTTTTATGTGTTTTAAAGTTGTCTCTCTGGCAAGGTTTATTCGCTTAATTCCCTGTTTTTTCCAGAATGAAACACTTTGGCTATTTGATGTGTTTGCCTGGGTAGATAGGTGGATGGGTAGATGGGGACACTCCTGTTTTACTATTTCTATGACACCTGGGTCTGCACATATTACCCCATCAAAGGGTATGTGTTCAATTTCCTTGAGGTATGTTTTAAACTGACTTATTTGGTGGTCATATAAATATGCATTTAAACAGAGATAAGCCTTTTTCTTGTATCTTTTAATGAGTTTTACTGAATTTGTTAGCTCTTTGTTTGTAAAGTTTGCCCCCTTTGCCCTTAAGTTAAATTTTTCACCACCAAGATATAGTGCATCTGCTCCATAAGTCAGGGCAGTTTCCAGTCTATCCATGTTGCCAGCAGGGCAGAGGAGTTCTGGAATTTTCAACTAAAGCCCCCTTTTTCTCCTGTATCTCTTCATCTCTTCAACAAGCTTGTAGGGTATCTTTAAATTACCCCTACCCCAACCAAGCTGTATATGTTTTTTTTACTGTTCCATGGAAATCTGATCCCCCACTAACCAGCAGATCAAGTTCCATACAAAACTTGAGATAGGTTTCAGTCTGTTCTTTTGTGTGTTCAGAATAATACACCTCCATGCCATCTAACCCCATTTCCTTGAGTCTGATTAGCTCTTGTCTTAATTTTTCATCTGATAGGTTGAGGGAAAAGGGATGGGCCAAAATTACTGTTGCGCCTTCTTTTTTTTAAAATAGAGATTGCCTTTTTAGGAGAAAATTTGGTCTTTGGGACATATGCAATTCCAGATGGTCCAATGTATTTGTCAAATGCTTCTTTTATGTCTTTAGCTGCCTTTTTTTGCCACAAGGACCCTTGCTATGTGGGGCCTACCAACAGTTGATCCTGTCTCTACTATGCCAAGCACATCCTCATATGAAATATCTACTCCAGCATCTATTAATTTCTCAATTATCTGCTTGTTTCTATCATGTCTTTTTTTTTCTTAAATACTCAAGTTCATAAGCTACGTGTTTGGGTTCAAGGGGCAGCCACAGGCCAACTATATGCATCTGTCCCATTGGATATTCAACACTTAGCTCGCACCCTGGAATCACTTCCACACCTTTTTCTTTTCCAGCAAAATAGGCTTCTTTTAGACCCTTTGTGGTGTCGTGGTCAGTTATTGCTATTGCCTTAAGACCAATTTCTCTGGCAAGTTTAACGACCTCTGTTGGTGAATAGGTCCCGTCTGATGCAGTTGTGTGCACATGTAAGTCAATGTATTCCATTAGTCTTAGCTCCTGTTTTATAAGAAAAAAAACCGTTTGATCTTTTTTAGTTGGTTATTTAGATTTAGTCAAATGAGGAAATTAATATAGTGAATAGTGGATAGTGGGTAGTGGAAGGTAGAAGGGCGAAGGGTGTATGTGAAAGTGTGAGTGTATATGGGAGTTACAGACCACAGACACAGATCACATACACAGACACATCAAAGCTTGAGACTTTGGAGTTAATGGAATAAGCAAAAAAAAGTTCACCATTTTTTTTGAGGAGGTTTAAAATGGCGTTAAACAAAGAATTACTGGATATTCTGGCATGTCCAAAGTGCAAGGGGGATCTGGAGCTTACAGAAAACGAAGATGGGCTCATATGCTACCAATGTAAGCTGGTTTACCCAATAAAAGAAGAAATCCCCATTATGCTTATTGAAGAAGCAATAAAATTGGAAGATTTTATTGGTAGTAACCAGGACTAAAATTTAATATCCCCACTTGACACCTCCTGTTTTGATATTAATTTCTATGTTAGAAATGATTAAGAAAATAGAAAATAAAAACATAAAACAGGAGGTGATTTGATATGGTACTAGATTTTAATACATTATATGATATACCAAGTACAATAGAGAAGTTTTTTGATGAACTGTGGGCTCCATTAGAGATAAGTCAAAGGAGACTTGCCTATCCTCCAATCAATATTGCAGAAGATGAGAATAATATTTATGTAGCAATGGAGCTTCCTGGAGTAGATGTAAAAGATTTAGATCTAACAATCTCTGATAAGAGTTTGATATTAAAAGGTGAAAGGAAATCAGATGAAGCTGAATACATTCGTCAGGAAAGGCCAACAGGTTATTTTCAAAGAATTATAAATTTAAATGTTGATGTTCAAAGGGATAATATTAAAGCTAAGATGAAAAATGGAGTCTTGGAAGTAGTTCTTCCAAAGGTAGAAGAGATAAAACCAAAAAAAGATACAGATTGAATCTTAAATAGAAAAAAGGAGGTGATATTATGGCAACTGAAGTAGTAAAAAAAGAAGAATATCCAAAGGTACAGCCTTTTACAGATATAATACATAAAGACAATTCCTATTACATTGTAATGGATATGCCAGGAGTACCAAAGGAAAATCTAAATATATCAGTAGATAAAGATGTATTGACCATTGAGGCAAAGACTGACTTTCCTACCTTTGAAGGAAAGGATTTGCTCAGGAGTGAGTTTGGTAATGTAAAATACGTAAGACAATTTACATTATCAGATGCTGTTGATAGGGAAAAGATTTCTGCCAACTTGAAAAATGGGGTATTAACACTTACCCTGCCAAAGGCAGAAAAACTTCAGCCAAAGAAGATAGAGATACAAGCTGAATAAAAAGGCCGGGTTTGTCCCGGCTTTTTTTATTTTCTTTAAATCAAGGGGAAAGTAGATCCAGCTTCTTTAAATACATATACAAGGGGTCTTTTCCCAAGCTTTTTAGATCCTTTCTCTATTACCTGTTGTGGAGCATAAAAGTTTTCAAAAATCCCCAATTTTTTTTGTCTCATCCTGGATATTGTTGGGGCATGTACATACAATCTATAGTCAGCCACTAAATTCACAGTATAATAGGTCAAAAATTTCTCTTCGGGATTTTTATTTGCGCTAATTAATTCCACAAATTTCCATATCCTCTTTTTTCCCAAGACCTTTAACAGGAGTCTTAGGAATGGTAAAGGAAGGGATCTGTTGGGGAGGGTTATGTCATCTATTCCTTTTTTTTGCCGCTAAAAATCCCATTATTATTCCGTTTTTCTTAACAGCTGGAAGGGTGTTCGCAACCCCTTTCATCCCCTGTTTTAAATTTATATCCATGGGATGAGAGCTAACTATTATTCCATCTGCCTTTTTTTGGTACATTCAACCCAGATATTTTTTTTGCAGATGCAAATCCCCTCTCTATGGCAGATATTGGATGGCCGCTTACACAGTCAATTATCCTATTTTCCCCGTCAAGCAGGACATTTACCATAAAGATATCTTTTTTTAACAGGTTGTATACCTCTTCCAATTGAAGTCTAAAGGAATTTCTGTGAGGTTCATATCCAACCCTGTTTACCTCATAAGGTGGCCTGGCAATGAGCATGTGGTGTTCTGAAATGGATTTAGCAGACCCAAGGCCAGGGAAGATGAGCTTCATGCCTCCGCCATATCCTGCCCACAGATGGGGTTCAATCATTCCTATTAGGACTATGAAATCACTAAGTAAAAGCTCTCTATTTAACTCAATATCTAATCCCAAAGATGTCCTTCCAATGGATATATTTTGGTCTTTGTCATATGCATCATGGTTTTTCCATCTTATATATTTTAGATTCTCTGTGCCTATTTTTTTCTTCCATCTCCATTTGGCTCATCTTTGTGTGTATCCCAAGCCCAGGGATAAGGGTTATGTTTTTTTTCCTTGGCACCTGCTTTTTTTTAGCTCATCTATTACAAGATGAAAAAATTTATATACTGGTGTTGGCCTAGTGTTGTCATCAACTACAATCAGCACCTTTTTGTCCTTTAAATCCTTTTGTCCAATTGGTATTTGTTCAAAGGGATTTGCCATTGACCTTTTTATAACCGATACTTCATCCCCTGTTTGAGCCCCTATTTTTTTGTGTATCAGGTATTACTATCTCCCAGTTATCAGGGACTTTTAGGGACAACTTTTTTTTCTCCAAATGGTAGATCTATTTTCATACCCACCTCTTCTTAATTAGTAATTGACCTTTATGGTTGTTTTAACCTATATTTAATCAGAATTGTTTATGTTTTTCAAGGTGTTGGGACAAATTTAATAAAATTATAAACAAGGAGCAATACCATGGGATATTTTTTTTTCAAAAAGTTTAGCATATAAGGATTTGTGTAAACACTACACCGAGATAAGAGATATACATATGAGGGATATGTTTTTAGATGACAGAGACAGGTTTTACAGATTTAGTATAAAATTAGGTCCAATAATGTTTGATTATTCAAAAAACAGGATAACATCAAAGACCATGGCGCTACTTTTTAAACTGGCAGAAGAGGCCTCTTTAAAGGAAAAAAATTCAGGGTATGTTCTCAGGAGATATTATAAATGTAACTGAAAATAGACGTGTTATGCACTGGGCACTTAGATCTCCTGAAAACAAAGAAGTAATTGTGGATGGTAAGGACTGGTCAAAAGAAATACATTCAGTCTTAAGGAGGGTAAAGGGATTTGTTGAGGACATAAGGTCTGGAAAATGGAGGGGATTTACAGGTAAAAGGATTACAGATGTTGTAAATCTGGGGATAGGGGGATCAGACCTTGGGCCAAAGATGGTTGTCAGGGCACTGGATTTTTTTGTCTTCAAAGGACCTTAAAGTGCATTTTGTATCAAATGTGGATCCAGCACATTTAAATAAGACCATTGAGGATTTATCTCCTGAAACAACCCTGTTTATTATTTCTTCAAAGTCATTTACAACCCAGGAGACAATGGAAAATGCAAAAAAAAGCCAGACAGTGGGTGGTTGAAAATTTAAAAGATGATAGGTGCGTTGAAAGACATTTTGTGGCTGTTTCAACTAACAGGGAAGGGGTAATTCAATTTGGTATAGATCCCAAAAACATGTTTGAATTCTGGGATTTTGTTGGTGGAAGATACTCTCTGTGGTCTGCAATTGGGACATCTATTGCTATTTCTATTGGATTTGAGAATTTTGCCCAGCTCTTAAAGGGTGCCCACATGGTGGACAAACACTTTAAAGAAACTGAATTTAAAGAGAATATACCGGTTATTATGGGCCTTTTAGATGTATGGTATGTAAATTTTTTTTGGGGTGAGATCCATTGCCATCCTACCCTATTCCCAGTGTCTTGAGGAATTTCCAAATCACCTTCAGCAACTAATTATGGAATCAAATGGGAAGCGAATTACAATGGATGGAAGAGAAGTGGATTTTGATACATCACCGGTGATTTGGGGGCGGGTAGGAACAGATGGCCAGCATTCCTTTTATCAACTTCTTCATCAGGGCACACAAATAGTACCATGTGATTTTATTGGATTTGTAAAAAATCCATATAACACAGAAGACCAACATAAGATATTTATGGCCAATTTTTTTTGCACAAACCCGGGCACTTATGGAGGGGAGAGATGAAAAACAGGTACTTGAGGAACTCAAAACCAGTTCAAAGGATAGAGATGAGATAAACAACATCCTGCCGCATAAACTATTTCCTGGAAATAGGCCATCCAATTCAATTTTAATAGATGAGCTAACTCCCTATAGCCTGGGAGCCTTATAGCGCTATATGAGCATCGTGTCTATGTTTCCGGATGCATATGGAATATAAATTCCTTTGATCAGTGGGGGGTAGAGCTTGGAAAAAAAACTTGCTAAGGACATAATAGATAAATTAGATAAGGATCAGTTATGTGGCTTTTATGATTCATCTACAAATGGACTAATCAATTACTACAATAAAACAAAGAGAGGTGATTTATAGTGTATTATCTGGGAGTTGATGTAGGCTCTGTTAGTATTAATGCTGCTATAATTAATGAGAATGGAGAAGTTGTATATGAAGCACCATATACAAGGCACTTTGGAATAATATATGATAAAACTTATACAGTTTTAGAGAATATTTTTTTCAAAATATCCCATGGAAGAAATTTATGGAATATTATTTACAGGTTCAAATGGAAAATTGATAGCAGAGGTTTTAGATGCACCATATGAAGTGGAGACAATATGTATTGTAGAAGGTGCAATTAACATAGTTCCTGGGGTTAAATCCATTATAAATATTGGAGGACAGGATGCAATGTTATTTAACCTGTCCTATGAAGGAGATAGATTTTTTTTTGACCAATTTTTCAATAAATGGTCCATGTGCATCTGGTACAGGTTCATTTATAGATCAACAGGCAGAAAGGCTGTCAATAGCCATGTATGGAGCAGATTTTAAGCTCACCCAGGATAAATTAGACACAACCCTTAAGGACTTTATAGACCTGGGTCTTAAAAGCACATCTCCAGCACCTGTGGCATGTAGGTGCACAGTATTTACAAAGTCTGACATGATCCACCTGCAAAATAAAGGGGAGCCCATAGAAAACATAATTGCGGGTCTCCACCATGGAAATGCCAAAAACTTTGTGAGCACAATAGTTGGCAATGTGGAAGTGGAACCACCAGTTATATTTATTGGCGGAATGGCTGCAAATAGGCTTCAATATATTGCACTTAAAAAAATACTTTCCAGACCTTATTGTCCCTGATTTTTTTTGCATCCATTGGTGCAATTGGGGCAGCAATTCTTTCTAGAAAGGAATTAAAACCTTCAGCAATTAAAATAGAGAAGTTAAAAAGGGCAACAAAGGGAAAATCTGTTGACTTTCCAAGGACCTATCCCCTCTCCCTTGAGCTTTCCTGTTTTAATGAAAGTAAGGACATAACTCCTCCACATAGATCTGGGATAGTTAAAGGCTATCTTGGTGTAGATATAGGTTCTACCAGCACAAAATATGCATTTATTGACTTAAAAGGAAACATTATTTCCAAGTGTTATGTGACCACCAGGGGAAAGCCAATAGAGGTTACCCAGTATCTCCTTTTAGACCTTATAAAAAAAGCTTGGGGAAGATGTTAATGTCCTAGGGATCTCCACAACGGGTTCTGGCAGGAATGTGGTTGGGGATTTTCTAGATGCAGACCTTATCATAGACGAGATAACTGCCCATAGCAGAGGTGCGGTGCATATAAACAAGGAAGTTGACACTATATTTGAGATAGGTGGTCAGGATTCCAAATACATTAGGATAAAAGATACCCATCCAGTGGATTTTGACATGAACAAGATCTGTGCAGCAGGCACAGGAAGTTTTTTTACACGAGCTGGCAAATAAACTGGGGATAAATATTGTGGGTGAGTTTCAGGAAATAGCACTTAGCTCGAAAAATCCCATTAACTTAACTGAGAGATGCACAGTATTTATGGAATCTGATTTAATGGGATATTTGCAGCAAGGAGCCAGGATCCAGGATTTAATAGCTGGACTTTGTTATGCAATTGTTCACAATTATTTAAATAGGGTGGTGGGCAAGAGGTTTATAGGGAATAAAATAATGTTTTTAGGTGGCCCATCCTTAAATAAGGCAATTGTGGCTGCTTTTGAAAAAGTCCTTGGTAAAGAGATTATAGTTCCTCCGCACAGGGAAGTGATGGGTGCTTATGGGGCTGCCCTGCTCATAAAAGAACAAATGGAAAAATCTGGGAACAAACAAAAGGATAGGAATATAAAGGAGCTGGCAATAAGTGAAGTGGGTTATAAAGAGATAATATGCAGGGCGGATATTACTTGCACCAATGAATGTAAACTAAAAGTATATAATTTCCATGGTAAAAAGAGTATATGGGGTGGGGAGTGTGGTAGATATGAGGTGACAAATTATCTGGGAGAACCCTGTGATGATTATTTTTTAAAAAGGGAAGAGATATTTTTAGATATCCTTAAACAATGGGACGTTGAGCCTGGTAAACTCAATACCATAAACAGCTCTCCTGTTATAGGGATCCCTTTTGCTATTCAATTTTTAGAGTGGGGCTTTTTCTGGTCAATATTCTTTAGAGAACTTGGATTCAATGTGTATCTTACCCCCAAAACCCAAAATAAGATAGCTACTCTTGGGGTGGAATCTGTTGTAACTGATATGTGTTTTCCCATTAAGGTGTTTCACGGACATGTAAAATATTTGATTGATAGATGTGATTTTTATTTCCTTCCAAATGTAATAGATATGCCAGCATATTCTGATAATGAAAAGTCCATGTTTTGTCCAATGGTGGCAGCATCAGCATATATTGTAAAAAGAGCGATTTCAATTGATGATAAAAGAATTTTACAACCACATGTGTATCTAAGGGATGGTCCAGAACATCTGACAAAAGATTTATATGAGGCCATGGGGAATAAGTTTAATGTTACCATAAAAGAAATAAAAAGGGCAGTGGATTTAGCTTTTTCTAAGTACAATTCCTATAAAAAGGGATTAATTGATATAGGAAAAGATGTACTTTCTAAAAATGGAGACAAGCCAATCTGGATAATAAGTGGCAGACCGTATAATTTATATGATGTTAGACTAAATCTTCACCTTGGCTCAAGGTTATCAAAAAGGGGAATTTTAGCACTACCAATGGATTTTATTGATGTCTCCCAAATAGATTTATCAGATTTTCCAAGGATGTACTGGGGCTTTGGATCAAGGGTTTTAAGGGTAGCCAAGTATGTAAAAAAAACATCCAAATCTCTTTGGGGTCCATATTACGAATTTTAGTTGTGGACCAGATTCTTTTATAGAACATTTCTATAAGTTTATTTTAAAGGATAAACCATATCTCATACTTGAATTTGATGAACACACAGGCGTTGCTGGTGTCTTAACAAGGATTGAGGCCTTTTTTTCATGTGGTGGAAAGTGTTATGAAGGGCTACTGAAATTAATTAATTGACATAATTTTGTCTAAGGGTGTAACTAAAGTAATTAATATTTAAAAATAAAAAAAAGAGGGGGTGAGTTATGGAAAAATTGCTCAGGATTAATACAAGGACAGGTGAATATAAATTTGAGGGGGTGGGGGATGATCTAAAATTTCTTGGGGGAGGGCCCTTACATCAAGGATTATTAGAAAAGAAGTACCTGCCAAGCTCATCCTCTGGGAAGGGACAATAAGCTGGTAATAGCGCCAGGAATACTAACTGGAACTCCAGTTGCCAATTCCGGAAGGATATCCGTTGGAGGGAAATCTCCTTTAACAGGTGGAATAAAAGAGTCTAATTCTGGCGGATCCATGTCCCAGAAATTGGCAAACCTTGGGATAAAAGGGATTGTTTTAGAAGATAAGCCAGAAGATAGTCGGGTTCCAAGGGTGGTTTTTATTAACAGTGAAGGCGTTGCCATTGAGGAATTCCCGGAGCTTTCAGGAAAAGGCACCTATGATACTGCAAAGAGGCTTTTTGAGAGATATGGGGATAAAGTGGCCATTATGGTGATTGGTCCTGCAGGTGAAGATTTACGCCTTGGTGCCTCTATTCAATTTACTGACCCAAGGGGTCGACCAGCAAGGGCTGCTGGTAGGGGAGGACTTGGTGCTGTTATGGGGTCTAAAGGTATTAAGGCAATTGTTGTGGACGATAAGGGCGGAAAAGGAGTATCCATTGCAGATAAAGATGCATTTAAAGCTGCTGCCAGAAGGTGGGTGGAAATCTTAAAGGGACATCCAGTTACATCACAGGGACTCCCATCTTTTGGAACTGCTATTTTGATAAATATAATCAACGAGGCTGGTGCACTCCCCACTAAAAATTTCAGGTATGGGCGTTTTGATAAGGCAGCTGATGTAAGTGGTGAGAAAATGGCAGAGATAATAGAAAAAAGGGGAGGGGTTGTTAAAGAAGGATGTCATCCAGGATGCATTATCCAGTGTTCCCAGGCATATGTTGATGAAAATGGGGAATATATCACGTCAGGTTTTGAATATGAGACAGTGTGGGCACTTGGTCCCAACACCACAATATCAAATTTAGATGACCTGGCACACCTTGATCGACTCTGTGATGACCTTGGGCTTGATACTATAGAGATGGGAAATACCATTGCTGTTGCAATGGATGCTGGTATAATCCATGGGAGATGGAAAGGCTGCAATTGAACTTTTAAAAAGGGTCTATAATAAAGATGATTATCTGGGAAAAATAATTGCCAATGGTGCGTCCTTTACAGGAAAGGCCCTGGGAGTTGATAGGGTACCTGTTGTAAAAGGCCAATCCCTGCCTGCATATGATCCAAGGTCTGTAAAAGGGGTTGGGGTTACATACGCCACTACCCCAATGGGGGCTGACCATACAGCTGGATATGCTGTGTGTCAAAATGTCCTGAAAGTTGGAGGGGATATAAATCCCTTGAAAAAAAGAGGGAAATGTTGAGGTCTCTAAAAATTTACAGATTGCAACTGCAGCGATAGATTCAACTGGTTTTTGTCTCTTTGTTGCATTTGCAGTTCTGGATACAGAGGATGCAATGGAGACCATGGCAAATCTCTTATCTGCAAAGATGGGCAAAAAAAGTGACTGTAGATGATATAATTAATTTAGGTGTGAGTGTTTTAAGAGATGAATATTCTTTTAATGTTGATGCAGGGTTTACTAAGGCCCATGACCAGTTACCAGAATTTTTTTATAAAGGAAAAACTACCTCCTCACGATACTGTTTGGGATTTTACAGTAGAAGAACTCCAGGCTGCCAAGGTGCTTTAAGAAAATTGAGGGGTGGACAACTTGTCCACCCCTTTTTAATGAGTTAAAGATGAAAATTATTATGAGAATAGAAGTCCTGTGTTTTGCCACCCTAAAAAAAATACACCCCTGACAATGAGGAAATTGAAATTGAGAAGGGATTTAAGGTCTATCATGTACTTGAAAAATTGGGTATTGATAAAAAGGAGGTCAAGGTGATCTTTATAAATGGAAAGCATGCCTCCTTGGATAGTGAGCTCAAAGAGGGAGATAGATTGGCTCTGTTCCCTGCTGTTGGGGGAGGATAAAACATGGATCTATCTCACCTTATAAGAAATTTTTCTGCTATAACCAAAAAAAGATCAAGAGAGATTGTTATATTCCAGGGTCCTTGTTGTTGGATGTGGAGGACTTGGAGGTTATGTCCTTGAAATTCTGGCAAGGATTGGCGTGGGGCACCTCATTTTTGCAGACGGTGATAGGTTTGAAGAAACTAATTTGAATAGACAGTTGCTTTGCTCTGTTAATACATTGGGTAAGAACAAGGCAGAAGTGGCCAAAAAAAAGGATTTTAGAGATAGCCCCTCATTGCAGACCCTTTGCCATTTCAAGAAATTTAATAAAAGAGGAAGTTGTGGAATTGGGCAGGGGAACTGACATTGTAATTGATGCAGTGGGAGGAACTTTATTTAAAAAAAGAAATAGTGGCTGAGTGTTTAAAAAACTCAATTCCCATAATTACTGGCGCAGTGGCAGGGTTTGAGGGGTTTGTTTCCACAGTTCTTTCTGGTTTTAAAACACCTGTTGATTTTTTTTATGTCTAAGGACAGAGACTCTGCAGAACATTTACTTGGATGCACTGCGCCAATTGTTTCAATTATAGGAACCCTCCAAGCTTACGAGGCCATATCATATATTTGCTGGGAGAAATCAAACTTTGCAGGTAAGGTTTTTTTATATTTCTCTTAAGGATTTTAGCTTTTCAACTTTTGAACTTTAATCATAGTTATTCTATGAGTCCTTTTTGTAGGGCATATCTGGTAAGTCCAGCTATATCATGAATATCCAATTTTCTCATTAATGCATTTCTATGTGTTTTTACTGTTTGGGGACTTATACTCAAAATTTCGGCAATTTCTTTTGTTGTTTTTCCCTCAGCTATCATTTGTAGAAGCTGTTTTTCTCTTGGAGTAAGTGTGGAATAAATATCCAGTTTTGATTTCTCTTGGAAAAGACCCTTGTATTCTTCTACTACATATTTTGCTACGGGTGGGCTTATATAGATATGTCCATGTAAAACAAAATCTATACTTTCAAGGAGTTCTTCCACTGCTGCATCTTTTAATAAATAGCCTACAGCGCCTGCCACAAAGGCATTTAATACATATTCCTTTTCTTTATACATGGATAAAATAATAATTTTGCTTTTACTTCTACTTTTTTTTTATTTCTTCGGTGGCAACTATTCCATTTATGTTGGGCATTAATATATCCATTATAACTATATCGGGTTCTAAATTAAGTGTTTTTTTTCAATGGCCTCTTGTCCTGTTTGTGCTTCTCCTATAACTATATAGTCTTTATTTTGAGATATTATTGCTTTAAATCCTTCCCTTACTAAATTATGATCATCTGCTAACAAAATTTTAGCCTTCACAACTCTTAACTCCTTAACTTAGATATTTTTCTTGCAAAAGGTTATCAACTGGTATCTTATAGGTAAGAGTGCTTCCTGTTGATTTCTTACTGGATATGGTGAACTCTCCTCCCAGGTATGTGACCCTTTCCCTAATCATATGGAGACCCATTCCATTTTTAGGACTCATATTTCTTTGTATATCTTCCGGAAAGCCTACACCATTATCACATATCTTTATTACAAGTTCTTTTTCTTCTCTCATCTCAATATGGACTGCTACGTGAGTCGCCTTTGAGTGTTTTGCACAGTTTAAAAGCCCTTCTTGTACTAAACGGAATAATAATGTTTCCACTTCCTGGGGATACCTTCCTATGGGTTCTAAAACCTTTAAAGAGGTCTTAATGGGGAATTTTTCAGCAAATATGTCTAAATACCAATTGAGTGCAGCAGTAAAACCCAAATTGTCTAATATTATAGGATACATTTCAGATGTAAGATCTCTTGTTATCCCAATTACTGTGCTTAACAAATTATCAACTTTATCTAATTCATCAGCAAGACCTTTATTTTTTTTGTTCTATATTTTTTTTTAAGCATCCCGATATTAATTTTAATGGCTGCTAAATCTTGCCCAAGTTGGTTGTGTAATATGTCAGCAAATTTCCTCCTAGATTCTTCTTCAACCTTTGAGAGTTTTATGGTAAGATTTCTTAATTCCTTGTTCCTTTTTTTTTAGTTGAGCATTCATGGAAAGTAATTCTTTTTCCAATCTACGGCGGGTGGTTATGTCTCTTAAAATAGACATGGTATATCTATGGTTATCCATAAAGAAAGAACTTGAAATCAACTCAACAGAAGTGCGTCCTCCTTTTTTTGTTGATAATATCAAAGGCACAGGGATTAGGATTAGGACTAATCAGGCATCTCTTGGCTTTTTTTTCGGTCTTTGGGATCTAACAGGTTCAATAAAGAAGATGATAGAATTTCTTCTTTTGAATATCCTGTTAGTTCTGTCCATTTGGGATTTGAATCAATAATTTGAAGGGTATGGGCATCTAAAAAGATTATGGCATCATTAGCGTGGTTGAATATTTCTTTATAGCGTCTTTCTGATTGACGCAATTGAGTTATTTTTTTGTTCTACTAAATCTTCTAATTCTTGTGTATATTTATTAAGCTCTTCTTGTAAATTTTTTTATTTCTGTAATATCAACAAAATTAATAATAAAATCAGTGGATTTATATGTATTATCTATTATAACAGAGCTGTTTACTAAAATGTATTTTCTATTTTGATTTTTATCAATGAACTCATACTCAATTTGAGTATCAGTTAATGTATTTTTATTCATTAATTTTTTTAAATGGTATTGGCAAATTTAATTCATTAATGTTTTTATCTTTAACGTCATTGTAGTTATTCCAATTATTTCCTCTGACTTTCTGTTCCAAAATCTTATATTACCATTTTCTGTTAAGACTATAAATCCAATAGGAGCACTGGAAAGTATTGCTTCTAAAAAGACTTTATGTCTATTTAATTCTCTTGTCCTCTTCTCTACCATAACTTCCAGTTTTCCAGAATACTCCAGTAATTGATTTTGTACTTTACCTAAATGACCTATTAAATGTACAAAAGTCTTTGTAAGTTCTCCCAATTCGTCATGTTTGTATTTATCTATAGTGTCTGTTAATTGCAGTTCTCCATTTTTAATACGTCTACAATAATTTATTAGATTAGTTAAAGGATTATACACTAATCTTTGAAAGAAGAACCAAACTAGGATAAATAATAGAACAATAAAGGCAACTCCAATAGCAAAAATATGTAAAGTGGTTTTATACATTGTTGCCAACTGACTTTCGATATTCACTCCAATGACGTCTAATCCAGCTACACTACCTTCCTTTCTAAAGTATCCTCCTCTGGAGCCATATTTTTTTTATTAGTTCTGCAGGTGCATCCTTGGGATCCCCATGACATCTAAGGCAAGATTTTTCCATATAGATTGGCTCAGTGACCATAAACCATCTGGCTCCATTTATTGTTACTATTCCTTTCCATTCTTTTAACGAATGGGTCTTATTGTAATAGCTGATCATCTTTCTCTCAAAGGCATTGGCCTTGTTCAGGGGATTTCTAGGGTTAAGGGCAGCCCTCTTGTATTTAACATCTTTGAAATATTGAGACACATTCCCCATAACCCTTCTAGTAACATACGAAGTGGACATGGCTTCTACAATAAACTGGTCCTTTGATAGGACTGAATACATTTTTGGCCTTAAAATTTCTTTTACATATTTTCTGGCGGCTTCTGCCTCTGCATGAAAATCCTTGTTTTTTTCATTGGCCTCTTTAAGTATCCAATTTTTGTATTGGATGGAGACCAACAAGCAAATTATCAATGTGGAAGCAATAAGGACAGAGGCAGTTGCCAAAAAGAATTTAGTTCTTAGAGAAAGGTCTTTTGTTTTCATTGGGTCAGATTTAATTAGGAAATCGAGTATACATTATATGTTCCACTGATTTGGTTGTCTATATTTTTATTTTCCCTTGTACAGAGGAAATCACTACATTTTCCCCTTGGAAATAGATAGACTCCATGTTTTATACATACACCAGCATCCCCCTAACACATCCCCAGGCAGAACTTAAGGTATTTAGACCGTGGTAAAACTCTTCTAAAAATTTAGGGTCATTGCGAAAATATTTACAATGCAAGCAAGTATATTGGTTCATGGTATACCCCTTTTATTATTTTCTTGCGGCCCTATTGGGGCCGCATTTTCTGTAATTTGAATTTTTATTTTAAAACACCTAATGCAGTTGACCAATAATTTCCAAATATTATGGCTGAGAATATAAATCCCAAGATCACATTTACTATAACTCCCATGGTAAATGCCTTGAATGGTTTGTTTCCTGCTGATGCCAGTTCTCTAAACCTGGTTGTAAGTCCTATGCTTAGAAAACAAAAGATAAAAGTCCATGTCCTCATGGCCTTGATTGGATTTATTAAATTTGGTTTTACAGTGTGCAAATATTCATTCATTGAATAGGAGTGAACCACAACGGTAATTATTAGGGAAGCCAAAAAAAAGCCCAATACAAACTTTGGGAATCTCCACCATACCTCTTTTAAAGTGGGCTTCTGTCCCAACCTATCTCCTTTTTCCCATTTGGTAATTGATATTACCGCAAATGCAAAGGCCCATAAACCGATCCAAATATCTCTTCCTATTACTTTCATTAAAGTAAATGCACGTACAGCAATTTCTTCCATTCCAGCCATAAGTCCATAGGCCTGTGCAGCGGCAAATCCAGCTGCATCTGCAAATTCTGAAGTTCCTATCCATGCTCCGGCCACTCCTGCATGTAAATGAAGAATCTTGGATATGAATGGCAGGAAGAAGATCATTACTATTGCCCAAACTATAACCAGAGTAATGGCAATACAGGGATGTTCCTTTTTGGCCCTAACTGCACCTGCAACTGCAATTGTTCCAGAAACGCCACAAACAGAGGCTCCAGCCCCAAGACATGCTGCAAGTCTTGGATCTAATTTAAATAATCTCGTTGCGGCAAAATATACTGTCAAACAAGTAGATACAGAGATTATGGTAGCCTGTAGCATGGCCACAGGACCAGCATAGATAATAAGAGTAAAAGGTAAAGTTGCCCCAAGCAACACAATTCCTGTTTTAATAAAATATTCAACACGGAAACCAGTATCCATCCATTTTGGCAATTTGATAAAATTGGCAATGATCATCCCTATTGCCAAGGCCACTAACGGTGTTCAAGGTTGTAGTGGTGTGCCTTTTCCCATGCCCCAATTGAGAATATTATCACAGAAATCACGTACACAAAGATGAAAGAAGGGACGAATTCAGACAGATTGAATCCCATTATTTTACTGCTTAATGAAAATACTATAAGCCAAAAGAAAAATTGCAGGAAATAGAGTTTATAATTAAGTGCAAAGTGATGAAACAGTTGATCTAGACTAGACCACTTTGCTGGAGTAACAGCTAGTGGCTTCAAACTTCCTCCAGAAAAATAAAGGAAAATTGCAGCAAAGATAATCCCCATGGATAACCAAATAGCCCACCAATCCTCTTTTAGATACAACTCCTTCCATCCTGAAGGTTTTACTTCAGGAACTTCACATACATTTTTTTTGATTCTCATTCATCTGACAATACCTCCTTTGTGTTTGAATTAAATTAGTTATACTATAAATATAATAACATAAAGGAGGTCTGATGAAATTACCCTTTTGGTGTATTTAAGATATACCAAATGGAGTAGTTGATTTTTGATTGCAAAATATATGATTGTTATTTTTGTTTGGATAGATTTGAAAAAAAAGGTTACAATCCAGACAAGGATCATTAAGATTGTAAAAGTTAAAAGATGGCAAGTTTACCAAAAAAACGAAAAAAATAGAAAATTACTTAGGGAGGAGACAATGTAAGTCACATAAGGACGAAATTAGTTAAATAAAAATTATATTGGCTTTAGGCCGTGGATTGAGTATAAAGACCTTCTTATGCCCCCGGCAGGATTCGAACCTGCGGCGCCAGGATTAGGTATAATGGACTCCAAAAACTGGACAGAGGAATAAGGTGGATGTTAGCCTGAAAGGACAGAAAGGAGTCAAGGATTAGATGGGTAACATCCGGAAGAGGCACAACGGAGCATTTAAGGCAAAGATAGCACTGGAGGCACTAAAGGCGGAGAAGACGATCTCAGAGATATCCAGTAAATATGGAGTACACCCAAGCCAGGTGAGGCGATGGAGAAAA
>BBBM01000004.1 GCA_001311565.1 Desulfothermus okinawensis JCM 13304
TATATATAATAATCTACTATATGTCAACTAAAAAATATCTCTATTAGTGACTACATAAAAATCCTAAAAACCGCCACTTTCTCATTAATATTCAATATGTTATACTAATTTGTAGGGGTGAACTTCCGGTATATTGTTTAATGGATGATAAAACAAATTTTGCATATCTTTTTAAGATGAAATAGGCTAGTTTAGAAGATACGTTGACCCCAGATATGGAGAAGGAATAATAATTCAGCTTCCCTGGAGAAGCTTGAGGTGAGAGGTATTAAAGGTCAGGATAGCCATCTTTATAGCTTTTTTATCAATCCGGATACCATAAAAACGCCAAAAATTGCTATTTTTATCCTTAATATTTAATAGGTTATACTAATTCACGGGGTAAACTTCCGCTATAAAAAAACGTTCTATACTTAATGGAGTTACATCTATACTAGGTGGCTTGTCTAAGATAATTTCTTTTAACAGTTTTCCAGTCACTAATCCTTGAGTAATCCCTAACATCCCATGGCCACATGCTATTAATAAATTTTTAAAAAGATTACTACGCCCAATTATTGGTAAACCATCTGGAGTCACAGGGCGCATTCCTCTCCAGACTTCCATAATATGAAAATTGTTTTTAACTTTTATATAATTTTGAAGAGCGCTCAGAATATTTTCTATTCGTTTCCATTTTATAGATACATCTAATCCACTTAACTCTAGTACCCCTGCTAAACGCATTCTATGCCCCAGAGGTGTAACAGCTACCTTTTCTTCCCCTAAGTATAATGGTATATTGGGAATAACTTCAGGATATTCAATAGTTATACTATATCCCTTTGCTGGTTGAAGAGGTAAATTAAGACCCAATTCCTTACCTAACATGGAAGTCCATACACCTGTTGCTAGCACCACCTGTTCAGCTTTTAATTGGCCTTTAGTAGTTATGATTTTGTCAACTTTGTTTTTCTTGGTCTCAAAGGTAATTACTTCAGTATTTGTTAGAAAATTTACACCTCTTTTTTTTGTGCCAGTTTAGCTAATTCTGTAACAATTGATGAGGATTCAGATGAGCATCCTCAGCAAAATAGATTCCTCCTGTTATTGATGGCAAAATGTGGGGCTCATATTGCAGAACCTCATTTTTTCCCAATATCTTGAGAGTAATTCCATTTTTATTAAGTAATTCAGCCTCCTTGGCTGCTTTATGGAAACTTTTTTTCATCAGTATAAAGATGTAGCCATCCACGTTGATCAAAACTACATTCAATATTTTCTGTTGATTGTAGCTCATTTAATAATGAATAACTGGCTATATTCAACGATCTAATTATGGAAATAGCCTTGTGCATTTGAGTATCATTGCAAGCAGATCTAAATTGCCAAAGCCACTTTAGAAGTTCAAAATCAAGACGAGGTTTAATGTAAAAGGGACTATTTTTCTTCATTAGCATCCAACGCAAACTCTGACTAATAACACCAGGTGCAGCAAGGGGAATCACGTGACTTGGCACAATAAGCCCAGCGTTACCGTAAGAACTGGCATCTGTGGAACAGACACCTCTTTTATCTAATAGGGAAACCCTCAATCCTTCTGAGCTTAAGTAATAAGCAATAGATACTCCAATTACACCACCACCGACTATAAGAACATCCTGACTCATTTGATACCCCTTTTTTTTATTAAAAAAACCTCAAAAAAACACCCACTAGTGGATTTTACTTTACTCTGAAAAAAAACATTAGTAAACAAAATTCTTATTAAGAATTTTTAGACACAAACAAAAAAAACACATTCTGTTTTTATTTGCAACTTATAATTTTTTTTCCTTTAAAGGCGATTAACAAAGGGGAGATCAAATACATTAGTAACTTGTCATAAAGATTACCCCCTTATCTTTTGCAAAATTGAAAATTTTTTTTGCATAAATGCTTTTTAAGTAATCATTTGAAATTATATGGGTTTTTATATAATTTCTTAAAATTTTAGCAAAACTGCAAAATTTTTAAACATGCTCATAAGAAAAACTTTTATATTATAATCAAATAAATTCAAGATGTTATTAATATGGCGTAACAATTGCTAAAAAGTTTGAATGAGGTTTAGATAAGAAAATTGTGATATTGAATTTTAAAAATGTTGATTCTAAAGTGGTTATGACCTTTTTAATAAAAAGGAGCGTACTATGTTCTGGAATGTTCTTACAGTTGGTATAATGGTTGGAGCAATCTATACGTTAGTAACCATTGGTTATAGTATGGTTTATGGAATTTTAAGGTTGATGAATTTTGCGCATGGAGATGTATATATTTTTGGTACATTACTAGCCTGGTCACTTTTGTCTGTTCATCATTGGCATCCTGTAGCGGCAATAATTGTTTCTGTAATTGTGGGCGGGACGTTGGCCTCTCTAGTTGAAATTATCTGTTATAGACGTCTTAGAGCAGAGCAACATCGAATGATCTCAATGATCACGGCCCTAGGTGCTGCATATATAATTCAGAATATCTCAGAACTAAATTGGGGTAACCAAGTTTTATCTTTTCCTTCTTTATTCCCTGCACGTACTTTTACAATTTTTGGGATAACTGTATCATTAACCAATGTTATTACTCTAGCTATTGCCATTGGAGTGTTGGTTATATTTAACCTTTTTTTTAAAGTATCATAAGATAGGAAAGGCCATACTCTGTGCATCAGAAGATTTGGAAGCCTCAAGTTTAATGGGCATTCCTATAAATAGAACCATTTCCATAGTTTATTTCCTTGGTGGTGTTCTGGGAGTAATTGGAGGTATCTTATATTCTTCATCTTATAACGTTATCTCAATTGGAATGGGATTTCGTGGTACCATAGTAGCTTTTACTGCAGCAGTAATAGGAGGAATTGGGAGCTTCAGTGGTGCCTTTATTGGTTCCATGATAATGGGGCTAGCTGAAAATTTTGTAGGAGTTTACATATCTAGTTCTTTTCGGGACCCTATTATATTTATGCTTCTTATACTTATATTGCTCGTAAAGCCTACTGGTATTATGGGTGAAATTGAAATCAAAAAAAGTTTAAAGAGCTAATTGAGGAGGTTATAAGTGGTAAAGAACTTAAATAATAATATGACAAATTCTAAAGCTATGAAAACCTTGAATGGAGAAGGCAAAAAAAACGCTAAAAACTGTAGTGGTTTTAGGAATTGTAATTCTCTTACTTATGCTCCCATTATTTATAAAAAACCCTTATATCTTAGGCACCCTAAATTTTATGATCCTGTTCGGAGTGTGTTGTATGGGGCTCGATCTCATCTTAGGATATACAGGGCTACTTTCCCTTGGACATGCTGCATTTTACGGAATAGGAGCTTACACCACTGCAATTCTCATGGTAAGGCATGGATTTGGATTTGTACCAGCATTTATTATATCAGGCATGGTCACTTTTCTCATTGCTTTGTTACTAGCTATTCCAACAAGAAAGGTTCGTGGAGATTATTTTTGTTTAATAACTATAGCATTTGGTGAAATATTCCGTCTTGTAGCAGTTGCATGGATAGGTTTCACTGGGGGTGCCATGGGTATAGTTGGGATACCTATACCACGAATTTTAGGATATGCCCTAAGAACAGAGGCTGACTATTATTACTTCGGTCTTGCACTGTTGGCTTTTACCTATGTTACTTTGTATCTTTTGGTACATTCCCGTTTTGGACGTGCCTTTATCGCGATCCGTGAAGACGAACTGGCGGCTCAGGCAATGGGTGTAAATACGCCTATGTATATGATTATGTCATTTACAATTGGATCTATTTATGCAGGACTTGCTGGTAGCCTCTTAGCTGTGTACCAAACTACAGTAACACCTTCAAATTTTAAATTAGAAGATTCCTGTTTGATGATTATAATGGTAATAGTTGGGGGAATGGGAAGATTATGGGCATCGTTGCTAGGTGTATTTTTAATGACTGTAGCGACAGAATTATTTAGACCTCTGGATAGTTATAGAATGATGATAATTGGAGCTATAATGATTGGTGTACTTTTGTTTAGGCCTCAAGGATTATTTGGAATTTCGGCCTTTAAAGACTAAAAAAAACAGTGTATGAGGTAGTTTTTATGACACTCTTAAAAACAGAAAGACTTCAAAAGAATTTTGGCGGTGTCTTTGCAGTAAATAATGTATCTCTGGAAATAAAAAAAAGGTGAAATTTTGGGCATGATAGGTCCAAATGGAAGTGGGAAATCCACTTTTATCAATGTGATCACCGGGATTTATGAACCAGATGGAGGAGATGTCCTATTTAATGGAGAATCAATATCAGGTTTGCCACCCTATAAAATCACTGAAAAAGGAATCACCAGAACTTTTCAAAATTTAAGAGTGTTTTCAAATATATCTGTATTGGACAATATATTAATTGGTCAACACTGTAGGATAAAAAAATTCTCTAATTGATATCTATTTAAGACCTTTTAAGACTAGAAAAAGAGAAAAAGAAGCAGTTGATAAGGCATTAGAAATCCTTGAAATGGTAAAATTGGCTCATCGCAAGGATGAACTAGCAAAAAAATTTACCGTACGGAGAACAGCGTCTAATTGAAATCTGTCGTGCACTGGCCTCAGAACCTGAACTTATATTTTTAGATGAGCCATGTGCTGGAATGAATCCTGTAGAGATGGATACATTGGCAGAATTTATACTGCAGTTACAATCAAAGGGTTATACCCTCTTTATTATAGAACACAATATGCGTTTTATAATGTCAGTTGCAGAAAGGATAGTAGTGCTTAATGCGGGCAGTAAATTTCGTGAAGGAAGTCCCGCAGAAATTCAGGCAGACAAGGACGTCCAAAAAAATTTACCTTGGAGAAGAGGAAGGTTCAATATGTTAGAAGTTAAGAAAGTTTGTTCTGGATATGGAAAGATTAATGTTTTAAATGAAATTAGCCTTTATATTGATGCTGGTGAAATCGTAGCAGTAATTGGAGCAAATGGTGCTGGGAAAACTACTCTTCTTAAGACTATATCTGGACTTATAAAGCCACAAAAGGGAGATTCTTTTTGAAGGAGAACCCATAACTCGCATGGCTCCCGAAAAAATTGTTGCCAGAGGGATAGTACATGTTCCAGAAGGGCGTAGAGTGTTTGCCAAGTCCACAGTTATGGTCAATCTGGAGATGGGTGCTTACCTACGTAAAGACCAACAGGAAATTAAAAAAAGACATGGAAATGTGTTTTGAGCTGTTTCCTGTATTAAAGGAGAGGGCCAGTCAATTAGCAGGCACTTTAAGTGGGGGAGAACAACAGATGCTTGCAATAGCAAGGGGGCTTATGGCAAGGCCCAAAGTACTTTTACTAGATGAGCCATCAATGGGACTGGCTCCTTTTTTTGGTCAATGAAATCATGAAAGTTATTTCTCATCTTAACGAAAATGGAATGGCAGTCCTGTTAATAGAACAAAATGTAAAAAAAGGCTCTCTCTATTACACAAAGGGCCTATGTTATGGAGCTTGGTAGGATTGTTCTTGAAGGACAATCCCATGAACTTTTGCAATCAGATGAGGTTCGTAAGTGTTACCTTGGTGAACAATAAACACAAAAATATAAGGAGGTAAGTATGAGAAAGAAAACTTTAATTTTAGCTACCGTACTAATGTTTCTTTTGGGAATGTCTATTCATTGTTTTGCAAAGGATGGGGTGGATCATAAAAGAAAGATTGTGAAGATTGCAGGTTATGATGCTGCCACTGGTAAATACGGCGATTATGGTCTTGGAGACAAGCGGGGACAAGAAATAGCAGTGGATGAAATTAATAAGAAAGGTGGGATTCAGGCTGGGCCACTAAAAGGTTATAAACTAAAACTGGATTTTTTTGATGATCGTGGGGATCCCAAAGAATCAGCAAGTATTGCTAAAAGAATTTCTGCTGGAGATTATCTTGTAGCAATTGGTCCTACTATTAGTTCATGTGCCCTTGCTGCTACTCCAGTTTTTTTACAGAAATAGGGTGCCAAACATTGTCACATATTCCAACGCAAACACCATTACTGAGCAGGGCTTTGATAATATTATTCGCCTAACCTATACTACAAAATCTATAGCTACTTATATGGCTGAACAGGTGAAAAATCGTTTTAACAAACATTCAGCAGCCATAATTAGTGAAAATCAGGATTATGGTCAACAATTGGTAAAATATTTCAAAGAAGCAGCTAAGAAACTTGGTATTAAGGTGGTGGCAGAAAGTGTTATAACAGCGGGTCAGGATCTTGATTTTAAGTCTGTTTTAATGAAATCCAGGGCAAAAAAATCCTGGTGTTTTAATACTTTTTGTCACATATAACGAAGGAGGAATGATAGTAAGACAGGCAAGACAGCTTGTGGAATGTTCTGATCTATGTTCCTGATGCAATGACTGAACCTAAATTTTACGAGCTAGCAGGTGATGTCCATAATGTTTATATCCAGTTGTCTCCAACCATTGATATTACCAGGCCTGCTGCAAAGGTTATAAAGGAAGAGTGGGAAAAAAGATATGGAGGATTTCCTCCACTTTCTGCTATTTATGGATATGATGCTGTTAAAATCGCGGAAAAAGTAATTGAAATGGGCGGTACAACAAGGGAAAAATTTATAAAGCTGATGAGAAAAGTAAGACATGAAGGTGTAGCCAATCCTATGTATGAGTTTGACCAGAAAGGAGACAGTAAGGCACCACCCTTTGTTACTATGTCATGTGTAGAATATTATGAGAAAAATATAAAAGGGAAAAAATAATAAGATTTGAGATGAAATTTATTTATTAGTTATACAACGGGATAGTGATTAGGAGGCCGACAATATGGAGGATAAAATAAAAGAACAGGGATTGTGGGCGGTTACCGCCCCTCCTCCCCCCCCACTTCATGAACTTCAGGAAGATATTACCTGTGATATTGCAATTATAGGAGGTGGTTATACAGGTGTATCTGCTGCTCTACATTTGGCAGAGGCAGGAATAAAAGCTGTATTATTAGAATCTAAATATTTAGGATATGGAGGTTCTGGGAGAAATGTAGGGTTGGTAAATGCGGGCCTATGGGTGCTTCCTGAAGATGTAGTCAAAGAGCTTGGCACATATTATGGAGAACAGCTCAATGCTGTATTAGGAGAATCACCTGATTTGGTGTTTAACTTAATAGAAAAGTATAAAATGTCATGTGAAGCCATTAGAAATGGTACACTCCAGTGTGCACATTCAAAAGCAGGATTTCGTTACCTTAGGGAAAGAGAAAAACAATGGGGTCTAAGAGGTGCTCCTGTAAAGCTCTTAGATAGACACTCAGCTGCAGAAAAAAATAGGCTCAAATGCTTATCATGGAGCTCTATGGGACTTAAGGGCGGGGACAGTGCAGCCTCTAGCATATCTTCATGGTCTTGCCCATGCTGCTGTTAAGAATGGAGCACAGCTTTTTGAGAGAAGTCCCGCAATTTACATTAAAAGGGAATCAGGCAAATGGTACATTAAAACTCCTAAAGGTACAGTACGCTCACAAGCTATAATTTGCGCCACCAATGGATATGTGGAAAAGGTTCTTCCAGAATTAACAAAGACCTTCATAAAATTTAATTATTTTCAATATGCCACAAAACCTTTGCCTGAAAGTGTGTTAAAAACAGTCATTCCTGAGAGACACGGCACATGGGATACTAATACTGTTTTGGCCTCAATGAGATTAGACAAAGATGGGCGTCTTGTAGTGGGAAGTGTAGGAACTGTTAATGGATTTGCCAATAAGTTACACAGAAGATGGGCAAAAAGAATGATTCGCAAGGTATTCCCCCAAATAGGAAAAGTGGAATTTGAGTATGCCTGGTATGGCGTGATAGCAATGACAACTAATCACATGCTAGGTTTTACAAACTTGGACCTGATTTTATAACTGTTATGAGCTATAACGGCAGGGGAATAGGTCCTGGAACCATGTTTGGTAAGCTCATGGCTGACTATTTTTTTGCATGAAAAATCAGATGATGTGATTCCTTTGCCAGTTTCAGAGCCAAAGCCAATTACAACAAAAAAAATTCTGGGAGCTTTTCTACGAGACAGGAGCAAGATTGTATCACTCAGTTCAAAAATTTATATTGCGTTAATAAATGGCAAAATGGAGGTTAACATTATGAATTTAAATGAGGTCCTTGATAAACTTGGTATAAAAAAAATCAACTTTGGTTCTAGCACTGGCGTAGATTGGGGTAAATCCAGTGATAAAGGTGTTATAGAGAGTTTTTCTCCAGTTGATGGAAAAACTATTGCGTCTGTGTATAAGGCCTCAGAAGAAGATTATAATACTGTTGTGAATAAAGCAACTGAGGCCTTTAAATACTGGCGAAAGGTTCCAGCTCCAAAACGTGGTGAGGTAGTTAGAAAAATAGGTCTTAAGCTAAGGGAATACAAGGATGTTCTCGGTAGATTGGTTAGTTATGAAAACGGAAAGATCCTCCAGGAAGGCTGGGGTGAGGTTCAAGAAATGATAGATATTGCTGATTTTGCAGTGGGTCTTTCTAGACAATTATATGGCTTTACCATGCACTCTGAAAGACCAGCACATCGTATGTATGAACAATACCATCCATTAGGACCAGTAGGTATTATAACGGCATTTAATTTTCCTGTTGCAGTGTGGTCTTGGAATGCCTTTATTGCTGCTGTATGCGGAGATGTTATGGTGTGGAAACCTGCATCGTCTGTACCTCTAACAGCAATAGCCGTTCAAAACATATTATCTGAAGTTATAAAGGAAGAAGGATTACCTGAAGGTATTTTTAATCTGGTGATAGGAAGTGGAGAGACTATTGGAGAGAAAATGTTACAAGACAAAAGGTTGCCTCTTATTTCTATAACTGGATCCATTCCTGTGGGAAGACATGCTGCTACTGTTATATCAAAACGAATGGGAAGATATATACTGGAACTTGGGGGAAACAATGCCATTATTTTAACAGAAAGTGCTGATTTAAAACTAGCTATTCCAGCAATAGTCTTTGGGGCAGTGGGCACTGCTGGTCAGAGGTGCACTACCACAAGAAGACTAATAATCCATGAGAATATTTTTGACAGAGTGAAAGAAGCCTTAATTAAAGCATATGCAAGTTTAAAAATTGGTAATCCTTTAGATCCATCGGTTCATGTTGGTCCTTTAATTGATAAAAAGGCGGTGGAAAACTATAAAAAAAGCCTTACAGATAATTAAGGAACAAGGTGGTGAAATAATCTATGGTGGGGAAGTACTAGATGGGCCTGGATATGAATCTGGTTGTTATGTTAAACCGACCCTAGTTATTGCGAAAAGTGATATGCCAATTGTTAGAGAAGAGACATTTGCTCCAATACTATACCTAATAAAATACTCTGGACATATAGAAGAAGCACTTGAAATTCACAATAATGTACCACAAGGTCTTTCTTCTGCTATTTTTACACAAAACATAAAAGAATCTGAAGCATTCCTATCAGCGTGGGGATCTGACTGTGGAATAGCCAATGTAAACATCGGCACATCTGGTGCAGAGATTGGAGGAGCTTTTGGAGGAGAAAAGGAGACAGGAGGAGGAAGAGAAGCTGGATCAGATGCATGGAAGGCCTACATGAGACGCCAGACTGTTACAATTAACTTTTCAGATGACCTTCCACTCGCTCAAGGTATTAGATTTGAAATATAAAATGGGATACTCAGGGGGATCATTATAATGCGTCTTTGTTTGATGGAAGGAAATGAGGCAATTGCACGTGCAGCAGTGGCCGCGGGTTGTAGGTTTTTTTGCGGGATATCCAATAACCCCGGCCACCTCTCTGTATCATGAAATGTTAAAACTTCTCCCTCCTCTTGGAGGTATTTGTATTCAGGGGGAAGATGAAATAGCCTCTATTGGATTTTGTCTTGGGGCCTCTTTAAGTGGAATGAAAGTCATGACTGCTACTTCCGGTCCAGGAATCAGTCTCTACAGTGAACAGATATCCTTTGCTATTGGAAGCGAGATCCCAATAGTAATTGTGGATGTCCAGAGGTTAGGCCCTTCCACTGGTTCTGCAACTCGTGGTGCTGACGGTGACATACAGTTTTTGAGGTGGGGAAATTCTGGAGGATTACCAGTAATAGTCCTGGCTCCTGTAGATGTCAAAGATTGTTTTGTATTAACTATACATGCCTTTAACCTTGCAGAACAATATCGTTGTCCAGTGTTTATCGCCTCCAATAAAGAACTTGGGATGACCAGAGATACAATTAATCTAAAAGAAGTAAAACTTCCTCCATTAGTTAATCGAAAGATGGCGGATGATAGTGAGCCTTATCTTCCATACAAGACGGAAAATGATAATTCTCCCCCTTCCTTTCTTCCTCTTGGGAGCAAGCAACTTGTACGTATTACATCTTCAACCCATGGAATAAACGGATACATTACTACAGATCCTGAAGAGATAAGTAATTTTCAAAATAGGCTCTACAAGAAGATAGAATCTCACATAGATGAATTTTCTTTTTATGATTTTTTTTGAAATAAAAGGGGCTGATACCCTTGTTATAACTTATGGTGTTACAGCTAGGGCAGCCAAGGTAGCTGTAAAAAAATCTTGCAAAAAAACAATATTATGGCTTCATTACTTGTGTTAAAAACATTATGGCCTGTGCCTGAAAAGCTAATTAGAGAAAAGGGAAAAAAACTACAAAAAGATAGTAGTTGTTGAGATGAATCTTGGACAATATGTTAGAGAAATAAAAAGGATATTTTATGATAAAAAGATAAATTTTCTGGGACAGATGAATGGTATGCTAATTTCACCTACCCAGATTGAGGAGGCAATTACAAGATGACTGACACCAGTTTATTAAATAAAAGTAGACCTCCAGTATTTTGCCCAGGATGTTCTCATGAACGTGTGGTACAGGCCTTAGACAAGGCATTGATACGATTAGGTGTTAAAGGAAACCAGGTGGTAATTGTTTCTGATATTGGTTGTTCAGGGCTTTTTGATACCTTTTTTTAATACCCATGCGGTACATGGACTTCATGGCAGGGCACTAACCTATGCTACAGGTATAAAGTTAGCTAGACCTGAGCTTAAGGTTATAGTTACAATGGGAGATGGAGGTCTTGGAATTGGAGGTGCGCATGTATTGGCAACATGTAGGAGAAATATTGACCTTACTTTGTTGGTTTTAAATAATTTTAACTATGGTATGACAGGTGGACAGTATTCTGTTACTACCCCCCAAGATGCTAAAGTATCCTCAGGATTTTTAAATCAATTGGAAAAACCAATTGACATATGTCAGGTAACTGCCTCTGCTGGAGCTGGTTGGGTGGATAGAACTTCCGTATATGAAAAGAATCTTGTTGAAAAGATTGAGGAGGCAATAAGATTTGAAGGTTTTTCTGTTTTAGATATTTGGGGTATATGTACAGGAAGATATATAAAGCGAAATGAAATCTCTCCTAAGATAATTAAGAAAAAAGATTGAAAAACTTCCTGAGTGGACGCACTTTTTAAAACAAAATAAAAGACCTGAATACACCAAACATTATACAGAGGTGGCAAATAATACATCCAGTCCACCAGAACCTATAGAATTTGAGACATTGTATTCGCCACCTCAAAATAAAAGACATGAAATAGTTATCATGGGAGCAGCTGGTCAAAGAATTGTTACTGCTGGAGAACTTCTTTGTATGGCAGGTGTCACAGCTGGTCTTTATACAACTCAGAAGAATGATTATCCTATCACAGTGATGCGTGGTCATTCTGTCACAGAAGTCATTTTAAGTCCAGAGAAAGTTGATTTTACAGGGATTGAAAATCCCACAGTATTAATTGCCCTGGCTGAAGAAGGTGTAAATAGAAAAAAAATCTCTTTTTAAAACCCTATCACCGGATACCACCATTATTATAAAAAAAGGGCCTAAACATTCCGCCCAATAATGGATCTACAATTGAACTTGACTTTGATGCAAGAAAAATTCGTTCTCAAGATCTTGCTCTTGCCTCTATTGCATGGCTTGCCAAAAATAAAATTGCAATAAATGAAGATATGCTAACGTCTGCTCTTAAATACCGTTTTAAGGGAGAAGTATTAACCAAGGCCCTTCAAATAACAAAAACCTGGAAGGAATAATTTATGAAGGTAAGATTTCTTTGTTCAGAGGATGTTAAAAAGGCGCTTCCTATGGAAAAGGCAATTGATGTCATGGCTGAAGCCTTTTCTCAGTTTTCTTCAGGGAGAGCTCAAGTGCCATTAAGGAATCGAGTTAAAACTAAAAAAAGGAGAAACATTATTTATGCCAGCCTATCTTATGGATACTGGGGCTGTAGCAATTAAGGTGGTATCTGTGTACCCAGAAAATATAGAGCATGGCTTGCCAACAGTTCCAGGCATTGTCCTAGCTATTGATTCAGATACAGGAATACCCCGGGCGATTATAGAAGGTTATACCCTAACAGCTATTAGAACCGGTGCTGCAGGCGGACTTGCAGCCAAACTTCTCTCCTTACCAAATTCAGAGAATTTGGTTGTTTTTGGTGCAGGAACTCAAGGGTGGGCACAGATTTGTGGAGTACTTGCTGTTAGGAATATAAAACGCATATGGATCTTTGATCCGAATGAAAAAAAATAAAGAAAATCTTGCCCTCAAATTAAAATCACTCCCATCTCCCCCCGACGTAATTATATTTGACGACCCCAATAAAGCTGTAAGTAGAGCACATATAATCGTTACAGCTACAACATCTACTACTCCTGTATTTGATGGAAGTTATGTTAGGCCCGGAACCCATGTAACTGCTGTTGGATCTTATACCCCTAATATGCAGGAGATAGATGGCAAACTTATGCAACAGGCTAAAGTAGTGGTTGATTCCCGTGAGGCTTGTTTGGCAGAAACAGGAGATATTATCAAACCAAAAGTATCAATATATGCTGAAATTGGAGAAATTGTAAGTAAAAAAAAGTCTTGGAAGGACATCTGATGAAGAAATTACCATTTTTAAGACTGTTGGTATAGCTGTGCAGGATGCGGCTGCTGCGAAAGCAATAGTTGAATATGCAGAACAGAAAAATTTAGGGGAGCTAATGGAGTTAACATGATAACTTGCGCCACTAATATCTGGTTATAATTATTGAAAGACATCTAAAAAAATATTCCTTTCATTATATTCTCATGCCTAACAATAAATAGAAATCATGGAAACTAATTTAATTTTTATTTTTGATATTTAAACTCAGAACATATGTTAGGAGGAATAACTATGGAAAATAGTTTAAATCCATTTCACATAGCACAAAAGCAATTAGATGAAGCAGCGGAGTATTTGGGGTTAGATGAATCAACCATGAACTTTTGAGATGGCCAATGATGGAGCTTCATTTTCGTATTCCAGTGAGGATGGATGATGGTAGTATCAAGGTATTTGAGGCATTTAGGGTGCAGTATAACACGGCTAGGGGACCTGCAAAAGGCGGAATAAGATGGCATCCTGATGAGACCATAGATACTGTTAGAGCACTTGCTGCATGGATGACATGGAAGACAGCAGTCTTAGATCTGCCCCTAGGAGGTGGAAAAGGTGGTGTTGTTTGTAATCCAAAGGAGCTTTCAGAGCCAGAAAAGGAGCGTCTGGCTAGAGGTTACATGAGAGCTGCTGGGAAACACCTAGGAGTATTTCAGGATGTCCCAGCACCTGATGTATACACTAATCCACAAATTATGGCGTGGATGATGGATGAATATGAAACCTTGGTTGGGGAAAAACATCCTGGAGTTATTACTGGAAAGCCCTTGCCTTTGGGAGGCTCTCCTGGAAGAAAAAGTGCCACTGCACGTGGTGGTATCTATGTGGTAAGGGAGGCAGCAAAAGCAATAGGGCTTAATTTAGAAGGTAACTCAATGGCAGTGCAGGGATTTGGAAATGCTGGGCAGAATGCAGCTATTTTAGGTGAAACTTTACTTAAAATGAAGTTAGTTGCTGTGTCAGATTCAAAAGGGGGAATTTATAATCCAAAGGGTATTAATGTGAAAGCATTAATTGAGTACAAGAGAGAGACTGGTTCAGTTGTAGGTTTTAAAGATGCAGATTCCATAACCAATGAGGAATTACTTGAATTAGATGTTACAGTATTATTTCCTGCAGCACTTGAAAATGTAATAACTGAGGAAAATGCAGATAAAATAAAATGTAAAATAAGTTGTGAGCTTGCAAATGGTCCAACAACTCCTGAAGCTGATAATATTTTATTTGATAGAGGTATATTGGTTCTTCCTGACTTTTTGGCAAATGCAGGCGGTGTTACTGTATCCTATTTTGAACAGGTGCAGAATGCATATAATTATTATTGGAGTCTTAAGGAGATCCAAAGAAGATTATGTGAAAAAAATGACCAAGGCATTTAGAGCAGTTTATGAGATGCATATAAAAGAGAATATCCACATGAGAAAGGCTGCTTATCTTTTAGCTGTATCAAGGGTAGCTGAAGCATGTAGACTTAGGGGTTGGGTATAGATGAAATTAGATCTGCACCATAATATACTTATTCAATTAATCAAAGAGTATGAACTAATTAACCGTATATTTAAATATCCTGAAATAAAAAATACCGTATTTTCAGTTTTTAAAGATGCTTTAAAAGAGAATTTCAATATAGATGAAGCTGTTATTGAGAGTAAAATATATCAAGTAAAAAGCCTATTAAGACAACGAATAGAGGAGGAAGAATTAAAAAAAGATACTCGTTGTTATATTTTTTTTCCATTTATTTTGAGAATAGTAGATGGGATGATTATATTAATCTCGCAAGAAAAAAAGGTATTGTTTAAAAAAATTAGCAAAAACAGTTAACAAAGAAGGGGCAACCTATGGACAGATACTAAGAGCACTTAAGAAGTTTTGCGAAATTCCAGAGGGGGACTTGTATCTTTCTCCAAGTGAGGTAGAAGGGATGAGGGTTGCCCTGATTAATTATTTTATCTCAAATCAACTGTCTTTTATCAGCATTGCCAAAAATCATATCACAGTCAGAGATGTAAATGATATTTTGGAAAATACATACAGGAGTAAGAGAAGGCCTGGTAGAATTGGTGGTAAGGCAGCAGGTATGTATCTCGCTTATAGGATACTTGTGCCAAGGTTTGGGGATAGAGATAAGGATCTGGAAAAATATATAAAAATCCCAGAATCCTATTATTTCAATTCAGGAATTTTTTTCAGAATTCATAGATTATAACGACCTATATGAGTTTCATACACAAAAATATAAAACATTAGAGGAGATTCAAAAAGGATATGAGCAGATAAGCGAGCTTTTTAAAAGGGCAAAATTTCCAGATAACATAGTTGATCAATTTAAGGAATTTTTAAAAAAAGGTGGGAGAACACCCCTTGATTCTTCGTTCATCTAGTCTATTAGAAGACAACTTTGGATATGCCTTTTCAGGAAAATATGATTCTGTATTTCTTGCAAATCAAGGAGATATAGAGACAAGATTAGAAGAATTTATTTTAGGTCTGAAACAGGTACATATGAGTGCCTATTCTCCTGCAGCGTTAATATATAGAAGAGATCGTAACTTACTTGATTTTGATGAACGAATGAGTGTTCTTGTTCAAAAAGTGGTTGGCAGAAGAGTTGGGAACTATTTTTTTCCCCTTTGCTGCTGGTGTAGGATTTTCTTATAGTTCTTATTCATGGTCACCTAAAATTGATAAAAATCTGGGAATGGTTAGGTTGGTGTTAGGACTTGGAACCCGAGCAGTGGATAGGGTTGGTGGAGACTATCCCAGAATGATTTACCTCTCTCATCCTTCTCTACGTCCAGAAGTGAGTGCAGACCAAATAGTAAAATATTCTCAAAAATTCATAGATGTGTTAGATATTAAAGAAAGGTGTGTGAAGAGCGTTTCTATAAAGGAATTTATAAAACAAGCAAAACATCCAGAAATGTATCATGCCATTTCAATAATAGACAACGAGCACATCTCATCCCCACTTTTTAAAAAAAGTTCCTTTAGATAAAGTATCTGTGTGTATAACTTTTGATAATCTCATAAAAAAAAACAAAATTCATTGCCCTAATGAAGAAGGTCTTAAAAAAATTAGAAGAGGCTTATAATACACCTGTTGACGTAGAATTTGCCTGGGACAATGGGATATTATATATTTTACAGTGTAGACCTCTTTTTGTGACTCAAGAAGAACATGATGTAGAAATTCCTCATGATATTCCAGACAAAGATATCATTTTTACAACCCACATGGCATTAAATAATTGTAAGATAGAAGGAATAAAATATGTCATTTATGTTGATCCCAAAAAAATATGCCACTATACCATCTCCTCAAAAAAAAGATAAAAGTTGGACACATTGTGGGCAAACTCAACAGGTGTCTTGAGAAGGGTTCCTTTGCTCTTTTTGGACCTGGTAGATGGGGATCAAATGATTTAAATTTAGGAGTAAAAGTGACTTATGAGGATATAAATAGAGCAAAAGTGTTAGCTGAAGTTGCCTTTGAACAAAATGGATCAACTCCTGAAGTATCCTATGGAACACATTTTTTTTAATGATCTTGTGGAATCACAGATACTTCCTTTAGCTATCTTTCCAAATCATCACAAAACTATTTTTAAAGAGGATTTTTTTTAAAACAGGCAAGAATCTCCTTACACAGATAATATCTGAAGCAGAAGAATTCAAAGAAATTATATATGTAATTTTAGTGCCAAATGAACACCAGGGAAGATACCTAAATATTTATCAAAATTCTAAGCAACAGTTTGGCGTTGGTTTTCTATGTCCACCAAGAACTTAAATAAGAGATAACGAACAAATATAACTACTATATATTAATTGCAGGAGGTAAATATAATGACATTAATTAATGAAAACTTTCTTAAGTTACAACAGAGTTACTTATTTTTTGAGACTGCAAAGAGAGTAAATGAATTTCAGAAAGAAAATCCTGAAATTGATATAATAAAAATGGGTATTGGAGATGTCACTCTACCTCTTCCTCAATCATGTATTGAAGCAATGGAAAAAGCACTAAATGAAATGGGTAATGCTGATACATTTAGGGGATATGGACCTGCCCAAGGATATGAATTTTTAAGAGAAAAAAATAGCATTTTTTTGACTTTCAGAACAGGGGTATAGATATATCAAGAGATGAAATTTTTGTAAGTGACGGATCCAAATGCGATACTGGTAATTTCCAGGAACTTTTTTTCTTCAGACGCCATAGTAGGTATCCCAGACCCTGTGTATCCTGTATACATAGACACAAATGTAATGGCTGGCAGAGCAGGAGAACTCAAAGATGGAAGATATACAGATATTAAGTACTTGGAATGCACCATTGAAAACAATTTTATTCCAGATATTCCTGAAAATAAGATTGACATTATATACTTGTGTTTTCCAAATAACCCAACTGGAGCAACTATTAATAAAGATGAGCTAAAAAAAGTGGGTGGAATACGCTTTCCAAAATAAATCAATTATTTTATTTGACGCAGCATATGAGGCCTTTGTCCAAGATTCAGATATTCCTCGCTCTATTTATGAGATCTCTGGAGCCAAAAAGGTTGCAATAGAATTTAGGAGTTTTTCAAAAACTGCTGGTTTTACAGGAGTGAGGTGTGCATATACTGTAGTTCCTAAAGATTGTGTTGGGTATACAAGATGGTAAAGAGGTAAGTTTATACAACTTATGGTTAAGGAGACAATCAACAAAATTCAATGGAGTTTCTTATATTGTTCAAAGAGGAGCAGAGGCCATATATTCAGAAAAAGGTCGAAATGAGGTAAAAGAACGCATTACTTATTATTTAGAAAATGCAAAATTAATTAGAAAGTCATTGGAAGATATTGGATATTTTTGTGTGGGTGGAGAAAATTCTCCATATGTATGGGTGAAGGTAAATATGAATTCGTGGAAATTTTTTTGACTTGTTATTGAAAAAGTGCGGGGTGGTATGTACTCCTGGCAGTGGATTTGGAATGTGCGGTGAAGGGTATATTAGGTTAAGTGCCTTTAACTTTAGAGAAAATGTGGAAAAGGCCATAGAGCGAATCAAAAAAAATTTAATTTGATTGATCCAATTACATATGTATAACTACTATTTTAGAATTCTAGTTAGATTTAAAGAATCTCAAATGGTAACCCGAGGTTATTAAATTGATAACCTCGGGTTAAGATAAATATAAATTAGTAATTGTAACTTAGAAATACTTTTATATTTTTTCCAACAAGGTATTCTCTTTGCCTTAAGTTGTTTTCTCATTAAAGGTAGTTTTGAATTAAATTTATAACACTAACTAACCAAAAGCTTTAATAACTTGTGTTAATTTAATTTTTTTTCATTACCATTTTTTTCTCCGATAATAGAGAAGTTGATCACTAACTCTTTCTAGTAAAAGCTTGAATCCCTGTTATATATCGTCCTAAAATCAATGTGTGAATGTCATTGGTCCCCTCATATGTATACACGCTTTCGATGTTAGCCATATGTCTAATTGGAGAGTAGTCTAGGGAGATACCATTGGCACCTAAAAGTTCTCTAGCTATTCTAGCACACATCCTAGCCACCCAAACATTATTCTTTTTTTGCAAAAGAAATCATCTCAGGTGTTCCTTTTCCTTGGTCTAAAAGTCTTCCAACCCTATATGATACTAATTGTCCTTTAGAAATTTCCATGAACATCTTTACCAGTTTTTCTTGTACTAATTGGTATGAAGCTAGAGGCTCTCCAAACTGTTTCCTCTCTTTGGTGTAAGTTAAAGCAGTCTCGAAACAATCCATAGCGGCACCTAAAGCACCCCATGAAATTCCATATCTCGCCTGGTTTAAACACATAAGTGGAGATTTAAGTCCTCCTGAATTAGGTAAAAGATTCTTTTCAGGGATCCTGCAATTTACAAATCCAAGCTCACCTACACCTCCAGCCCTCATGGACCCTTTTTGTGTAATAGCTGATTGTGTAAAGCCCTTAGTTTCTCTCTCAACGACAAATCCTTTAATCCTTCCATCATCTACATCCTTTGCAAACACAACTGCAATGTCCGCTATATCTGCTTCTGTTATCCAAGTTTTGGTTCCATTTAATATCCACTCATTGCCATCTTTTTTTAGCAGTTGTCTCCATGGAACCAGGATCAGAACCATGATTTGGTTCAGTCAATCCAAAACATCCAATAATTTCTCCACTTGCAAGTTTAGGCAAATATTTTTTTCTTTTGTTCCTCATCCCCAAATTTCCATATGGGATACATAACAAGGCCAGAGGTAACTGCAACAAAACTCCTCAGAGCGCTATCCACCCTTTCCACTTCCTGACAAACCAGGCCAAATTCCACATAATTTCCTCCAGGACATCCATATTCCTCTGGCAAAAAAAGTACCTAACATTCCAATGTCTCCCATTTTAGGAGCAATGTCCTTAAAAGGTAGAGATTCTTCCTTATGAAAGGCTTCCTTTACTAACGGTTCTATTTCCTTGTTCAAAAACTCTCTCACTGACTTTTTAATTAACTTTTCTTCTTTAGAAAGTTTATCGTCCAATCTGAAAAAGTCTATTCCTTTAAAAGCCATAAATAGTCCTCCATACCTTTTATTCATATTGAATTGTATAACGTTTCTAATTTTTTTAGCAAAATTTGTACCATTATTATCAATGACATAACCATCTATTTTTTTATTAATTTTCAAAGATAAAATCTCCATAAAAACAGAAAAAAAATATGGAGGGATTGCAAATTTGAAAATACAGTAGAGAAAATTTAAGTATATTTAGCCAGAATATACGTTATTAAATTTTGCTTTTTTTGCAATAACTCATTTTCATTTTTGCAATTTACGATAAAGGGTAGAAGGGGCTACCTTTAATATCTTGGACGCCTTAACTACACTTCCAAATTTTCTTACTGCTTTTTCAATAACACTAATTTCATATTTTCTCACCATTTCTTTTAGTGAATGAAATTCGTTTAAGGGATAGTTAGTATTATTCTTTAGAAAGATATCCTTTGGTAATTCACCTTCATCAATAACATTATTTTGACTCATAATTATAAGTCGCTCAACTAAGTTTTTTTAACTCTCTAACATTTCCTGGCCAATGGTAATTATACAAAAAGTCAATAACTCCTTTTGAAAATGACTTTTTCATTTTATATTTTGTATTAAATTCTCTCAAATAATAGTAAATTAATGGTATAATATCTTCTTTTCTTTTTCTTAAGGGCGGTACATAAATAGGGACTACGTTTATTCTAAAGAAGAGGTCTTGACGAAATTTTCCCTTTGAAACCATGTCTTTTAAGTCTCTATTAGTAATGCAAATTATTCTAACATTAATTTTCTTACGCTTAACCCCACCTATTCTTTTAATTTCATAATCTTCAAGAACAGTAAGCAACTTTGATTGAAGATATAAAGGCAACTCTCCTATTTCATCTAATACCAAAGTACCTCCATGGGCTAGTTCAAACAGTCCTGGTTTACCACTGGAATCTGCTCCTGTGAACGCCCCTTTTTCATAACCAAATAACTCAGCTTCCAATAAATTGTCAGGGATTGCACTACAATTAATACTCACATATGGAGCATCTAATTTGGGAAAAGTCATTTTATGTATTAATTTTGCTATAACACCCTTACCAACTCCTGTTTCTCCATAAATTAAAACTGGAACTCTATTATGCTGTAATTGAACAATTATATCCAAAATCCTTTCCATGGATTTTGATTCGCATATTATATTTGAGGGAAGATTTATAATTTGTTTTTTTTAATTCTCTAATCTTGTGTTCATATTGTTCTGCCAGCTCTTTGGCTTCCTTTAGCTCTCTACTAAGTTGCCTCATCTCAGAAAGGTCTCTAACTGTCGTAACAACCATACTTACCTTTCCATCTTTATCTAATACAGGATTTCCAGAAACCAATACTTCCTTACCAGTAACAGTTTTAGCTTGAATAGACATTGGCTTTTTATTTTTAATTACCATTGGTGTTACAAATTTAGATACATATCCTTTTTCTTCTAATTCCTTTACAGTCTTACCTAAAACATATTCTGGTTTCAGACCTGTTATTTTTGCCCAGGAAGAATTAACTCTAAGTGTTTTTCCATATCCATCAGTTACATAAATTCCATCATAGATAGATTCTATAATAGTATTTAATTCCTTAACAAGTAAATGATATGTTTCAAGTTCATTTGCCAACTTTTCCATTTCAGAAAAATGTTGGAAAAGGCTAATAACACCTATTACTTTACCGTTATATTCTATTGGATAACGTTGTACAAATAATGTTTTACCTTTAATCTTTTCTCTTTTCCCAATTTGTTCTTTTTTAGTTTTAAATATATCTTTTATTTCACTCCATGCATTATACGATATATCTGACAAATATAATTTATTTGTCTTATTTTTTATATTTAAAATCTCTCTAGCAGTATTATTAATAAATCTTATACAACTCTCTTTATCTAAAATAACTATTCCTATCTTTATGGAGTTTAGTGATATATTAAATAATATATCTTTTTTTATTAAAAAAAATCTTCCATAAATACTCCTTAAAACATATTGTGTATTATATTATATATACAAATTCTAAAATAAATCAATATAATATACTGCTGTAGACCTTAACGCAACTTCCTAAAAATTATTTTTATGTGAAATATTAAAAAAATGGGCTCAAAAACTGATTAACATATGGATATGAAATCAACATTGGATGAAAATGTCAATACTCTTTACTAATTGAGTAATATTAACCTTATCTGCCTATTTCTTTTGCTCCGATTAGTGATTGGGTTATGGATGAAGATAGTGTAAGAATTTTTCTGTAAAAAGGTGCTTAACCTTTCTGATATGAGGCTTCACTTCGGTCAGCCTTGACTGGGCACTCAAAGCTGGTGATTGTAACCCCGGCTTTGGGGTTACACTAAAAACAGCTTATCTAAAACCCGCAAATTGGTGCCGTTATTTTACCAGCTTTGAGTTTTGCCCCGTCAAGGCCAAGCCTTTGAGGTGACCTCTGTTTCGCCTCTGTTTATACCCCCCCTTCCGTCCCTCAAAGGGGAAACGGGGTTCCCTAAAAACAGCTTTTTTTACTATGTCATTCTCAGATATATCCTCCCTTGTTCCCATTCCTCAGAAATCTCCATCAATACCGCACTCACTAGCCTTAAGCATGATGCAGAGTTCGGGAAAATCCCCACTACCCGTGTTCTTCTGTTTATCTCCCTATTAAGCCGTTCAACCATGTTGGATGTCCGAATCCTTCGTCTGTGCTCTTCCGGAAACCTAAAAACTGTGAAACCTTCCGGAATATTCTCTTCTGCCCAAGTTGCGAGCCTAGGAGCGGCTTCGGCGTAATGTTTTACGAATTGTGAAAGAAGTCTTCGGGCTTCTTCTTCACACGGCGCATTAAAAATGGCTCTGATACTCGATGCGACCTCCTTTTTCATGCTCTGCCTGGGAATGTAGCTTTGAGCATTTTGTTGAAGATGAAACTGGCAACGTTGCATGCTACACCTGGTAAAACTGCTTTCAATGCACTCTTTAAACCTTCGTGAGCATCACTTATGACCAGCTCAACTCCATGGAGACCCCTTTCCATTAAACTCCTTATGAAATTGTGCCAGTGTACCTCACTTTCTGAAAGAGCAACTGAAACTCCCAACACTTCCCGCTTTCCGTTCTCCCTTGCACCTACCGCAATTAATACAGCACAATCAAGTACCCGACCACCTTCTCGAACTTTCTCATACCTTGCATCAAGAACTAAATAACGATAAGCTCCAAGCGGTCGGTTCTGCCACTTCTCCAGGATATCATCCAATTCATTTGCTGCCTTGCTTACCTGCGAACTACTGATCTCTAATCCGCATAACTCCTCTGTAATAGCAGCTACCTTACGGGTTGAAACCCCATGAACATACATCTCCGCCAACGCCAATTTTAATGCTCGTTCTGATCTCAACCCCTTTTCCAAACTCTTTGGATAAAATTTTCCCTCTCTTACCTGCGGAATGCTAAACTCCAACTCACCTACACGAGTTTTTACCCTCTTCGGTTTATACCCATTTCTTCTCCTCCTCCTATTTTCACTCCTCTCATACGGCAACACACCCAAGTACTTATCCCTCTCAACCTCCATGGCAAGGTTTATCAGTAACTTCACGGCCTTACCCATGCCATCGAGCCCCTCTTCAGTAATCAGTTCCAATGCCTCCCTTACTATGGTATCTTTATCCCTACAGGTCATGGCAACTTCCTTTCTATCTATATTTTTTTCCAAATATCAGAAAGGTTAAGCCATGACCTACTAATTTTTCAAATAAATCAATTTTACAGAAAAAAATGATACACTACTAATGGGTCTTAACATATATATTGTTAAGGCATTGGATGATAGGATGGATTTAAAAGAACTTTTTTTTGGCTGCCATACCATTTCTTATAATAGACGTGATAACCATTGTACTTTGCATGATATTTCCAGAGATTATAACCTGTTTCCCAAAGGCTTTGGGGTATTAAACATGGAGTCAACTCATGTATTTAGAAGATTTAAGACTACCTTTTTTATCAATAGAACACCAACTCCTCAGGCAAAGTATAAGGGATTTTGCAAAAAAAAGAACTAATAGGAGGTGCATTGGAAAGGGATGAAAAAGGTGACCTTAAAGAAACTGTAAGACTTTTTAGAAAATTAAAGGATCTAGATGTGTTTGGGCTAAGGATTCCAGAAAAATATAGTGGTATGGGCGCAGACATGTATTCAGAGCTTATTTTAATGGAAGAACTTGGTTATGCAGATGCCAGCGTTGCTATCACTACCTTAATACATACTGGGGCGGCTGCTGCAGTTATATATGAGATGGCATCAGAAGAGATAAAACAAAAATATCTCCCAAAAGTAGCCACAGGTGAGAAAATTCTTGCCTTTGCCATGACAGAAGGGGATGTTCCTGGAAGTTGGTCATCCTACATGCAGACCACGGCAACCCTTGATGGGGACCACTATGTATTAAATGGGACCAAGGTATTTATAACAAATGCCACTATTGCAGATCTCTTTGTGGTGTTCGCACGAACCCATCCAGAAGAAAAAGGACACAAAGGCATAGGCATTTTTTTTGGTTGAGAAAGAATTTCCAGGAATTTTAACATCAGAAGAGCCATCATTTGGAGATAGAGCAGGTTCATGGGGTTCGGTCTTTTTTTGACAACTGTAAAGTTCCCAAGGAAAATCTCATAAAAGATGGGCCTAATGCCTTTGCTGAGGCCATGAAACTCTTTAATTTTGAGCGTATGGAAAACCCATCTATCTGCAATGGAATTGCACAAAGGGCCCTGGATGAGACCATTTCTTTTTTTGACCAAGAGAAAAGAACCAAAAAAAAGGACTTCCGTTTACAAAAGCATATCAGCATGTTCAATTTAAGCTAGCAGAGATGTATGCCAGAATCAGGGCATCAAGACTTATGGTATGGCATGCATGTTATCTCGCTGAAAATGGATATCCCTTTGTAAAAGAGGTATCTTCTGCCAAGTTTTATGCAAATGAGACTGTTAGATGGGTGTGTGAGCAGGCCCTTCAATTACACGGTGGTTATGGATTTTCCCGTTCTTTTATTATTCAGAAATTACTCAGAGATGTTTTTTTTTGGCGGAATTGCTGGCGGGACACTTGAAGCCTTAAAAGACAGAACCGCACGGGAACTCTTAAGGTAGGTTAAGTGGCATGTTTTTAAAGGTGTGATATAGTGGAAAGGGCAAGGTATTTAATACCTTTACCCATCCACTATGAATCTAAATCTCATTGAGTATTTTTGCCTGTTCTGTGAGTAAATTTTTAAATCTGTCTAAGGTTACTTCATATGTTTGCATTGGAATACCCATCCAGTCGCAATACTCCAAAAATTCCTCTGGATGCTCATTCATATATTTTTCCATAAAACCAATTCCATCTGCCACAATGGCACCACCTGTATGTCTTGGGAAATTCTCATTTGCCATAGCTTTATCCCAGCCCTTGAATACCTGCTTTCTGAACCTTACCCAACCAGGGTCATCCACCACACCTTTTCTCCACCAGCAAGCTCTAACGCAGCCTTTTCCCTCTCTTCTTCACTTATAATCATATCTATACAATGGCTGGCCTGTATCCTGACTACATTGGGACCTTGTTCGTCTATTATGACCTTCATGGTCCTGGTTGGTTCATCTGGATTTACATAGCAAAATTTCCCCCCATAAACTACCAGCACTTTATCACATACTTCTTTGGCCTTATTTATCCTGGATATTAATTGACGTTCCAATTCCTTGATATCTTGATGTAGTCCCGGGGTAGTGAAAAATATGTGTTCAGTGTCTAAAAATCCTTCTTCCTGAAGGGCTGATTTCCATACTCAGGGTCCCACACGACACAATTGCAATATTGGAAAAAGATATTTTTTTCCATAAAAAAATTACTCCTTGAACTAGTTTTAATTTAATTATCTTGAAACAGCCTTTTTTTATTTTTTTGTATTAGGTTTGAGATATCGTTGTCATCTGGATGACCTTTAGACAGTGGAGCGTCTTTGAACCATTCAGGGGGAGTTGGTTTTGATGCAGCCTTTTCCATTATCTTTGGAGAGACCTCACCCTGGCAATTAAAAGTTCCTATTATATCACAGCCCTCAAGTAAATCCTTTGCCCTTTCCATACCTCTTTTGGCGTGTTCTGAATCAGGGGCTGCGCCATGCGTTGCCATTAGAAATACCTTTTTGTTTTTTATTTTTTTGAAGGTATTCAAGGGAAGCTGGATCTGGGACTCCTTTTTTTAAACCAAAACCCTATTACTACTAAATCATAGCCATCTGGTGCAGGAGCATTTTCAATACTGTATATCTCTTTGGGTTCTGGCAATACTTGATAGGCAGCTTGTGCCAATTTTTTTTGTGTTTCCTGTTTGGGATGAATATACAACTAATGTCTTCATACAGACCTCCTCCTCGTTTAGACTGTTTAAATAATTATATCCCCAACATAAGTCCATCATTACCTTCAGCAAAATGAATGCCAGTTTAAATTTAATAAAAGGCCAATAATTTCAAGTAAATTTATTGTAGGAAAAGACGTGTGGGAAATTAAGTAATTAACTGGTGTTAATGATTTTGTTAATAGTTAACACCAGTTAAAATATTAGAATAGGATGCCAGGTGTATTTAATAAAAATTGGCACGAGTAGGATAGTAAAGATTAAGTAATTACCATATGTTTAATTCGAAAAATTAGCAACTGAATATTGGAAAGACTCTTTGTTGATTGGAATTATTCTCTCTTCTTTATCTAACCCCTGTAGATAAGCAAGTGCCACTTCATTGAATTCACAATGCTTCTCCACATTACACACATGACCACATTTTTTTTATTAAGAAAAAAAATCAGAAATTGGATCAGCAGTAGCATATGCAATAACATCATCTACAAATAAATGATCCTCGTCACCAGATATGAATATCTTTTTTTAATTTACCAAATATATTTGTTGTAATTTCATCACAAACTTTTCTATAGGAAGCAAGTAATTTATGCCATTTTAGAAATTCCTTTCTACCTAATTTTTTTTGCTTCTCTAACAAACACAGATCTAGATTTTCTATGGTTTTTCTTTGGCATTATTATCCATGCAAAGATTTTATAAAGCCACATATAGGGAAGTAATCCCTTTAAGACATAACTAAGATACAAAAGAAATGTGGTTTTTATTGTAAAGCGCATTGCAGCGCCTCCAAGTATAAGGCTCTTTACCCTTTCTGGATAATAATTGCCAATTGCCATACCTACTATGGACCCAAGAGATATACCCATAAAATGGGCTTTTGATATATTTAAATGGTCCAGTACTTCAATTATTGAGCTTGATACTGACTCAAAATTGTATGTTTCAAGAGTTTCTTCTGTATTTCCATGTCCATAAAAATCAACTAAAAGTAAATTGTAGTATTTTTTTAAAAAAAATTCCACTGCTTGTACCATATCCTTGAGCTTCCCCCAAGTCCGTGCAAAAAGACTATCCAGTCTTTCTTATCTTTGTTTTCACAATAAATGATTTTATAATGTATCATAGGTGGCTCCTGTTTGTTTTTTTGTATTCTTTTTCATTGTTGTAGATCACATTAGACCTTTTGATTTTTTTTTGGGAACGTAAGGAAATGCTAGAAAAGTATCAGGCTAATACTAGTATATATGACAAAATTTCTGCATATATCACGTGGGAATTATTGGATAAATTAGAAATAGGGGGGTTATTTTATCTTTGAATTTTATTAATCCAGTGACTGGAGGTAGGTCCTTAGATTGATTTTTTTTGTGTTTTATACCTAATTTTTCCCTGATCTGGTTTCTGTGAAACTCAACTGCCCTTGTTGAAATATTCATGATTTCAGCTATTTCCTTCGTGGTTTTACCCATTTTTATAAACTCAGCCACCTTTAGTTGTGAAGGGGTGAAGTTATAGAAATTTGCTGATACTTTTTGCGAAAAAGGGGCAAGGATATTTATTAGGTTGTTTTCAATGAGATCCAAAAGTCCCTGTTGTTGGATGGATAGTTGAGTTGACTTAAGCTCCTTCACATAGGGCAAAACAAGGTCCTTTATATTGGATAAAAATTTTCTCTCCATCTCTTCCCTTTCTTTTTGCTTGTGTTCAAGCAAGACCTTTAGGGTAGTATTCATTTCTTTTAAATTTTTTTGCTTGAATTTTTTAATTCTTTTTCCTTTTTTTCTAAGCTTAGCCTCAATATTTTTCCTCTCATTTATCTCCATAATTAGTTGTCTATTCATATCAATGACAGACTTTGTCCTTTCCTTTACCTTTTTTTTCCAGCTCTTTTTTTGGCGTTTTCAAGCATGTTTCATAGAGTTTTTTTTTCTGTAATATCCACAAAGGTACAAAATAGGCAGATGGGATTGCCATTTGCATCATCTACTTTATGGGCGGAAAGTTCTACGTGCTTAATTTCCCCATGTTTGTTTATTCCAGATAGTTCTCCTTGCCATTTTCCTTTTTTTTAATAATGCTTCCAGAGCTTCATTGGCAGCATTTTTGTCCAATGCAAAATCTACTAGGGAAGTGCCTAAGACTTCTTCCTTTGTACCTCCCCATTCCTTTAAAAAGGCTTTGTTTACATAAGTAATTTTCCCCTCTAGATCTCCTATCACCACTGCATTTATGGAAGATTCTATGGCAAGATCTTTTACTTTCATCTCTTGCTCAATCTTTTTTTCTGTCTGTAATATCTATAAAGGAACACATCATGCATACAGGGGAATTGTCCCTGTCTGTGACTAAAAATGCAGAGAGATAGACACAAATAGGGCTTCCATCCCTTCTCCTTCCCCAAATTTCTCCTTCCCATGAACCCTTGGTAATTACCTGTACTATCACCTGTTCAGCCTCTTTTTTTTGTTCAAGGCAAAAAAAGTCAGCCTTCTTGCCGACAAGTTCGGATCTCAGGGCACCACCCCACATCTTTAAACATGCCTCATTCACGTATGTTACGTTTGCATTAAGGTCACTGAAAGCAATACCATTTATGGAAGATTCTATGGCAAAATCTTTTATTTGAAGTTCCCTTATTATGTTCTCATAGGCCTCTTTTTTTCATACATTTATTCCCCTTATCCTAGAAAAAAAGTATTTTTGAACTATTACCAAATAGTTGAATTATATTCAATTATTTTTTTGAATATTTTTTTTGTTGGAAACCTTGTTTCATTTAAACAAAAGATACACTAACTAATCCCTTGTATTTTTTTCTGTCTACCTGTTAAATCCCATCACCTATGGAACAAAAGAATAGGCTTGTAATAATAGGGCTTGATGGGATGTCTGTATCCCAACTAAAGTTCGTGTGCAGGGAATTTTCATTGAGTAACCTGGGACAATTAGTTGATAGTAATTATCTAAGTTCTATTGAATCAGAGCTTCCAGAGCTCTCACCAGTAAATTGGACATCTTTTTTTTACAGGTAAAGGACCAGAACAACATGGTGTATTTGGATTTTGGGATATAGATCCCATTTCATACAAGATATCTATTTCTGATTTTACAAAGGTGAGGTGTAAGACCATTTTTCATGAACTGGGAGAGAGGAATATTATATCCAAAGTAATTAATCTACCAAATACATATCCGGCTTTTCCAATTCGAGGTGTATTAATATCTGGCTTTGTTGCTAAAGACCTTTTAAACAGTGTCTTTCCAAAGGTCTATGTTCCAATGTTAGAGGAGATTGATTATAAATTAGAGGCTGATACAATAAAGGGGATAAAGGACCCTGAATACCTGTTAAAAGAGGTTTTTTTTGTGTCTTGAGTCCAAAAAAAAAGGTCCTTAATCTCTTCTGGCCAGATCTTACATGGGATCTTTTTGTGCTTATTTTTACAGAAACAGATAGGATAAACCATTTTTTATATCCTGCTATTTTTGATAAAAAAAATCCCCTTCATTCCATGTGTAGAGAATTTTTTTAAGAAATTGGATGGGGTGTTTGGAGAAGTTTTAGATAGATATTCATCTCTCCCTTCACCTAAGAGATTTATGATGGTATCGGACCATGGTTTTTGTGAACTAATTACTGAAGTTGATATAAATGCTATACTGAAACAGGCAGGTATGCTCTTTTTGGAAGATACCCCTACCTTTGAATTAGATGCATCTTTTATATCAGATAAAACAACTGGTTTTGCACTTGATCCAGGAAGGATATTTATCCACAAAAAGGGTGTTTTTCCAGAGGAGGTAGATAGGTCTGATTATAAAAAAATAGTAAATGATATAATAGAACTACTCAACGCAGTTGAATATAATGGGAGCAAAGTATTTGATAGGATATACCTTAGAGATGAGCTTTACCCAGGATCTAAGTTCATAAATACCCCAGATATAATAGCCCTGCCCAAAAAGGGGTTTGATCTAAAGGCAAAGTTTGATAGGGAGTCTATTTTTGGTTGTTATGGACGCTTTGGTACACACTTTAGAGAAGATCTTGTTTTCTATGATTCAAATTTATCTGGTAAAGTCACCAGGGTAAGAGATGTGGGACAGGAAATATTAAAACACTTTCAAAACCTTGTGGTAGTTTAATGGGAAAATTCTATGATAGACCTGGAAAAAGATTTAAATGAAGCCCAATTTGAGGCAGTTACTACAATACATGGTCCAGTTTTGGTTATTGCTGGGGCAGGAAGTGGAAAGACCAGGACCATTGTCTATAGACTGGCGCACCTGGTTAATTTAGGGGTAAGCCCTTCATCTATTTTGCTTCTTACTTTTACCAAAAAGGCAGCCCAGGAAATGCTACTTAGGGCTGGTAAACTACTTGGCGCTCAGATGGATGGGGTGGTTGGTGGCACCTTTCATTCATTTGCCAATTTAATCCTCCGGCGTTTTGCAAAGGATATTGGATATTCGTCTGAATTTACCATATTAGATCAATCTGATTCACAGGATATTATAAAACAATTAAAAGATTCTCTAAAGATAGGACAAAAAGACAAAAGCTTTCCAAAAAAAGAGCACTGTCTTTTCCCTGATTTCTCGTATGCGAAATAAAGAGATTACATTAGAAGAAGCTGTTATATCTTCATCCTCACATCTTTTGATTTATTTAGAAGACATGGAAAAAAATATATAAGGCATACACTGATTTTAAAAAAAGAGCACAACTTAATGGACTATGATGACTTGTTGTTTAATTTAGAAGAGTTACTTTTGTCTAAAGAAGATATTTTGAACTTTTTGAAGATGAGGTATCAGTTTATAATGGTTGATGAGTATCAGGATACAAATTTAGTTCAAGGAAGAATTGTATCTCTTCTTTCAGGAGAAAATGGCAATGTAATGGCAGTTGGAGATGATGCACAATCTATATATTCATTTAGGGGTGCAACAGTTAGAAACATTTTAGATTTCACCAATATATTTCCAAAATCAAAAGTTATTTTGCTGGAAAAAAAATTACAGGTCAGTTCAATCTATATTGGATTTTAGCAATGAGATTTTAAAAAATGCAAAAGAAAAATATGAAAAAAAAGACTCGTGGCTATACGAGAAAGAGGTCAAAAGCCTCAGTTAATTAGAACAATCAGTGACCAGAGTCAGGCATTGTTAGTGGTAAATAAAATAATTGAGATGTCCCATGAATATCCTTTAAATGAAATAGCTGTTTTATTTAGGGCTGGTTATCAATCATATCCAGTGGAACTACAATTAAATAAAATGGGAATCAAGTATAAAAAAATTTGGAGGCATGAAATTTTCAGAAGCAGCCATATAAAAGATATAATTGCATATCTCAGGCTAATACACAACCCCGCAGATTATATATCATGGCAACGGGTATTTTGTCTCATACCAAAAATTGGTCCAAAGACCGTAAAAAGGATGTTTGATAGTTATTTCTCAGACAAAAATTACTTAACCCATATTTGTAAATCCAATAAAGAGGTTAGTGATGTAATTTCCCTTATGAATGATTCAGATATTAAAGATTCAAAACCAAAGGATATCTTAGAAAAAATAATAGGGATCTACACCCCTTATTTTATGAATGAATACCATGACGACTATCCAAAAAGACAGGCTGGTTTAGATGAACTTTTGCAACTGTCCTCCAGTTACTCCGACTTGGAGCTATTTTTGACTGATATCACCCTTGAGCCAGTGGACTCATATGGTATGGAAGATCCACTGGAGCAATATGTTACCCTGTCTACCATTCACTCAGCCAAAGGACTGGAATGGGATGTTGTTATTTTGATGGATATGGTTGAAGACAGGTTCCCATCAAGCTATCCCAATTTGAACCAGAAGGTATGGAAGAAGAGAGGAGGCTTTTTTATGTAGCCACAACAAGGGCAAGGGAAAGGCTCTATATCTACAGTCCAAGGACATTGGTCTCAAAAACTGGAGATCCTTATCCAGCCAGGATAAGTCCATTAATCGAAGAGCTAGGTAACAAAGTCTTTGATGAATTTTCTGAAAACTATACTGGTTCTCTAACAAAAACAACTCAAAAAAAAGATAATATTATAGAGAAAAAGACTTCAAAAAAGGGGATGTGGTGTACACATAAGGTCTTTGGAAGGGGAAAGATAATTGGAATAATAAGTCCCAACAAGTATAAGGTCTATTTTTCAGGCTTCGGGGTAAAGGTAATTTTAAGAGATTATGTGAAAATAGAATAGCCATAAAAACTTTAGATTGACAAAGGATATCTTGTATACTATATGACTCTATAGCGATATGGAGGTGTTATGAAAAAAATTTATCAAAGTTATGAAGGCACTATCAGATCCAAATAGGGTGAAGATCTTAAAGATGCTTCAGATGCGTACCCTTTGTGTTTGTGAACTCCAGGCAGTCTTGAAGGTAGCCCAATCCACAGTTAGCAAACACTTAAAGGTATTGGAAGAGGCAGATCTTGTTACCTTTGAAAAAGATGGTCTCTGGGTAAATTACAGGATAAACCAGGATACAGACAACCCTTATGCAAAGACCATGTTGAATATACTAGAGGATTGGTTAAATGAAGACGTACAGATAGTTTCCATCCTAAGAGAATTAAAAGATATTTCCAGGGAGAAATTGATAAAATAACCTGTCCTGCAAAGGAGAGATATTACATTTATATGCATAATTGGCCATTTCACTAAATAGAGGTAGTTATATGAAAGAGAGGTATAAGTTAGGGATATTGGTTGCCATATTTTTAATAGCTTACTTTACCCCATGGGAGAGTGAGATAATCAGGAGATCAGGGCTTGAGGCCTTTTTGATGTTGCAAGAATATGCAAGGCAACACGTCTTGACCTGTCTTATCCCTGCATTTTTTTTATTGCTGGTGCAATAGCGGTGTTTGTGTCCCAGGCATCAGTCTTAAAGTATTTTGGACCCCAGGCAAATAGGATTTTGTCATATTGCGTTGCCTCTGTTTCAGGAACCATCCTGGCTGTGTGTTCCTGTACAGTACTTCCCCTGTTTGCTGGTATATACACAAGGGGGGCAGGCATAGGACCAGCAACAGCATTTTTATATTCTGGACCAGCAATTAACGTCCTTGCAATTGTATTTACTGCAAGGGTGTTGGGCTGGAAGTTGGGTCTTGCAAGGGCTATTGGGGCTATTTTATTTGCATTCATTGTGGGAATCTTGATGGAAATTATATTTAAAAAGGACGAACAAAAAAAGGTTAGGGGGACAGATCTATCTTCCCCAGGAACACAAAACAAGGCCACTTTGGCAGGAAACCGTATATATGATAACCATGATCCTCATCTTACTCTCTGCAACAATAGCAAAACCAAAGACCCAAAGCCCAATATGGACTACTCTTTATGAGATAAAGTGGTATTTGACTGGTTTTTTTCTTAATTTCTCTTTTTCTTATGTTAAAAATGTGGTTTGCAAAAGAAGAGATAAAGACATGGGTGGATTCCACCTGGGGATTTATGAAACAGATATTTCCACTTCTCTTTGCAGGGGTATTGGTAGCTGGATTTTTTTTTGGGCAGACCAGGACATGAGGCATTAATTCCATCTCGTTTTGTTGAAGCACTTGTTGGAGGAAACTCATTTTTTTGCAAACTTTTTTTGCATCAATAGTTGGTGCTCTTATGTATTTTGCAACACTTACAGAGGTGCCAATACTCCAGGGACTTATTGGTTCAGGAATGGGACAGGGGCCAGCTTTGGCCTTGTTGCTTGCAGGACCAGCCCTTTCCCTTCCTAACCTCCTGGTGATTAGCTCTATTATGGGATGGAAAAAGGCCCTTACCTTTGCTGGGATAATAGTTGTCCTGGCAACTGGTTGTGGAATGTTTTATGGATATATTGTTTCGTAAAAAATACAACATAAAGGAGGTAGTTGTCATGGAAATAAAGGTATTGGGACCAGGATGTCCAAGGTGTGAGCAGGCCTTTCAGGTGGTTATGGATGCACTTCAAGAAGCAAACATAGCGGCAAATATAGATAAGGTAACAGATACAATGGAAATCGCAAAGGCAGGTGTATTTGGTACCCCAGCTATTATGGTGGATGGTGAGGTAAAAAGCGTTGGCAAGATTCCTACTAAGGCAGAAGTATTGACCTGGTTAAAAAAATAACAGGAGGTGAGTTATGGATAAGAGTTGCTGTAACTCTAACAATGACCAATATATGATCCTGTGCTGTTCAGGTGGATCAAATGTAGGGCAGCTTGCCAATGCAACTGCTATAAGACTCACAGAACAGGGCGTTGGAAAAATGTTTTGCCTGGTAGGAGTTGGTGGGGATCTTCCAAAGTTTGTGGAGTCAGTTAAAAATAAAGAAAACGTACTTCTCATTGATGGGTGTGAAGTAGGGTGTGGATTTGCAACCCTAAAAAGACACAATATAGAACCAAAAAAAATATCTCGTGGTGACGAAATTGGGTATAAAAAAAGACTCCAAACCTTGATATAACAGAAAATGAGTTAAAACAGGTTGTGGAAAAGGCTTTGTCAGAATGTAAATAAAAAAATTTTAAGGGGCTATGCCCCTTTTTTTAATTTTTTTAGATTAAGTTTTTTTGATTTTACTATATGAATTTTATTAAAATCTACTTCTGAAATAACCATACTGAGGACAATTAACATCCCCCTATAATTGCCTTTAATGTCAATATTTCTCCCCCATAAAAATGGGCAAATATAGCCCCAAAAACTGGCTCACCTGAAAATATAATAGCTGTCTTTGTTGGGATTGTATATCTTTGAAAGTATGTCTGGGCCCAGAACGCAAAATTTGATGCAAAAACAGAGCATATAATAATGGCCCACACTGTATTTTTCTCTATTTTCAAGAGTTCACTACTATGGCCATAAAAAATGGCGAAAATTCCACTTAATAAAGCTATTGTCCCCATTTGAATAAATGCAAGATTAAATGCATTATTGTATTTTGTGTATTTATCTGTATAAATAATGTGTAGTGCTACGCATATTGCACAAAAAAAAGACAATGATATCACCTTTATTAATTTTAAGCTCTCCATTTATACAGAGTAGTGAAAGTCCAATTAAAGCCATTATTGACCCAATTTTTGCATTGAATGGTATGTGTTTTTTTGAAAAAAAAAGCTATTTATTATTGGCACTATAACTACATTTAAACCTGTTACAAATCCAGCATTTGCAGCAAGCGTGTATTTTAATCCAATGGTCTGAAATGCATAAGCCAGAAACAATAGACCGCCAAGTATCATGCCATGAACAATTGTTTTTAGATGGAATTCTCTTCTACAAAAAAATTACAAAAGGTATGAAAAGAAAAAAAGGCGACTAAAAATCGCTGGAATAGAAACACATATACATCAACATAGGCTATGGCATGTTTAACAATTGTAAAGGTTATGCCCCAGATAAATGTCACTGATGTGAGTACTATAAGCGATTGGGATTCTTTGGTCATGGGGACTAGTTTTTTTATTAATTATTTAGAGAAGTCAACAGCTTTTTAATATAACTAGCAAATTCATAAATGGTATATGGCTTTTTAATGGCTCCTACAAATCCATATTTTTTTGTACTCCTTAAAAATTGGATGCGCAGTGTGTCCAGAGGATATTATTATTCTGGCATCTTTGTCTATTTCAAGGATCTTTTTGCCCACATCCAATCCTCCTTCTCCACCAACAATTGTCAGGTCAAGGACCACCACATCAAAACCCTTTTTTTTTGTTTAAGGCCTCTTTATAAATTGATATGGCTTCATTGCCATTAGACACAACTGTCACCGTTCCTCCAACAATGGGCACAAGCTCTTTTATTACTTCTCTGAACATCTCTTCATCATCCATGAGTAAAATATTAATACCTTCCAGGCTTGTATCAGGGTTATCTTTTTTAGGTTCCACAGTTATTTCTCTTTTGGCTGGTAGATATAACACAAATTCAGTCCCTTTCCCTTTTTCACTTATGACTTCAATGTGTCCCTGGTGGTTTTTAACTATATTTTCAACAACATACAACCCAAGCCCTGTTCCTCCTTTTTTTTGTTGAAAAGTATGGCTCAAATATCCTAGACAGATTGTCTTCGTCAATTCCTGGTCCTGTGTCTTTTATTGATATACGCACATAATCACCTTCAGATAATCCTTTGATCTCGTCCCTCTTCACATGGATATTTTGTGCCTTAATTGTTATTTTCCCTCTATCTTTCATTGCATCCTTTGCATTTATAATGAGGTTTTGGATTACTTGATCTATCTGGGTCTCATCTCCATTAATATAATATAAGTCTTCGTCAATCAAAAATTCTGCCTCAACACTTGTTCCAGCTAAAATCAGCCTTGTTAGTCCTTTGATTTTTTTTCCTATAATCAAAGGGTTTTTTTTATCTGGTTCAAACTCCGTGCTAAGTAGAATCAATTGTTTGGTGAGATTTCTTGCATCAAGAATGGTTTTTTCTACTTTTTCAAAAAAATTTTCTTTCAAAGGCATCAATTTTTAGTTTATTTTTAACCAGTGCACAGTTGGAAACAATAGTTGCAAGTATGTTATTGAAATCATGGGCAATGCCAGCAGATATCTGGGACACTGTATTTAATTTCTCTAATCTGATTAGTTCTGCTTCCCTCTGCCTTTGTTCCCTTCCATCCCTAAAGACTATTACCACTCCTATTAATTCCCCGTCTTTCCCAAAAATTGGAGCTCCACTATCTAATATGGGAATTTTGTCACCATCTTTCCTGATTAACAGGGTGTGGTTGCCAAGACCAATTATCTTTCCTGTTTTCTTGATCTCTGTAAATGGATTATCTACTTTTTTTACCTGTTTTTTCAGATACAATGTTAAAAACCTCTTCCAGATTTCTTCCTATAGCTTCCCCTTTTTTCCATCCAGTTATCTGTTCTGCTACTGGATTAAAAAAATTTTATCTTTCCCTCTTTGTTAGTTGATATTACCCCATCTCCAATGGAATTAAGGGTAGTTTCAAGCTCATTGGCAAGGGTGATTATCTTTTCTTCCTGTTTTTTCATATCAGTTATGTCCTGACACAAAAAAAATTACCCTGTTGGGTCTATTTTTAAGCCTTACAGAGTTGGCGAGCACATAGACAGTTTCCCCATTGGGTTTTACATATCTTACCTCAAGCCCTTTTAAGCTGCCATGTTTTATTATTAAATCTCTAGCCATTTTTTTGTAGGTGTTTGTCTTCTGGATGGGTCCATTCATCAATCCTCTTTCCAATTATATCTTCTTTTCTTCTACCAATGAGATTTAGATATTCTTGGTTAACGTCCAATACATATCCGTCTAAGTCCCGTTCAACCAGCCCCATATTTGCCGCGTGAATAATAGAATTTAATCTATCGTATAGTTCCCCTATCTCTATGTTTTTTTTCTATAAGTTCCCTGGTCCTTTTATCTACAATCCTTTTTAAGGATAAAGACCATGCAAGGATAACAGTAAAAATTAACAAAAATATCACAACTGTAATAATTAAATATTTTTCCCACCAGAAATTAATTTTAACCCCTGTCCATTTACCTGTGATTTCGTTTATCTCTTTTTTTTGATATCTTATTGAAACCACTATTTATTAATTTTAATAATTCACTATTTCCATCTTTTACTGCAGCATATACCTTTGATACGTAAATTGGTCTTTTTGAGTACTTAAAATTATCACCCCCCTTATATTTTGCCAGGTAAAAGAGCGCAATTGGTCCATCGCAAATAAATACCTTAATTTTACCGTTTATTGCAGCTTTGACCATATCTTCAGTAGTTGGAAAGGTCTTTATATGTATATAAGGATAATTTGATTTTAAGAATTTTTCTGCATAATCTTCACCTACAACACCAACAAGAAACCCTGAAATATCATCTATAGTTTTTATTCCAAAAATATCTTTGTGGAAAAATATTCTGGTATCAATCTGAGTATATGGTATGCTGAAATCAAAAAAATTTATCCCTCTCCTTACTGTAGAATATACCACCAACTACATCATATTTACCCTTCTTTACCCCTTCCAGTGCATCTTTCCACTTCATTAGTCTATATTGAACCTTTATATTGGTCTTTTTCTCCCATAACTTCCATATATCCACAAAAATTCCCCGGGGTTTTCCCTTTGCATCCTTAAATTCAAAGGGGGCATAAGACTGGTCTCCCACCACAGTTATAGTCTTATTGGTGTATGAATAAAGAGTAGTGGAAAAACATATTGAGATTGTGAAAAACAATAAAAAAGATACATTTTTTTCATAATATTATTCATATTATTCCTAATAGTTATTTATAAAATATACGGATATAGAGATCTCCTTTAAATGGTCCAAGTCTTTTCCCAAGCCCTTTTAGACGGATGGCCTTTCCTGGAATATAGTTTTCTGGTATCTTTGTAATTATTTGTGTTGGTTTTTTCTTAAATTGCGTTATCTGAAATTTGAGTTTTGCCCCAGGTATTAGTTGATTTTTGTCCATATAAATCACGTGCTCATGGTCTAACTGTGACCTGAACCACTTTTTTTTAAATTTGATATACTAAAAATATATCCAACTTTTTTTTATCCTTTCAACTGGAGAATAACTAACTACATGGTCTAATTTTCCATCCTGGTGGTATATTGACCTCTTCTTTACTTCTCTAAATATATCTTCAAATACCTGTCTGGCAAAGGGATCCTTTAATATATTTTTTTTAAGATATCTTCCTGTGATAATTTGTTTTTTTTTCGATTTGTTCCATTTAGATGTATCTCTTTTTTTTGATTCCCCCTTTGTCCTTGTTGTTTTATAAAAAAAATCTTTTTTTTGCAGTATAGTATGTGGCCTTTTTCTGGAAGTTTTCATATGTAGCGTGTTCTTTAGGTCTGTCTTTCTCAATAGTTTGTTTATGGTGGGTGAGCAAAAATACATATGCTTCATTTAATTCCTGAAATTTTTTTACCAGCATCCTTTAGGTTGGGATTTAGGTCTGGGTGATACAAAAAGGCAAGTTTTCTATATGTTTTTTTTATATCATCCAATGATGCATTTTTATCAATTTTTAAGATAGCTAGTGCTTTGTTTTTGTCCATATCAATAATCTGAATCTATTTTTAAGGCATTGGGTGCATCTTTATCTTTTTTTTAACAAGTCATGTTCCCTTAAAAATTTAAGACCATATTTTCTAAATTCCTCAAAAGAAACATCCCTTGAAATTCCAGGGCAATACTCCTTTGCCAGAAAAAAACTGTATTCATCTTCTAAATTTCCCTTAAAAAATGGCCACGCAAGGCATATATCAGGTTTTACCATGTGAATTTTACATCCCTTGTGAGGGTTAAAAAAAAACACAACTGCCATCTGTTTTGGTGCTTAAAGAGTATTTTCCATCTGGGGTTTTTTTGTGTAAACTTGATCAGGAAATCACTAATTTCAATAGATAGATATTTGCAGATTCTTTCTATTTCCCTATATGTTACAATAATCCCACCTTCCCCTGTGCAACATTGCCCACACATCTTACAATCAAAGACCTGTTTATTCATCTTTTACATGTCCTCTAAGATATCCATTTTTTTTATAGATTGCTAATAGGGACAATTTTGTATAAACTGAAATTCCCAATGGATTTATAATCTATTTGATTTTATCTAATTGGGCAATATTAAAAAAATTTGTATTAAAAAAAATTAAGGGATAAGGGGGAGAGCATGTTTGAAGCCTTGGAAATCATACCAAGAGAAGAACTTGAGATGAGGTGGAAAAGGGTTAGAGAAATATTGGATAAATATCAACCTGAATCAGGGGGGCTAATGCTTTTGTCCAGGGTCCACATTTATTGGGCAAGTGGACATTTTGCAACAGGTGTATTCTGGTTGCCCAGGGAGGGTGAACCCTCTCTCTTTATAAGAAAAGGGATTGAGCGCGCAAAGATAGAATCACTGGTTAAAAATATATTTTCTTATCGCTCCTTTTCAGACATCATTAATATACTTAAAGAAGCAGGGGAACCTCTACCTGATGTGTTTTCAATTGAAATGGGAGGGGTTCTGTGGTCCATGGGAAAATTAATTGAAAAGAAATTTCAGGGGAAAAAAATTGCTCGATGGTGACACAATAATAAACAGGGCATGTGCCAAAAAGACCAAATGGGAAATTTACAAATTAGAACTTGCAGGAAGCAGGCATTATAAGGGAATTTGTGAAATTGTGCCTGAAAAAAAATAAGACCAAATATGAGTGAGAGGGAAATTGGAGAGAAAATATTAGACACATATATGTCCCTTGGTCACTCTGGCATTTTGCGTATGCAAGGAGCATATGAGGAACTATTTATTGGGCACATAAGCTCTGGTGATTCAGGTATTTATCCAACCTGTTTTAATGGACCTGTTGGAGGTAGGGGGATACATGCAGCAGTTCCCCATTTTGGCTATGATGGGAAGGTTTGGAAGGAAAAAGAATTACTTATGGTGGATACTGTATTTTCCCTGGAAGGCTATCACACAGATAAATCCCAACTCTTTTTTTTCTGGAAAACAAGCAGATATGCCAAAGGATGTGAGAAAGGCCCAGGAATTTTGTCTCATGGTGCAAACAGAATGTGCCAAGATGTTAGTTCCAGGTGAGTCACCTGAGAATATTTATGCCTTTGCTATTGATTTAGCCAAAAAGTATGGATTTGAAGAAGGTTTTATGGGGCTTTCTGGTAATAAGGTTCCATTTATAGGTCATGGTATAGGTTTATATCTAAATGAATGGCCTCCAATAGCAAAAAGATTTACAGATCCACTAGAAGAGGATATGGTAATCGCCCTGGAGCCAAAGATTGGAATACCAGATATTGGCATGGTTGGAGTTGAGAATACCTTTTTGGTCACTTCTAGTGGGGGAGTTTCCTTAACAGGAGATAAGTTTGATGTTATTTTTATTGAGTAAAAAAAGATTGGCTTTTGTAATTTGGGTATATTGGCAAAAGGAGAAGTGCCTAACATTAATCCAAGTTTTAATAAATTCGGATTAGGTCCACAAATAGAAGTATGAATTTAACTTACAATGATCTACTTGCACTTTATGAAATAGCCAAGTTAGTTGCCTCTGAAGATGATATAAGGGACCTTATGTTAAAGGTCTTAGATATCTTGAATGAGAAACTTGGCATGAATAGGGGGATGATTTCTGTCTTAGACCTCCAATCTGGGGAAGTTTGGTTAGATGTGGCCAGGGGCGTTGAAATTGGTAAGGAGAAGATTACCTATAGGCCTGGGGAGGGAATAACAGGCAAGGTTGCCCAGACAGGTAGGCCAATGGCAATAGCAAATTTAGGAAAAGAAGCGCATTTTTTTGGACAGGACTGGTGCAAGGAAGACCATTGACAGAAAAGAACTCTCTTTTTTGTGTGTTCCAATTTTTTTACAAGGGAAAGGTAGTTGGAATTTTATCAGCAGACAAGCTGTCAAAAGAAGTGGAAGATCTGGATAAAGAGTTAAATCTTCTATCTTCTGTGGCTCACCTGCTTGGGAAGGCAGTTTATTTTAGGGCAGTTGAAGAGGAAAACAGAAAGCTCAGAAAGCAACTGGCCACTGCCAGACGCCCAAAGACCAATATAATTGGCAGATCCAAAGGAATACTCACAGTTTTAAAACTAATAGATCAAGTTGCAGACACTGATACCACTGTGCTTATTATTGGGGAGACTGGGACGGGAAAAGAGCTTGTGGCCAGCGCTATCCATGAAAATAGTGGCAGGGCCAAGGGACCTTTTATAAAAATAAATTGTGCTGCGATGCCTGAGAGCCTTCTTGAAAGTGAGTTATTTGGCCATGAAAAAGGTGCTTTTACAGGGGCAGCCTATAGGAGAAAGGGATGCTTTCAAGAGGCCCATAAGGGGACTATATTTTTAGATGAAATTGGTGAACTTTCCCCAATGGCACAGGCAAAACTACTTAGGGTGTTACAAGAAAAGGAGATCCAGCCAGTTGGATCTTCCAGGACCATTAAAGTGGATGTCAGGGTAGTAGCTGCTACAAATAAAAATTTAGAGGAGGAAGTAGCAAAAGGCCGTTTTCGCTCAGACCTATTTTTTAGGTTAAATATCTTCCCAATTTATCTTCCTCCACTAAGGGAGAGATGTTCTGACATTTTACTCTTGGCTGATTTTTTTTGTAAGTAAGTATTCAAAAATTTTTAAAAAGGATGTAAAAAGACTTTCCACAAGTGCAATTGACATGCTCATGTCATATCACTGGCCAGGAAATGTAAGAGAATTGGAAAATTGTATAGAGCGTGCAGTACTTATTGCAGAGGGGCATACCATTGAATCCCATCATATGCCACCTTCCCTGCAAACTAGCTTAAAGGGCGAACAGGGTAAAATACATGGTAAATTTGATATCTTAGTGGCAAATTTTGAAAAAGACTTAATTATTGACGCCTTAAAAGAGACCAATGGAAATCAAAGTGCTGCAGCAAAGATACTTGGTACTACCAAAAGAATAATCCAGTATAAAATAAAGAAGTATGGCATAGACCCCAAACGATTCAAAAAAAAGAAATAAATACTAGGCGCCATGGATTTAGCCAAGAAACTCTCAAAAAAAATTAAAGGAAAAAAAGAGATAGTTTTAAACAGCTATGTGTTCAGGAAGTAGTGGGTTTAAATTCAGTTTTGGCCTATGCTGATGATGTTATCAGTTGTATTTCATCCCATCTAAAAGGGTTTAACTTTGATAGGTTTTGTGTAGTTGCATCTGGTGGCCTGGGTAGGGGAGAGATAAGCTTTGACTCTGATCTGGACCTTGTTTTTTTATATAAAAATAAACTCTCAAAAGAATCGAAAAAAAATTGTGGAATCCATTATATCTTCTCTATGGGACGCTGGATTTGAGGTGGGTCAACAGGTCTCCTCAGTATCAGGGCTCAATAAACTAATTAGATCTGACTTTCCCGCCTACACCTCCCTCCTGGAAACCAAGTTTTTAGGTGGTGACAAATATCTCTACAAAAAAATTTACCACGAACCTTATCAAAGAGATTACCACCACCAGACAGAAAAGGAACTTTTTGAAGAAATTAAAAGAGTATAGGGAAGAGAGGATAAAACAATATGGTGAAAGCATTTACTTAATTGAGCCAACATAAAAGAGGGGCTTGGGGGAATGAGAGATATTCACTGTATAAGATGGGGAGGTGTGGTCTGCTTAAATACCCCTGATTTAAGTACTATTATGTCCCTTGGATGGATAAATCAAGATGAGCTCCAGTGGTTATTAAATGGTTATGATTTTTTTGTGGAAAACCCGGATACAACTACATATTATTGGTGGGAACAAAAAAAGAACAATTGAGTCTATACGATCAGCATTCAATTGCTAAAACAATGGGATTTTCCCATGGAGATACTATATCATCTGAAGAAGCATTCATGAGGATGTATTATACACATACCTCAAGGATAAAGAGGGTAACCAATTTTTTTTATTGATAAACTATTTGATAGATTTGTTGAGAAAAATAAGAGGAAAAAGGAAAAAATAATTCCAGGACCTTTTATTGTTAAAAATAATTTGATACAGTTTAAAGATGCAGATGATGTAAATATTAGGCCTGAAATTTTAATGGAGATTTTCTGGAATGCATCAAAGATGGATCTTAAATTTCACCACGAGACAGGAAGGGTGATAAGAGAAAATTTAGATTTAGTAGAACAGATTAGGAATAATGAAAAAGTAGTCAATATGTTTTTCGATATTTTATTAAATGAGAAAAATAGTTTTGATATATTGAAAGTTATGCATGAAACAAAATTTTTGGATACATTTATACCTGAATTTTTACATCAGAGGTATAGGGTTCAGTATGATACTTACCATATATATACAGTAGATGAACATTCACTGCGAACTGTTAAGGTATTACATGAATTAAAAAAATAGTGAATATTCTTATTTATTTGACCAGGGTGTAAATCTAAAAATTTTATTTTTAGCAGGATTATTACATGATATTGGAAAGGGATATGGAAAAAGTCACTCAAAAGTAGGTAGTAAACTGGCAATGGAGATTGGAAAAAGACTTTTTCTTACAAAAGAAGAAATAGAACTTTTATGTTTTTTTAGTGGAAAATCATCTCTTGCTTGCTGAAACTGCTTTAAAAAGGGACTTAGAAGATGAAAAGCCTGTTGAGAGCTGCGCCATTAAAATAGGATCCTTAAAGAGGTTATATATGTTATTTTTGCTCCAGATTGCAGATTCCATTGCTACAGGAGATAGGGCATGGAATAAGTGGAGAAAGACCCTTTTAGAAGAAATCTTTATTAAAGTGAGGAATATCCTAAAAGGCGAAACCTTAAATGGAGGAGATATTGGAAGTATAATAGAAGAGGTTAAAGAAAGGGTAATTGCACTGGCAGACAAAAATCATATACCAAACATAAAGACATGGTTGAACGACCTCTCTATTCGATATCTACTTAGTCAAGCCCCTGAAGATATTTACCTTCACTACAATTTGGAAAAATTGTTCACACAAAAAAAGGGATGTTGTCTTAAATTTAAGACCCTTAAAAAAATGGATTTTGGGAACTTGTCTTTATTTCTGAGGACCATCCAAAGTTATTTGACTTTATAACAGGTGTGTTGTGGGTAAATGGTGTTAATGTATTGGCAGCTGATATATTTACAAGGAGATATAATGTAGCTGTTGATATTATAACAGTGGAAAATATACCGGACCCCTTTAATATTCAAAGGTTTTGTGAGAGAATAAAAAAACACACTAAAAAAAATTACTATCGGGACAGTTAGATTTAAAAGAACTTTATAAAAAGAAATGTTACACACATTTTGACAAATATAGATTTATCAGAATAAATGATAGGGTAGTAATAAATGAAGAGGCTTCAGATTTCTATACAATTATTGAGGTATATACATGGGAGAGGCCTGGTGTATTACATACCATTTCAAAGGTTTTGCATGAGTTTGATCTAAATATAAAGGTAGCAAAGATTTCTACTCCAGGGGAACAGGTAGTGGATGTTTTTTTATGTGACCACAAATAACGGTGAGAAGATACAAGATCCCAAAACACATGAAAAAAATAAAAAAAAGCCCTAATTAATGCATTGAAGGAGCTTAGCTAGGTTATGTGGCTTCTTGTTATCTCTTTTGGCCTGGCAGTTGGTGTCTCTGCTTTGTGCTCCCTCACTGAGGCAGTTTTATATTCTGTGTCGTGGAGTTATATTGAGAGCCTCAGAAAAAAAGGGGAAAAAGTCAGGAGAGATATTATATCAGTTAAAATCAAATATAGACAGACCAATAACCGCAATCTTGACATTAAATACAGTTGCTAATACAGCAGGGGCATCCATAGCTGGCGCTGCTGCCATGTCAGTATTTGGAGAAGAGAAATTATATATTTTTTCCATAGTTTTTACCCTTACCATCCTGTTTTTCTCAGAAATTATTCCAAAAACAGTAGGGGTTTTATACAACAGGTTTTTTTGCAACAATACTGGCAAGGCCACTTATGGGCATGGTGATTTTATTTTTGCCAATTATAAATATTATTAGTTTTACAATTAGGTTCTTTGAAAAAGGTAAAAGTAGGGGATTAGATACTTCTGAAGAGGATGTTTTGGCACTTGTGAGTTTATCTAGAAAAACAGGAGTATTAAAACACTTTGAAGAAAAATATATAAATAATGTACTGGAACTTGACAAAAAAACGGGTTATGCAGGTGATGACACCTCGTACTGTAATGTTTTCTCTTCCTGCTGAGATGAGTATAGATGACTCAATAGATGTTGACAAAATGTGGCATATAGCAGGGTACCAATTTTTTTTAATGGAGATATAGAAGACATTCGGGGAATTGTCTATAAAGTTGATGTACTTAGGTGTATAATTAAGGGTCAAGGGAATAAAAAAACTATATGAACTCAAAAAACCAGTCCATTTTGTGCTGGAGACTATTACTCTGGATAGACTCCTTCTTACATTTTTGGAATCCAGGATACCAATGGCTATTGTTTTAGATGAGTATGGTGGTATCTCAGGGCTTATTACATTGGAAGATATCCTTGAGGAGATATTGGGTAAAGAGATAGTTGATGAAACTGACAGGGTTGAGGACATGAGGAGACTTGCAGAGAAGAAAAAAACAGGAGATCTTTTCTAAGATAGGGGAGGATAATAAATGAAAAAAATCAAAAAAAACAGACTTATTTAATAGCTTTTTTTGCTAATTTTTTTCTGGATTTATATTTCTTGTATATACATCTATTAAATCTGAGAGTGTTTATTTCTTAAATGTATCTGAGGCGCTTGCAAAGGAGAAATCAGACCTAAAAAAATGCCAGGTTATTTGGAATAGTGGGAAAAAATATAGAAAAAAAAGGGGAATACATAGAATTTCCTTTATTGGACAAGGACTATCCAGAGAAAAAGATTTTAGTAAAATATAGCGGTGGTATTCCTGATACCTTTAAAATTGGAAGTGAAGTCATAGTTGAAGGAGGTTTTACTAAAAACGTATTTAACGCAAAGGTACTTATGACCAAGTGTCCATCAAAATATCAAAAAAGAAACAGAAAGGATGTTGGATAATGGCTGCTCTAAGTTACTTTTTTTTGATGCTAGGTTTTTTTTCCTGTACCTTTTTCAGTGTATTTTTACTTTACTGTTTTTGGAACAAAAGGGACATTAGTTGGACTAACTGGGTTCAAGGCTTGATTTTCTTCTGTGTAATGTTGTGTTTTTTTAGTCCTTTTATACGCCTTTTTAAAAAGGGATTTTTCCTACGTTTATGTAGCTTCATATTCTGATACATACCTTCCGTGGTATTATGCCCTAACTGCAATATGGGCGGGACAGGAGGATCTCTACTATTGTGGTTATTATTTATTGCAGGTTGTGGGGTAATACTTGTAAAACAAAGGGGGTATAAAAAAACTTTCAGTTGATACAAAGGCAATTTTCTGGTCTTTATTTTATGCAACTGAAGCATTTTTTTTTTCTGCTACTTATAACAGTAGCTAATCCTTTTTTTATTAAATAACCCACCCCCTACTCAGGGAAATGGACTAAATCCCCTATTAATTCATCCTGGAATGATCTTTCATCCTCCAGCACTGTTTTTGGGATATGCATCATTAGTGGTTCCAGCATTAATTGGTCTTTCCATTAGGATATGTGGATTTAGGGGAGATGTCTTTTACATGATTAGAAAATGGACTATGTTTTCATGGGTATTTTTGTCTATAGGCATAATCCTTGGCATGTGGTGGTCATATTATGAACTTGGTTGGGGTGGATATTGGGCTTGGGACCCAGTTGAAAATGCATCACTGGTACCATGGCTATGTACAACTGGTTTTTTTACACGTAAATATTGTGGCTACAAGGGAAAAGGCCCTTGAAAGGACGTGGGGCCTGTTATTGGGACTATCGTTGATAAGTTGTTTTGTGGCTACATTTTTAACTAGAAGCGGAATAATCCAGTCCCTCCATGCCTTTTCAGAAGGGGGTATTGGTGGACCTATTTTATTTTTGATAATAATTAGCTTGATTCTGGTAATATATATTACATGCTTATTTCCATCTAGAAACAACAATGAACTCAGTGGAATGTTTTCTAAAAATGGTTTTTTTAATTATTTGTACATGGATGTTCTTAGGACTCTGTGCAATAATCTTGATCGGGACAATGTATCCTGTTATAAGTAAAGCCCTTTTTTTCTGAGGCAAAAGGACTTTCCTCTTCTTTTTACAACAGAGTATTTCTGCCAATTGGTAGTTTCCTCATATTTTTAATTATCTTTTGTCCGTGGATTAAATGGAGAAGCGAGTCAATGCAAAAACAAGGATTTATGTTTTTAGGGATATTTGTATTTTTATCTATAATTATATGGGTTTTTAAAATTAAGAACCTGCTGGTTTTACTCTCCATATCATCTGGTATTTGTGCCTTTTTATCTGTTATTTATTTTGTTTTTAAGTATAATTTATATTCAAAATCTGGTCCACTGGGAAAATGGGGAATACATTTATCTATTATAATAATGGCAATATCCATTGCAATATCTTCAGGATTTAAAAAGAGTGCAGATTTTATATTGGCTAAAGGACAGAGTATAAAATTTGAAAATTATGAAGTAAGATACAAAGATTTTACAAAGAAAAATTATCAAGACAAAATTGTATATACCTATAATTTTGACGTTAATTTTAAAGATAAGCATCTGGGAGAGTTAAATCCTGAAAAGATTTTTTTATCTAGTTCAAAATAACCTATTTTCAAAGGTAGCAGTGCTCAGGAGATTTTTTGATGAGTTGTATTTGAGTGTTATTCAGAGTACTGAAAATGGAGTTTTAAAATTACAGATACAAAGAAATCCAATGGTACATTGGATATGGTATGGGGCCATCCTTTTAACCATTATGGGATCTGTAGCTACCTTCAAAAGGACTTAGATGTTAGAAGTCGTTAAAGTTAGCAAGGTTTTTGGCCACAGGCTCATTTTTAAAGATGTAAGCTTTAAAGCCAGTAAGGGTGATGGTATATTTGTGCATGGTCCAAATGGATGTGGCAAGTCTACATTGATAAGAATCATTGCTGGTTCCATAAAGCCTACAACAGGTGAAATCAAGTTCTGTGAAAGGGTACACAAAATAGGTTATATGGGTCACTTTTTATCTGTATATGGAGAAATGAATTCCATTGAGAATTTAAAGTTCTGGGCTGATATATATGGCAAAAGTTTTAAGTCAAATGAAATTAAGGGCATCCTTTCTAAGGTTGGACTTGGAAAAGTGTGTTATGAGAAAGTGTCTATATTTTCAAGGGGCATGACTCAAAGGTTAAACATCGCAAGGTTAATGGTGATAGACCCTGAAATCTATCTTTTAGATGAACCTGAGACAGGTCTTGATCTGGAATCAAAGGAATTGCTAAAGGGTTTTATTTTGTCTGAACTGGATAAGGGGAAGATAGTAATCTGGATAACTCACTTGCAAGCAGACAATTTTTTTTAAGAAAAAAACTGGTATTCATGGATAATACATTTATTTTAGAAGAGAACAAAAATTAAATCATGTATCCAATTTTAGTTGTTTTAAAAAAAAGACTTAAAGGTGATTTTTTTTTAAGAAAAAGGGAATCATTGAGGCCTTGCTCCTTGGGCTTATAATTATCTTTACCTTTAGCCTGGCTAGTAGTAATCTTTCCTCCATTCATCCAACATGGCTGGTACAATTTTTTTGGGTCTGTTCCCTTTTCTGTAGTGTACTTGTATTTCGGGAACTCTATAGGATAGAAGAAAAGGACAATGTATTTGAACTACTCCTAATTTCCCCTATATCAAGGGAAGGAATTTGGATTTCAAAAACAATATCTGGGCTTATAGCTGTTTTTTTTTATACAGATCTTTTTTTCTCATTTTAATGGCAATTTTTTTTAAAAACAGATTTTAAAAATGGCCTTTTTTTACTTAATTACATCGATTCTATTAATAGATGTGGGTATATCAATTATGGGATCTTTTTTTTGGTGGAGCAATGGTTGGAAGTCATCTTAAAGATTCCCTTTTGACAACAATACTTCTTCCCCTGGAAATACCTCTAATACTTGGGGGTATAAAAATATGGACTCAACTTGCAAATGGTGGTTCCTTTAAAGACATCATGGGATGGATTAATGTGATTTGTGGCTATGACGCAATTTTTGCTGGAATTTGCCTGTTTTTGTTTCCACACATTTTGGGAGATAGCTAGGAGTTATGAAAAAAAATTTTTCCATAGAAACCACAATCTTGATAATGAGTTTTATATCTATAATTGTGGGCATATATTTTATATATGTGTACGCCCCAGTGGAAAAAGTAATGGGAATACCTCAAAAAAATATTTTATTTCCATGTATCTTTTGCATGGTGGTCATTTTTTTGCATTTTTTTTTGGTGTGTGTTTACAGCTTTTTATACATTTTAAAAAGGGACTCAAACTATTTATTGTGGTCAATTTCTGCAGCAGAAATAGGAGTTTTATATTCTACATTAGTATTAATAACTGGAATTATCTGGGCAAAGGCATCCTGGAACACCTATTGGACTTGGGATCCAAGGCTTATTACAACGCTTATCATGTGGTTTATGTACGTAATATATTTAGTTATTGTCAATATGGATATTCAGGAAGATAAGAAATATATCCTTGGAAGTGGAGTTGGGATTATTGGTTTTCTTGATGTACCATTGGTATTTTGGTCTGCAAGGATGTGGCGGAGCATACATCCAGCAATATTTGCATCCAAGGGTGGTGGAATGCCAAGGGAAATGTTACAGACTATGTTTATAAACCTTATTGCATATGGATTTTTGTTTTTATATCTTTTTCTATTTAGAAAAAGACAGTTGACACTAAAAGATAAGCTAGAACAAATAATTAAGAACAAAATTTTTTTGACTATATGGAGAAAGCTTATGAAATATCTTGTGTTAGCAAATATTATTGTTTGGATTGGTATTATAGGTTATCTAATGTTTCTTGGGAATCAGAATAGAGAGATTTTAAAAAAAATTAAGCCAAATTAAAAAAAGAGTTTAAGTAATATGGATACCATTAATTCAAATAATTCAAAAAAAAGTAAAGATATTAATATTTATTATTGCATTTAATGTTTTTTTATGGTTGCCTATATGATTTATTATAAACTTCAAAATCCTTCACTTGTTGTTCAAAATACAGATACATCTCATGGTGAGGTATCAAAAGTAGATATTGAAAATATTATAACAAAATACATGAAGAGAATAAAAAAAGGATCCAAATGATATTGAAGCCTTAAAATCCCTTGCTTCTATTTTTATTCAAATGAGGGCATGGGACAGGGCAGAATTCTTTTTAAAAAAAGGCATACAAACTTATGCCAAATGATGAGGAAATAATTTTAAATCTTGCCATGTGTAATTTATTCCTAAAAAAAATATAACCATGCATCCATATTGCTAGAGAAAATTGTTACCCTAGACCCAAACAATTATATGGCTAAGTTTAATTTGGCATATTTATATGGTTTTATTTTAAATAAAAAAACAAAAATCAAAAAAAATTATTTAATGATATTCTACAAGATAAAAAGGCTCCTAAAAATATAAAAGATAAAGTTAAAGAATCCTTAATGGAATTAAAAGATCATTAATTTTATAATTAACCATAAATATTAGGGGGATATAAAACCTATGATTTGTCAAAATAAAATTATAAGGACAGCTCTTACCTTTGATGATGTACTACTCTTACCTGATTATTCTGAAGTAATCCCATCTGATGTTGATGTTTCAACATATCTTACACCTCAAATAAAGCTAAATATTCCTATTTTATCAGCTGCAATGGATACAGTTACTGAAGCTAGAATGGCAATATCCATGGCAAGACAGGGTGGTATTGGAATTATACATAAGAATTTAAGTATTGAAGATCAGGTACTAGAAGTAAAAAAAGGTCAAAAAAATCCGAAAGTGGAATGATTATAGATCCAGTTAGTATTGAACCAGAGCACAGTGTTGGCCATGCCTTAAGATTATGGCCCAATACAGGATTTCAGGACTTCCCGTTGTGAGGGGTAGTAGAGTAGTGGGCATAGTCACAAACAGAGATGTGGCCTTTGTGGAAGACATGGAAACCAAAGTTGAAGAAGTAATGACCAAGAAAAATTTAATTACTGTTCCCCCAGGTACTGACTTAGAAAAGGCCAAAAAGATTTTACATGAAAACAGGATAGAAAAGCTACTTGTGGTAGATGAAAACAACAATTTAAAAGGGCTTATCACAATAAAAGACATTAATAAAATTAAAAAGTATCCAAATGCATGTAAAGATAGCTTTGGTAGGCTAAGAGTAGGTGCAGCTGTTGGAGTTGGGAAGGATCTTAAGGCCAGGGTGGATGCCCTAGTAGGTGCCCAGGTAGATGTATTGGTTTTGGATTCTGCCATGGTCACAGTAAAAATGTGATTCAAGGGGTTAAATTTATAAAATCAAACTATCCAGACATTCCTCTTATTGCTGGGAATGTGGCAACATATCAGGGGGCAAAGGACTTAATAGAAGCTGGAGCAGATAGTGTAAAGGTGGGCATTGGGCCAGGGTCCATTTGTACAACCAGGGTTGTGGCAGGGGTTGGAGTTCCCCAAATAACCGCTATTATGGACGTTGTACCTGCATGTAGGGAAAAGGATAGGTGTCTAATTGCAGATGGTGGCATTAAGTTTTCTGGGGACATTGTCAAGGCAATAGCAGCTGGTGCAGACAGCGTAATGATGGGTGGCATGCTCGCAGGAACAGAGGAGAGTCCAGGAGAGACAGTCTTGTATCAAGGGAGAAGATACAAAATATATAGGGGTATGGGATCATTAGATGCAATGAAAGAAGGGAGCAAAGATAGATATTTTCAGGAAAATTTAGAGAAATTGGTCCCTGAGGGGATAGTTGGCAGGGTGCCTTACAAAGGAGAAGTGTCTGAAACAATTTATCAATTGGTTGGTGGGCTAAAAGCTGGCATGGGATATTGTGGGTGCAGGAACATAAAAGAGCTCCAAACCAAGGCAAGATTTGTGCAAATAACCCAGGCAGGATATAGGGAGAGTCATGTTCACGACGTAATCATCACCAAGGAAGCACCAAACTATCAGATCGATGTATAGGAGTTGTGTCCATGGAAAGTTTAGATAAAGTTATAATCTTAGACTTTGGTTCCCAATATACCCAATTAATAGCAAGGAGAATCAGAGAAGCTGGGGTATATTCAGAGATCCATCCATGTAATATTGATATTGAAGCTCTAAGGAGACTAAAGCCCAGGGCAATGGTTTTTTCTGGTGGTCCGTCAAGTGTATGTGAAAAGGGATCCCCAGATATTGATATGGAAGTATTTAATTTAAATGTACCAATACTTGGTATTTGTTATGGTATGCAGCTTATAGCAAAAAAAGATGGGAGGAAGGGTGAGCCCATCAACCAATAGGGAATATGGAAGATCTGCACTTATAAAGGTATCGGATTCTCCCCTTTTTAGAGATGTATTTGAAGATGGAAGTTTAAATGTCTGGATGTCCCACGGAGATAAAGTAGAAGAGATTCCACCTGGGTTTTCAATTATTGCAAAAACAGAAAATATTGATGTTGCAGCAATGGAAAATAGGGATAAAAATATATATTGCCTCCAATTTCATCCAGAGGTTGCCCACACAGTAAATGGTGAAAAGATAATTAGGAATTTCTTATTTGATATTTCCAGGTTAAAACCCACCTGGAATATGGCGTCATTTGTAAAAGGGGTAATTCAAGATGTGCCAAAACAAGTTGGAGATGCAAATGTTGTATTGGGAATAAGTGGAGGAATAGACTCAACTGTTGTGGCAGTACTCTTAAATAAAGCAATTGGAAAGAGACTACACTGTATTTTTGTTGATAACGGACTCTTAAGGCAAAATGAGGGAAATGAAGTTGTTCATTACTTAACAGAACATTTTGATTTAAATTTAAGGTATGTAGATGGTTCTGATACTTTTTTGTCTAGACTAAAAGGGATAACAGATCCAGAAGAGAAGAGAAAAATCATAGGAAGGACCTTTATTGAAGTCTTTGAAAAAGAGGCTAGATCCATTGAAAATGTGAAATTTTTGGCCCAGGGACCCTATACCCAGATGTAATAGAAAGTGTTTCTTATAAAGGGCCATCTGCAGTTATAAAAAGTCATCATAACGTAGGTGGACTTCCAGAAAAAAATGAACCTAAAGCTAATTGAGCCCCTTAGAGAGTTATTTAAGGATGAAGTAAGAAAGGTTGCCTATGAGTTGGGTATTCCAGATTTTCTGGTCTGGAGGCATCCATTTCCAGGGCCTGGGCTTGCAATCAGAATAATTGGGGAGATTACTGAGCAGAGGCTAAAAATACTTAGACAGGCAGATAAGATTGTAGAAGAAGAGCTAAAGGATGCTGGATGGTATTACAAGGTATGGCAGGGATTTGCAGTTTTGCTTCCCTTGAAAACAGTTGGGGTTATGGGAGATGAGAGGACCTATGAGCACGTGGTGGCCTTGAGGGTAGTAGACAGTTTAGATGCCATGACAGCAGACTGGTCCAGACTCCCATCTGAGCTACTTGCAAAGATCTCAAACAGGATAATAAATGAAGTTAAGGGAGTAAACAGGGTGGTATTTGACATATCGTCAAAACCTCCTAGCACCATAGAATGGGAATAATATAACAAAATGGAGTTTAGGGATGTTCGGGGTAGGTACATCAGAGCTTTTAATAATTTTTCTTGTTGCACTTTTGGTTATAGGTCCGTCAAAACTGCCAGATATAGCAAGGGCTTTGGGAAAGGCCCTTGCAGAATTTAGAAGGGTTTCATCTGATGTAAAGAGGCAGATTGACCTGGAAGTACAACTGGCAGATCTGGAAAAAAAGAAATAAAGTATCAAATGTGGATCAGGATAAAACAGAGGAAAAGGATATATTAGAGGACAAAGGGGATATGGAGTAAACAAAAGAAGATGAGGTTAACAAATAAGGTCTTGAGGCGGTTAGGTTTTACTCAAGTCAACAGTGAATCTGGAATGATGCATCAAGTTCGAGATATTGCCATGAAAACACTATGGAGTAATTTTTCTTCTTTAGTGGATGAACATCCCAGGAAAGAATTGCTCAAGACTGCCATGAACAACAAAACAATCTCAGTCACATATGAAATTCCAGAACAGGAATACCTATTAGTGTAGGCGTAGCGTTATACCTCAGATAAAGGAGGAAAACCAAATGGAAAAAGTAATTAAGAAATTTACGTTGGAATTCTTTGGCACAGGAAAGCACAAAATATTACCAGAAAAATTTTTTTGAAACAGAAAATGGTTTTCTATTGGATGTCCGTTCAAAAGAAGAAGCTGGCTCTCTTTCCATAAGATTGGATTATCATCCAAATATCGAATGTAGAAACATACCTCTTGACGAACTTCCAGATCGAATTGATGAAATTCCTCACCATACATCAATAGCTGTGTTTTGTTCTGGAACCGTTCGGGCAGCTATTGCTTATGTATATTTATTGTCAAAAGGTTATACCAATGTGCATATTATTGTAGGAGGGTATCCAGCTTTAACAGAAGCTCTAATGCCTGGAAAGGTCTTAAAGGTAATTAAACAAAATAAGGAGAATAATTAGATGTCACATTTGCTTATGGTGAGCTTCCTTATTTTTGTTGTAGCAGTTGCCATGACTATGGTTGGTAAAGGCGGAGGTAATTTTTATGTTGTGATTCTTACACTCGCCAATATTCCCATGCATCAGGCCGCAACAACTGGTCAGTTTATTCTTTTTTTCGGCTTCTATTGCGGCAATGCTTGTTTTCCAGAAGAATAAATCAGTATCCTGGAAATTGGCCTTTTTAATCGGCTCTTTTACAGCATTAGCTGCTCTTGGAGGTGGGTATTTTTCTCATCTGTTCAGTGGTTTTACTCTTAAAATTATATTTGCGGTCATGCTCTTTATCGCAGGAATGCTGATGCTAATTCCTGTTTCAGAAAAACAAAATAATATAGTAAACAGCCATTTGGGAATCATAAATATTAAATCTGGAGACAAAGTATATAGTGTTAACTTGTGGATTGCTCTGCCAATCATTATTTTAACGGGTTTTGGTGCCGGCATGGTAGGTGTATCAGGGGGCTCTTTTTTTAGTTCCCTTGATGGTATTGGCCTGCGGAATTCCTATGCATACAGCTGTTGGAACAGCATCTGCCTTAATTGCGACCACGGCTTTTATGGGATTTGTGGGACATGCTGTCCAGGGTGATTTTAATCCGTCATGGGCTATTCCATTGGCTTTTGTTACAATTATAGGAGGAATAATAGGTGGAAAATTTGCCTTAAAATCCAAGCCTAAAAATTTAAAAAGGCTTTTTGCTTACACAAACTGGATAGCTGCTCTTTTTATGATTTTTAATGCATTCCACACAAAGGGAATGATATGAAATCTTGGTTGAATCATAACAAGGCTGAAGGTTGAAGGATGAAGAGCACTCACATAACAGACACAAACACAGCAAAGAAGGAAGAAGGTTTTTCTCACTAATTAAGGAGATGTCCAATGACTGAAAATGATAAACTTCCAGTAACTGAGCTAGAGTCATCTGAAAACAATTCTCAACCACCTATCCTTGGACAGGAGGAAATCACTCAAAATGATGAAGTCGCTGAGATGAGCTTGTTGGAACATTTAGAGGAGCTTAGAAAGAGGTTGGTTAGGGCAGTTGTAGCCATTTTTTTGGGAATGCTTGCGTGTGTGCCCGTCTCAAAACAGATATTCAATTACATAATGCTTCCACTTTTTAACTCCCTTCCAAAAAAATTCAACTATGATATATACCTCTCCCCATGAGGCATTTTTTTGTATATCTAAAAATGGCGTTTATATCTGGTATTTTTCTTACCCTCCCATACAGTTTCTATCAAATATGGCTTTTTGTGAAACCAGGACTATATCCAGAAGAAAGGAAATTTATTTTACCTATTTCCATATGTTCTGCTTTTTTTATTTATAATAGGTGCACTTTTTGGATATTTTGTTATTTTTCCATATGCATATAAATTTTTCATGAGTTTTGCTGATGTGTACATTAGCCCCATGATCAGTATGAAGGAGGGACTATCTTTTGCAGTCAGGATCTTGATTGCATTTGGACTTGTTTTTGAGCTTCCACTTGTTATATTTTTTTCTTGCAAGATTGGGCTTGGTTACATCCAAATTTTTAAGAAAATATAGAAAATATGCAATATTAATAGCCTTTATTGTTGCAGCAATACTTACACCACCAGATGCAGTGACCCAGGTCTTAATGGCTGGTCCATTGGTATTATTGTATGAAGTGGGCATCTGGATTGCCCATATTTTTGGTAGAAAGGAAAACTCTAAAACAAATAGTAAAGAAGATGAAGATATTACAGTACAAAAACAAGGAGAAATAGATGGAGAAGATAGAGTACAGGAGGAAGACAAAAGAGACTAATATTGAAATAGAGTTTGGTTTAATGGGTGAGTCCAGTTTTAATATAGATACGTCCCTGGGATATCTTGACCATTTTCTCACCCTATTGGGTTTTTGGGGTAATTTTTATCTAAATGTAAAGGCAAGAGGTGACATCCAGGTTGATGCTCACCATCTAATAGAAGACATTGGGCTAAGTCTTGGAGAGGTTTTTAGAAAATCCCTTGGAGATAAAAAAAGGCATAAGCAGAATGGCGTGGGTAAGGGTGCCAATGATGAATCATTAGTGGAGGTTGTAGTTGATCTATCGGGGAGGCCTTATTTTGTTTTAAACAACGAAGAAATCCTACCCCATGTAATCTTTGGAGAAGAAAGAGATATCTGGAGGGAATTTTTTTAAGTCATTTACAAATAATGCAAAAATAAATCTCCACATAAGCTTTGTATATGGGAAGAATGGCCATCATTTAATAGAGGCTGCTTTTAAAGGTCTTGGTATTGCCTTAAATAGGCAATAAGGCCAGTTTCAAATAATAAAATAATGAGCACAAAGGGGATGTTAGAGTGAAAAAAAATTTTTATATTTTTTATAATTTTTTTTGCAGGGTGCGCAGGAGTGCCAAAAGAAGAAACCTCAGTCAAAATTCAGGGTAAATTGGCTATATCCCCCTTTGAACATCCAACTGTTCCCCATGATGTTTTGTCTGGCTATATAACAGACGAGTGTGGAAAGATAGATAAGGAAGTACTGAAGAAACTAACCAATATTCTTTTATCAAGCCTACCCACAAAGCAAGGTATACAGATAATTGGACCTAATTTTGTGGACCAATGTAAGGAGCTGGTCATTTTAAAAGAAAATAAAACCTATTTAAATCCAGTTAAAAAGTGGGTTCAAGTTGGCAAGTGTATACCCTGTGATTACCTCATTGTCCCTCAATTGTTTGTATTTAAGCCAAGGGTAGGGGGCAAATGGGGGGCATTTGAACCAGCCAAGGTTATGCTTTCTCTTAATCTTATTGATATTAATAAAGGTTCTCTGATTAGGTCATTTTTATACAATGAGACCCAAGAGCCGCTAACAAAAAAATATTTTGGAGTTTAAAAAAATTTATAAAAAGAGGAGGCAAGTGGGTCAGTGCATATGAACTTGCTAAAGAGGGAATTACAACAGGTATTAAGGAGCTTGGTCTATGATCTTATTTCCTGCAATTGATATAAAAAAATGGACAGTGCGTCAGGCTAAGACAGGGTAAATATAATGAGGTAACTATATTTTCTAAGGATCCTACAGAGATGGCCAAATTTTGGGTTTCAAAAGGGGCTAAATATCTCCACATTGTGGATCTAGATGGTGCATTTGAAGGAACCCCTAAAAATTATAAGCTCATAGAAAAGATATGTAGATCAATTGACATACCTGTTCAACTGGGAGGTGGAATTCGAAGTTTAGAGGTTGCAAAAAAAATATTTTGATGCAGGCGTAACAAGGCTCATTATAGGAACCATGTTTTTTTTGAAAATCCTCTTGAATTTAAAGCCCTTTGTAGAGAATTTAAAGGGAAAATAGGTGTGTCATTGGATGCAGAAAATGGAAGATTAAAATCAAGGGGTTGGGTTGAAGATACTGGACTTATGATTGACAGTGTGGTTTCAGAAGCTAAAGACAACGGTGCTAGTTTTATTGTTTTTACTGATATTTCAAAGGATGGTATGCAAACAGGAATTAATCCTGAGCCTGTTAAAAAAACTCTTGAAACTTACCTCTCTGCCTGTAATTTATGCAGGAGGGGTACGGGATATAAATGACATAAAGACCTTATTTCCCTTAAAAGACCTTGGACTCCAGGGGATTATTACTGGAAGGGCAATATATGAAGGAACATTAGACTTTGAGGAAGCAATAACCTGGATAGATGCACAAATTGAGTTTAAAAAGCCGTCAACAATATCAGGGAAATAATCGTAAGAAAAATACCGTATAGGGATTTTTTAGTAATTTTGTCTTTAAATATAATTGAAGACATTATAATACCAATAACAAAATGCATCCCATTTATAGTGGCAACTAGAGAAAGGGGACCAGTTTCCAGGGCCAAAAGATAACAATAAAAACCAAGGATATTTAAAATCCCCATTAATATTCCAATAGTAATTGTAGAAAATTTGAAGTAATACTTTTTAGAAAAAATAGTTTGCCCAGGGTTTATTATTTTTAATGCAATGGTAAGAAAGATTGTGGATATAACATACGATATAAAAATAAAAACAAATTTGTTTACATAATTTGCTGCATATTTACATGAAATAGATGAAATAGCACCACATATCATTGCAATGGATGCCCACATAAGTCCTAGATTACGAGAATTTTTATAATAAGAGTTTTTGTTAAATTGGGAACTAATAAGAATAAGGGCCATAAGCGAAAGAATGATTCCACTAATTTGAAAATATGTAAGTTTTTCATTTAAAAAAAACACAGGAATAAAAAAACTACAATTAATATATTCAGTCTAATAAATGGATAAACTAAAGAAGGGGATGAAAATTTTAGAGATTGAATATGGCTTATTGTTGCCATGGAAAAGGTTATACTGTTTACAAGGCTCAAAAAAAAGAGTATATTTATCCAAAGAAATGGCTGTATTAGTTACAAAGATAAATACATAACTTATACAGCTCACAGATAACATAAAAATAATAGTTGTGGCAATGGAATTACAATTGTACTTTGCAGCTATATTATAAAAAAAACCTTTGAACCCCTATTAAGAAAAAGGCTGAAAATGCATAAGTATACCAGGACATAATTTTTTTTTAAGATAAAAGTTATAAAAGTTCAATTATTTGTTTAAGGGGTTTCTATGGTAAAGATCCTTGCCTTTGGAAATAGTTTGACAGAGGGCTTTGGTTTAAGACCAGATAAATCATTTGCCAGTATACTTGAAAAGCGTCTAAAGGATAAACTATTTGACTGCCACGTTATAAATGCAGGGCTGTCAGGTGATACCACCTTTGGAGGCCTCAGACGGCTGGACTTTTATCTAGAGGAATTACCCCATGTAGTTGTTTTAGAACTGGGAATAAATGACGGTTTCCTGGAATATCCAATTGATGATATTCGTTCCAACTTAGATAAGATAATAGAAAAATCAAAAGGTATTGGTGCAGAGGTATTACTCATTGGCGCAAGGATCCCAGAAGGGCTTTTTGAAATAGATAAAGGATATTGCAAGGAGTTTGAAGAAATATTTACAGACCTTGCCAAAGAGCACAATATTCCCCTTGTACATGATATATTAGGTGGAATTATAGGCAACCCATCGCTTACTTTAGAAGACCTGGTACATCCAAATGAACAAGGGGTTGAAATTATGGTAGATAAAGCAATTCCTGATGTGATCAACTTATTAAAAAAAAATAGAGGAAGGCAGGTAAGATGAAAACAGGTATTTTTGGTTTTTCTGGATGCGGTAAAACCGAGTTGTTTCTCGCCCTTGCAGGGGCTGAAGCTGCTAATTTAAACAGGGCAATGGTAAAGGTAATTGACCCAAGACTACAACCCCTCGCAGAGTTGTTTAATCCCAAAAAGATCACATATTCTGAGATTGAATACTGGGAGATCTCAGGGGCAGGGGCCAAGAGTCTTGGAAATAAAGTGTTAAATGATATAAGAAGCATGGATTGTTTAGTACCAGTAATTGATTGTTTTTCTGGTCTATATGACCCTAAAATGCAGGAAGAGAATATTGAAGGGGATCTAATAATTTCTGATCTGGCTGTAGTAGAAAAGAGGTTAGATAGGATATCTCTGGATAAGAAAAAAAGACAAAAATTTGATAAATCCAAGGGAAGAAGATCTGCTTACTAAGGCTAGAGAACTCCTTGAAAAGGAACTACCACTTAGGATTGACCATGAAATAAGAACTGCCCCAGAGCTTAAAGGCTTTCAATTTTTGTCTGCAAAACCAATTTTATATGTGTACAATGTATCAGAATCTGATATTGGAAGGTTCAGGGGATTGAATGAGCAAAAGGAGCCCTACAAGAAAAAAAATAGAGGTATGTGCAAAATTGGAAAGGGAACTTAGAGAGATAGAAGATGACCTAGAGAGAGAAGAATTTCTAAAGGATATGGGTATAGATGAATCTGCTCTGGATAAAGTAATCCATGCTACATATGAGCTGCTTGGACTGATCACTTTTTTGACTGCAGGAGAGAAAGAGGTAAGGGCATGGACAATTAGAAGGGGTTCCACTGCAAAGGAGGCAGCTGGTGCAATTCATTCTGATATTGAAAAGGGGTTCATCAGGGCGGAAGTACTCTCATGGGCTGACTTTGAAAAATATAGGGATTTTAAGAAGGCAAAGGAAGTAGGGGTGTTACGACTCGAGGGCAAAGACTATATAGTTCAAGATGGAGACATAATTACATTTAGGTTCAACATATAAAAGCAAGGAGGGATGGTTATGGCAGATATTATGGAAATCATAAAAAAACAGGAGAAGCATAAGAAAATTTGAGGACAAAGACATTGAGCATGAAAAGATAGAGCAGCTCATGGAGGCCGTCAAATGGGCTCAGTCTTGGGCAAATACCCAATGTTGGGAGGTTGTAGTTGTAAAAGATTTAGAGGTTAAGAAAAAAACTTCAGGAAACACTCCCAAATAACAATCCAGCCTATCTAGCCATAGTTAAGGCACCAGTTGTTTTTGTTATGGTGGCAAAATTAGAACAGGCTGGTTATTATAAGGGCCAGGTTACCACTAAATTTGGTGACTGGTTTATGTTTGATATTGGCATTGCTACCCAAAATTTGTGCCTAACTGCACATTCTCTGGGACTTGGCGGGGTAGTTGTTGGACTATTTGACCACAATAAGACCAAAGAAGTATTGGGTGTGCCTGAAGGATATGAGGTTGTTGTTATGATTCCAATGGGATATCCTGCCCAAAGTCCTAAGCCTCCCAAGAGAAAGGAGATCACAGAATTTGTTCACTATGAAAAGTTTTAAACAATAAAAAAAGGGAGGGACATCCCTCCCTTTTTATTGCACATGGCCAATTCTCCAAAACATTGTTTTATAATTAAATGGTTTACAAATGCAAAAAAATGAGTATATACGAAAACCAATTCCTCCTGCACTATTTGTTTACCCAAATATCTATCTGGAGAGGAAAATTAAAATATGAAAAAATCTTCTACTTTTTTAAAACTAAAAGAAGAAGAAAGGGCATATAGAAAAGAGATAATTTTAGAAGCTGCCATAAAGTTATTTTCTGACCATTCATTCTATGAAATAGGTATGAGAGATATTGCAGAGGAGGCAGGAATAAGTCCTGCATCTATTTATAGATATTTCTCCAGTAGAGATGACATTATAGCGGAAATACTGGAACACGAGGCAGAACAGGGGAAAAAAATTGCAGCTACAGCGGATTGAGTCTGGAAGTCCAGACCTATTGGATGTTGCAAGGGGTATTGTGGACTTTTTCTTAACAAGAAAATCTACCTTCAGATGTTAGGCCACTTTTTGATAAATGAGGAAGTAGAAGAGGATGCCAGGGAAAAGTTTATTAAAATCAGGGAGCAATATCAGATAGAATTTGAAAATATATTGCTTGCCCTTGGATGTGAAAAAGAAAATGTCAGTCTTTTTGCAAAGTCCTTTTTTTGCTTCAATATTAGGTATAATAGTCAATTATAAAAGCCCACGAGATAATAGAGATCAATGGGATATTGATCATATATATAAACTTGCAGAAGAAGCAGCAAATATATTTATGGAAGGAATGCCAAAAGAATAGATATAGCAGTACCTGGGGCAGACCCAGATACTGCATTGTTTTTTTAAGCTGCTACCAGATCGACTAATTGGATTTCAAACTTAAGATTTTTTCCAGCAAGGGGATGATTGGCATCAAGAACAACATTGGTATCATCCATATCAGTTACCCTCACCAACACCTGGGTGTTTTGCGGGGTTGTGAGCTGAAGCATCATTCCAATCTCTGGGTTGATGTGTTCAGGAAGATTTTTCCTGGGAACTTCCAATTTTGCCATCTCATTGTACTCACCATAACCATCTTCTGGAGCAACGTCTACTACCTTTGTTTCTCCAACACCCATACCTACTACTGCATTTTCAAACCCCGGAATAATTTCACCGTTGCCAATTGTAAACTCAAGGGGATCGTGGTCAAATGAGGAATCAAAGACTGTGCCGTCTTCTAAAAATCCTTTATAATGAACCTTCACCTTATCTCCTTGTTTTGCCTTTTCCATGAATCTACCTCCTATAAAAATTCGTTATAAATATCTATGCTACACAAAAGAAAATAAATATGCAAACAAAAAAAGGATAAATGGAATGAAAAGAGTTAAAGTGCTTGGTGTTTTATTTGTGATTTTAATAGGTTTGGGAATAGGATATTATGTTTTTACCCTGGATAGGATACCACCCAAAATTACCTTGGAAGACAGAAAATATATAGGGATTAATGATAATGAATTAAGAGTTAGTGTGAAGGACAATAAATCCTTTTTAAAGCAGGTTGATATAGAAATTTTTCAGGGAAACAGAGAGAAAAAGATTCCTTTAGAACTTGGAAAAGATTCTTACTATATTGATTACAAATTAGATCCCAAAAAGCTTGGATTTAATGATGGTAAAATCACAATAGTTGTGAGGGCTGTGGACAAATCCATAAATAATTTTTTTGCGGGGAAATGTATCAAAGGTAGAAAGGACTTATATATTGGATACGTCACCTCCTACTATTCTCATGAAGACATATAGACACTATTTACAGGTTGGAGGATCAGGGGTTGCTGGATTTTCCGTTTCAGAGCCTGTGGCCAAGGCAGGGGTTGAAGTTTATAACTATTTTTTCCCAGCATATAAATTTGGTAAAGATTACCTTGTTTTTTTTGCAATACCCTATGATGTGCCACAAAAGGATTTAACAGTGTGGGTTGTAGCCAAGGACTTGGCAGGAAATATAAAAAAAGATACCCCTTCCATGTTATATAAGAAAATCAAAATTCAAACACTCTAGAATAAATATTTCTGATAAATTTTTAAATACAAAGATGGTACAATTTCAAGACAGATTTAAGGGGCTATCTCCTTTAGAAATTTTTTTTAAAGGTAAACAATGAAGTGAGAAAAGAAAACAGAGAAAAGCTAAAGGAGATTGGATTGGATACTGAAAAAAAAGATTTTATTTAAAGGTGCTTTTTTTAAGGATGCCCAATGCAGCTAGAATGGCCTCTTTTGGTGATAAGAGGACTTATTTTTATAAAGGGAAAAAAAATTGATCAACAAACACATCTTGGGATTGATCTTGCTTCAGTTTCACGGGCTAAGGTGATTGCTGCCAATTTTGGCAGGGTAGTTTATGCAGGCTGGTATGGTATTTATGGAAATGCTGTGATTATAGATCATGGGTATGGAGTGCAATCTTTGTATGGACATTTGTCTTTAATAAAGGTAAAGAAAGGTGATTTCGTAAAAAAAGGACAGGTGATAGGACTTTCTGGTGCCACAGGACTTGCAGGCGGAGATCACCTACACTTTGGAATGTTAATTAGCGGTATACCTGTAAATCCAGTGGAGTGGTGGGATCCAAAATGGATGAAAAATAATATTTTTTTACAATCTAAAACAAATAAGAGGTGGCAACTGATCTTTTTCAGTTAAAAACATATTTTCCAGTGGTCCTAAATAAATCAATTAAAAATTCTTTGGAGGTAGGTTATGTTTGAAATTGTCAAGCGAGAAGAAATGGCACAAGGTTCAGTTGTGTTAAATGAAATCAAGGCGCCCTTAATTGCAAAAAAAGGCTAAACCAGGACAATTTGTAATTTTAAGGGCTAGTGAGACAGGGGAGAGGATACCCTTAACCATGGCTGATACAGATCCAGAAAAGGGTACCATTACAATTATCTATCAGGTGGTAGGTAAGACCACTGCACTTTTTAAAACTCTAAAAGAAGGGGATGGTTATCTTGATATTATTGGTCCACTTGGAAAGCCCACTGAGATAGAAAAATATGATGGAGACGTTGTTTGTGTAGGCGGTGGAACTGGTGTTGCAGTTTTACATCCAATTACAAGGGGACTAAAGGAAAAAGGAAATCACGTAATTGCTATTATTGGTGCCAGGACAAAGGATTTGCTTATTTTAGAAGACAAGATGAAGGCAGCTTCCCATGAACTACATGTATGTACAGATGATGGTTCCTATGGTCACCATGGATTTGTAACAGATGTATTAAAAGAAATTTTAGAAAAGGGAAATGTTAAGTTAGTGGTTGGGATTGGTCCAGTACCAATGATGAAATTTGTCTGTGCCATGACCAAAGAATACAATGTAAAGACATTGGTGAGTTTAAATCCAATTATGGTGGATGGAACAGGCATGTGTGGTTGTTGTAGGGTAACAGTTGATGGCAAAACAAAATTTGCATGTGTTGATGGACCAGAATTTGATGGTCATAAGGTTGATTTTGATGAGCTTATGAAAAGGCTCAGGCATATTTGGCTGAAGAAAAAGAGGCCTATGAAAAATTTAAAGCAGCATTACAGGAATAAAAAATAAAAGGAGAAGAGAATATGGCAGAGAAAAAAAGAAAAACTCCCACGTCAGCAAATGCCAGAACAACCACCCGAGGTTAGAAGAAGAAATTTTAAAGAAGTTCCTTTAGGGTATACCCCAGAACTTGCAATGAAAGAAGCTTCCAGATGTCTTCAGTGTAAAAAAACCATCTTGTAGGGAAGGGTGCCCAGTACAGGTAGATATTCCCGCATTTATTAAACTAATAAAAGAAGGAGACTTCACCAAGGCCATTAGAAAGATTTGGGAGAAAAATAGTCTTCCAGCAATATGTGGTAGGGTATGTCCCCAGGAACTTCAGTGTGAAGGACATTGTATTCTAGGGAAAAAAAGGAGAGCCCGTAGCCATTGGAAATTTGGAGAGGTTTGCTGCAGATTATGAAAGGGAACATGGCACAGGTGAACTTCCACCAAAGGCACCTCCAACAGGGAAGAAAGTGGCTGTAATAGGTTCTGGACCATCAGCCTCACAGTGGCTGGCGACCTTATCTTAAAGGGCCACGAAGTAACTGTGTTTGAGGCATTCCACAAAGGTGGCGGAGTTTTAGTGTACGGCATACCTGAATTCCGTCTTCCAAAGGATATTGTGGCGTCTGAGGTAAACTTTTTGGAAAGACTTGGTGTTAAATTTGAGTATAACACTGTAGTTGGAAAGACCATTACCATTGATGAGCTCTTTGAACAGGGTTATGATGCAGTTTATATAGGAGTTGGGGCTGGATTGCCAAGGTTCTTAAATATTCCTGGAGAAAATTTAGTTGGAATTTATTCTGCCAATGAATATCTCACCAGAGCCAATCTCATGAAAGCTTATCTATTTCCTGAATACGATACCCCAATTGCAAAAGGCAAAAATGTAGTTGTAATTGGTGCTGGAAATGTGGCAATGGACTCTGCAAGGACGGCAATGAGACTAGGAGCTGAAAGTGTGAAAATAGTATATCGTAGGTCTAGAGAAGAGATGCCTGCAAGAAAGGCTGAAATACATCATGCCGAAGAAGAAGGGATTGAATTTCATCTCTTGACAAATCCAATTGAGTTTTTAGGAGATGAGAATGGGAGAGTTAAGGGAATGAAGTGTATAAAAATGGAACTTGGTGAGCCTGATGAATCTGGCAGAAGAAGGCCTGTTCCCATTGAAGGTTCTGAATTCGAGATGGAATGTGACCTTGTGGTAATCTCAGTTGGTGCTGGGGCAAATCCAGTTTTAACCAAGGCAACTGAAGGATTAGAGCTCAATAAATGGGGTTACATTGTAGCAGATCCTGAAACTGGAAAGACCAAGAAAAAAAGGTGTGTGGCTGGTGGTGATATTGTCACTGGCCAGGCTACTGTTATATTGGCTGCTGGTGCTGGACGTAAGGCATCAGATTCAATTCACCAATACCTCACATGGGGATGGTAAAAATATAAAAGGGGACTCTTTGGTCCCCTTTTATATTTTTATATTAATCCAATTTATCAAAATAATAAACTCGGGTTAATAGATTCCCTAAAATATCTCTTCTATTCCTTTTAAATATGATTCTATACAATAACATAATTCTTGATGGTTATACCCACCTTCCAATATGGAAAAAATTCTGCCTTGGGCTTTATTTTTAGCAAACTTAGCTAAAAGTTTTCCAATATTTCTATAATCTTCTAAAGTAAGGAGGCCACCCCAATCGTTTATATATCTATCAAAACCAGCGGAAACTCCCAGGATATCGAAATATGGACAGGACTTTAAAAATTTTTCTAAGCTGGATATAGAATCCATATGGTGATAAATAACTTGTGGATCATTGAGAAAGATTCCATTGGTACCATCACCAAAATGTAAGTCAAAATCAACTATAAGTGCATTTTTTTATTTTCTGGTCTTGTAACAGTCTCTTTATTGCCACTGCTATATTGTTAAACCAACAAAATCCCCAACAAGAATCCCTGCTTGCATGGTGACCTGGTGGCCTAATGAGTCCAAAACTAGGTTCACCTTTTAGTGCTATTTCACTTGCCTCTATGGCCCCACCTGCTGCAAGTAGAGCTAAGGCAAACAGATGCGATGATTTAGAGGATATTCTGTCAAAATGTTCCTGGGTGTGTACCAGTAAGATATCTTCTTCTTGTGCAATTATTGGTTCAACAAATTCATATTTCTTTCCAAGAAGTGCAATTGAGGTATCAAGTCTACCACGTGTAGCTGCAGGATCAGATGCATATACTTCCAGATATTTTGGATGGAATACTATTTTCATAACATTATCTACAGGGAAAATTTCTTTTTACCCTCAGTTAATTTCATACCAATTTCAAAGGCCTTAAAATTCAGATCCAAATAGGTCTCTGGAAAACTATCCGTGAGTGTATTTTTTATTGAATCTGGTGATACAATATTTGTTAGTCCCACAAGGGCACCAAGGGTGCAAATATTAAGCCCAAGGGTGGTGTTCAATTCATTTCTTAAGGTCTCATAAATGGGAAGAGAGTAGGTGATTGCATCTGCACTAATTTCCTGATTAACTAAAAAGTCATCTACAATCAATATGCCACCAGGTCTAATGGAATTAAAAAAAATTATTATAGGCCCTCTGAGTAAGACATATTAAAATATTAGGTTGGGTTACTTTGGGAAAGTATATCTCTTCCCTAGAAATAATAACATCTGAGCGACTGAGGCCACCCCTTGCCTCAGCACCATAGCTTTGAGATTGCACAGCATTTAGTCCTTCATATATAACTGCAGCTTTTGCAAGTAATATTGCTGCAGTAATTATTCCCTGGCCTCCTGAGCCAGCAAACAAGAGTCTGTATCTCTTCATATTTTTTTACCTCTAATTGTTTAGATTTTTCGGGTTATTACGGGAAATAAGGAAGGTTTCTGTCTGACCAATATTTTGTTATAGATATATATGCCAATAAATGAAATGATCAAAAACAATATACCCATAAGAGAAGCGGACAGGTCCTTATTTTTTAGGGGATTAATAAAATTACCCAATATAACACCAAACAAAAATAAAATAAGGGGGATAATATAAAGTACAGTAATGGCACTGCCCCTTTTTACCAGAGAAAATTTGACTTCAACCTTATCGCCAATTTGGGCATTTATACTATTTTTTTGCTCTAATAACCATAAAATTGCTGCCAAATGGATCGCAAATCCCCCTATGGGAACACCCCACGCATTGGGAACGTCTCTCCACCTTCACCTTGGCATCTCCATTTCCAAGTAGCTCAACTACCTCACCACTTTCAATTTTTGAACTAAGCTGCATTGGCCTTATCTTCTTGCTCTTCTTCCTGGGATGTTTCTTTTACTAAGCTCACCATTGCCCCAGTTGGACATTTCTTAACACACTCTAAGCACCCTGTACACTTTTTATTGTCAATAACCGGTAAGGAATTAACCATCTTAATTGCCTTTTCTGGACATTTCTTGGCACATATACCACACCCAATGCAACCCACTTTACAAACGCTCTTAACTGTTTTTCCTGTTTCCTGGGAACAGCAAAGGGCTGCTACCTTTTGAGATGCTGGAAAGAGTTTTGGGATATTTCTAGGACATGCATTTACACAACATCCACATCCTGTACATATATCTTCATTGACAACAGGAATTCCATTATCACCCATAGATAACGCACCAAAAGGACATGCCTCCACGCATGATCCAAGTCCTATACAGCCGAACTCACACGCCTTGTTGCCCCCAGTGGCAATTATTGCAGCATAACAGTCTTTAGCCCCTATATATTCAAAGTTCTTTTTGGCATTTTTATTGTCTCCCCTACATTGAATCCTGGCTATCTTTCTTTCCCCTAATGATGCAGAAACACCTAAAATGGAACACACAGCTTCAACTACATTGGCACCTCCAGCTACACATTTGTTGGGTTCTTCATTTTTCATTACAATTGCTTCGGCATAATCACTACACCCTGCATATCCACATCCACCGCAGTTTGCCCCTGGAAGCACATCTAAAATAGATTCTATTCTGGGGTCTACTTCAACATAAAATACCTTGGCAGCTATTCCTAAAAATAGACTTAAACACAAACCTAAGATAGCCATTATCAAAGCCGCAGTGATAATTGGAGACATAATATGTTTCTCCTTATGTTTTTATTGTCCCAATCCCACAAAACCATAGAAGCAAAGCCCCATTAGCCCAGCAGTAATAAGGGCAATGGGAAATCCTTGAAATAGTGTGGGGATTCTACCCAATGCAAATCTCTCCCTTATACCTGCTAGAATAATAAGGGCTAGGTCAAAACCAATGGCAGTGGCAATTGAGTAAACAAAAGTTTCCATAAAGGTATGCTTTTGTTGTACATTTAAAACAGCCACACCAAATATCATACAATTTGTAGTAATCAAAGGCAAATAAATCCCAAGGGATCTATAAAGTGCAGGAGCAACCTTTTGCAAGATTATCTCAACCAATTGTACAAGTGATGCTATTACCAGGATAAAGGCCACTGTTCTTAGGTATTCCAATTCCAGGGGAACCAATATAAAATTATAGACCATCCATGTAATGCAGCTAGATAGAACATTTACAAATAGGGCAGCCCCAGACATTCCAATGGCACTGTCTAGACTGGTAGAAACACCCACAAAAGGGCAGTTTCCTAAAAATCTAACCAATAAAATATTATTTGCAAAAATAGCTGTTACCATCATGAGGATATAATCGCTCATAATATCTACTCCTGGTAAATTAAATTTTTAATCTAAGCGCCTTGACCTTCTATTTTTGTAGAAATAAAGTTCATTAAAGCTAGAATCAGACCAAGACAAATAAAAGCCCCTGGAGGCCTTTGTAATAATCCAAATCCTATATATGATGCTGGCATAACCCTCATACCAAACCATGTCCCAGCGCCTATAATTTCCCTAATGGAAGCCAGGGCAACCAACGAAATAGTATAGCCAAGCCCCATACCAAGGCCATCAGCAATGGAGTACAGGATTGGATTTTTTTCTGGCAAATGCTTCAGCCCTTCCCAAAATCAAACAATTTACAACGATTAAAGGAATCCAGATACCAAGTACTCTATAGAGTGAGTAAAAATAGGCCTCCATAGATAGCTCAACAATGGTAACTGCAGAAGCTATTATAACAATAAATACAGGAACCCTTATTTTGGATGGGATAAAATTTCTAAAGATTGAGATAAGAGTGTTGCTCACAAGTAGCACAAAAATGACCCCACATCCAAGTCCAAGGGCACTGCTGGCACTGCTGGTTACTGCAAGGGTGGGACAAAGTCCTAAAACGAATCTAAAAGGAGGTACCTCCTTCCACAGTCCCTTTGTAAACTCTTGAATTAGCCTGGACATGATTTTCTCCTTAAAATCAAGGAATTAACAATTTAATGGACCGTTAGACTCCAATTTTATTTTTTTATTTTTTTATAAATATTTACTGCATTTTGTACTGCCCTCATAATTCCATTGGATGTGTAAGTTGCACCACTAAAAGCATCAATGGTTCCACTACCTGGCAGAAAATTAGCAGTAATTGGTTTGTTTTTGAACTGGTTTTTAAACTTTGAACTCTCAATTGCCCTTGTCCCTACACCAGGTGTCTCAGAATGAGTAGTAATGGCAATGCCCCCTATGGTCTCAGAAGGCAAATTAATTGAGACCATCACACCGACATTTCCTGCATATCCTGCACCATAGGCCTCAAGTGCAACAGCCACTATCTTACCACCTTTTTTTTGCAAGAAAATATTTTTTTACTATATCCTTACCCCTGGCATCCTTACCCACTACAACCTTTATTCTGTCTTTTACTGGATCATTATCGTAATCCACTGTAAGGGCTTTTTTTTAGTGCTGGGGCCTTTATGTTTTTTTATTCGTTGATACTCAATTTGTGGTTCAGTGACCTTCTTAACAATGGATAAGGCTCCCCCCCAAACACCACAAACAACAGTAAGCACTATGACCATTCGAAGGATTTCTTTGACATTCACCTTTAACTTACCTCCCGTATGGCTCAGGTAATATTTTATCCAAAAAAAGGAGTGATAAGGCTGACTATTAACACAGAATAATATGCACCAAAGGTCCAACTACCCCAAAGCCTTACCACCACAGTTAAGACTCCACAGAAAAATCCAAATAATAACATCCCTTGGGGAGAAACAGGAGAGGAAGGCATATCAGTTGCCAAAAAAAACGCAGAGATAAATGTTCCACCTGCGAGTAAGTGAAAAATTGGGTCACCAAAAGAAGTGGAGCCAATCCCCCAAAAAAATAAAGGAAAACAAAAAAAACTCCAACTAAATAAGCAACTGGTATCCTCCAATTTATTCTCTTACGAGCAAGCAAGTAAATGCCTCCAATTAGGAGGCAAATAACGGATACTTGTCCCATGAACCCAGATCTAAACCCTAAGAACATATTCTTGTAGGAAAAATAATGGTGGACATATTCAATCCCTTGGGTCTTAAACACCTCAATTGGGGTCAAATCTGTTGTCAATCCTTTTATTGGATTAATCCATTTTCCCATAAAATCAGGGAAGGATATCTTTAAAATCACCCAGGAAATAAGTGCTCCATTAAATGGATTGGCGCCATATCCTCCATATACCTCTTTTCCTAAAAGCACCATTAAGAAAGTCCCAATTATAACGATCCACCAGGGCAGGGTGGGTGGAAGCAGCATGGCAAATAATAGGCCATAGTAAACAGAAGTGAGATCACTTATTACAATGTCTCTATTTGTCAACTTTTGAAGTAGTGCTTCCCAACCAACTGCAGATAAAACTGATATAAATACAACCTTTAATGCAGCTAGCTTGAATAAATATATTGCAAAAAAAAGTTGCAGGTATAAGTGCTATAATGTGATCTAACATTATATTTTGTAGACTATTTCCACTGTGAAGATGGGGAACAGGTGATACAACTAAATTATTCATAAGGGTATTACTCCTTATTTTAAATTTTCTTTCCCATACTTTATCCACTGAACCAATGGAATATTTACAGGGCACACATATGCACAACAACCACACTCAATACATCTTTCAATAAAAATTTTTTAGTAAAATCAAATTGTTTTGTTTTAGAGTATCCAAAAATAAAAAGTGGCATTAAACCCATTGGACATGCTTCAACACAAAGTCCACATTTAATACACACTGAATCACTATAGGTAGGTGTCTGGCCTTTCTTCAAAACAAAAATAGATCCAATATCTTTGGTAATAGGATAATTAATATCAAAAATAGAAGAACCAGATATGGTTCCATTAATAACTACTTGTGATATAGAGTCTAAATTTATATTTAATTTTTCTAAAATGTAGTAAATAGGTGTTCCTATTGGTACCTGAACCAGTTGGGTATTGCTAATCTCACCATCAATTACAGTTACTATTTTTTTCCCTGTAAGGAACACTTTTTTCAATCAATGAACCTAAATGATATATTGTCTCTAAATCCAGTATAGATACTTTGAGAGATTCCTCTACAGACGCACCTATATCAACATATTTATTTAAGATAGTATTTACAAGAAGGGGAGTTTTATGTTGAGGGTATTTGTTTTTCAAAAATATTACCTTGATTCCCAAGGACCCTAACTGGGACTCTAGCTGATCTTCAAAGCCTTCAATATTTTTATAATCATTATATATTGCCAAAAATATCTTTTGGGGTCTAAAAACATCTATAACCTGTTCAAATCCCTTCTTTATTAAATTTATCCTTTTTTTGGAGAAAAAAAGTAATTTTTCCCATTGGCAATAATTTCTTCAAGTCCATTTACAATCACAGTATCTACTTTGTTTTTTTTGAGCTATTTCCATCTTCTTTGCCAAAGATAACACCTTATCTTGATTGTCTATAATCCCGCTTGTTATTACATTATCTAAAATTCCATCCCTTGTTGTAAACTCAGTAGAAAAACCTCTATCATTTGTGGAAATTATTATAGCAACACATCTTCCCCCAAGATGAGATCTAAAATCTTTAATAACCTCTGATACTTCACCGTCCACTGGACACATTAAAGATCCATATGGGCCTTTTGCTATTATTTCTCCTGCTTTTACCTTTGACTTCTTTTTGACCAGAGGGGTGAGTTGAGGGGACAAATCTTGTTTTAGGGGAATTACAATTTTTTTCAGGAAATGGCAAAATCTTTGTTTTTTCGGGATAACTGGCCAAAAAAATTAAAACTGATCCCTCCAGGAGAAAAAGACAGATCTCTCATATTTTCTTCTCTCTTTTTAGGTTTGAGGTCCCAGAAGTACAACACATAGGTATTGTTTATTAATTTTGTTCTCTAAGCTAACAACTTAATCAGGTTTATTTTCTTTAACAATTCTTGTCAAGGGTAAAAAAATAAATTGAATTATATAGGTTAATGTACAAATCCCAAGATCTTAGGTAAGAATAGTGATACACTGGGAAAATATGTGATTATCAATAACACTATCAATTGAATTATTAAAAAGGGCATTACTGCTCTAGACACAAACAAAAAAATCTCGCCTTGCCAGTGCACTGGTGATAAAGAGGCTCACTCCCATTGGAGGGGTACAATATCCTATAGCAAGATTTACTGTCATAATAAGCCCAAAATGCATGGGATCTATATTAAAGCTATATAGCATTGGAATAAATACAGGGCCAAGGATTAAAGTAGCAGAGATTATGTCCATAAACATGCCCACAATTAGAAAGATTATATTTATGACCAGTAAAAATAGCAAAGGTGAGTGTATAACATTCATTACCAGAGAAGAGATGCGAAATGGTATATTTTCCAGGGTCAAAAACCTTCCAAAACATGTGGCTCCTGCTACTATAATTAAAAGGGTGGCAGAGGTTACTGCAGAGCTAACTGTAATTTCTTTTACTTCTTTAAAAGTAATAGCTTTGTGAATGAAAAGTTCCACAAAAAAAGGCGTAAACAGACGCAATAACAGCTGCTTCATTTGCGGTAAACATACCAGAAAAGATTCCGCCAAATATAATTACAGGGAGAAGCAGGGCCCAGAAACCATCTTTTAATGCAGATATGAGTTCTTCACTTGAAAAATTTTTTTAAAGACGTTCCATTGGGCGACTTAGACTTGTTGTGAAATTGAAAATAGGTATATATGCAGGTAAATATTACAATCATTATACCAGGAACAAACCCTGTTAAAAATAGGCCCTCTAAAGAAACATTGCTTATCATGCTATATAGAATCATGCTAATACTAGGAGGAATAATCACCCCCAGATTTGGGGATGTTGCCATAATACCCAGGGAATAGTTTTCATCGTATCCATTTTTTTAAAAGTGCAGGAATCATTACTCCCCCAATTGCCACCACTGTTGCAACAGTAGAGCCTGATATGGCTCCAAAAAGGGCGCATCCAATAACCCCTGCCATACCAAGTCCACCAGGGAGCCATCCAACTAATGCATTAGCTACCCTGATTAGTCTATTTACAATATCTCCAGAACTCATGGTATTCCCACAGAGTATAAAAAATAGAACAACCACCAGGGCAAAATTATCTAAGCTCCTAAAGAGTGTTTGGGTCAAGAGTTCTATTGGAAAGGACGTAAACAGGATAAGTCCAAGTGCTGATGTAAAATATAGACAAATATACACAGGTATATTTGAGGCCATAAATCCAAGTAAAATCAAAAAAAACTACCAAATCACTCAGGTTCATGCTTACTCTTTGTTGCATCCAGGATGTAAAAAGGAATAGATAACTCTAAATGACATAAAAAGACCACTTATTGGCAAAACAGAGTATAGTATAACTAAAGGTATCTTCAATACAATGGTCTTTTGATTGGATGTATGCATCATAATTGCCATCTTAGATCCATAATAAATAAGAAAAAAAAGAAAAAATAAAGGTTGCGATCCTAGACAATACATTTAGCTTATTTTTAAGCCAAGGAAATAAATAAATAGTAGCATCAATCTTTATTTCTGCACCTTTTTTTTATTGCCAAGCTACATCCAATAAAAGTGGTATATATTATGACTTCTCTAACAAATTCCTCACTCCATGGCAGATTGGAATTAAAGCAATATCTTAAAATTATATTGATAAAAAGGGCTACCATGGCTGAAATAACAGAGATAAAAAGGGTCCACTCCTCTAAAAAGGTTACTATCTTTTCAATTTTACCAAGGAAATAGACCCCTTTTTTTACTTATTCTACTAGTCAACTGAATACCCCATATAGGTTTGAACTTCTTTTAAATAGTTTTTAGGACGGTATTTGTCCCCAGGATAGAGTTCATTTATTTCTTTTTCATATTTTTTTATGCACTAAATCTCCCTGCTTTTTTTAAAATCTTCATTTCTTCTTCTGACAGTTTAAAGAATTTCACGCCTGAGTGCTTTGCCTTCTCTATTTCCTCTTGTTCTTGAATCTTTGTCTCTTCTCTTATTTGAGAACAAACCTCATGCACCACTTGTTTAAATGTCTTTTGCAGATCCCTTGGTAGGGAATAAAACCACTGTTTATTGAATATCCATATAAAGAGTCCCTGGGCATAGTTTATTTGGGTAAAATACTTGGCCACTTCAAACTTTTTTTGTTATATTACAAACAGTTGGAGTGTGGTCCAATCCACTTATTACCCCTTGCTTTAAGGCCACATGTACATCTGGCCAAGGCATAACCACAAAATTCAGCCCCCACTGTTTGTAGAGCAACTGATTTACCGCTGCTTCTGCTATTCTAAACTTGATTTTTTTTGCGTCTTTAATGGTCCTAACAGGTTTGGTAGTCGCCCAACCGTAATTTCCATATCCAGTTATATCCAGACCAATTATGCCTTGATGGTCCATGGCGTTCATAAAATGCTCAAACATCCACCCACTCTTGGTAAATTTGTCCAGCTTATCAAAAGAATTTATTAAAAATGGAAGATTTACAAGACCAAACCTAGGCCCCAAATTTGTTGCAGCCACTGAACTAACAGCCATTCCCTGAATGGCCCCCATTCTGAGTAAATTTAATACCTCAACTTCACCTCCCAACATGGAAAAGGGTTTGTAATCAAAATAGATTTTCCCGCCAGTCCTCTCCCACAGTTTGTCCCTTATAAGGATTCCCGCGTACACTCCTTTTATCACAGGATGGGAGACATTTGAGACTATACATCGATATTTTGCAGTTGATGGATCAAATTTCGGTTTCCATTTATTGAGAGACCTAGGTGATGCAAATACATTTCCTGAATAAACTAACAAGATTGAAATAATTAGATAAATAGATTTTTTTTGTCATAAAAATTCTCCTTTAGACCTTTAAAAAGTATTTTGACATAATCATAATTGCTTCCCTTAAATCTTTTTTTATCAATAACCTTAGAGTCCAGGGCTTGTTGAATTAGAAACCCTTCAAATAAGGCTGTCACTAGGGCACCTAATTTTTTTTGAGTTTTCTGTGTCCATATAAAAAGGGGAGAGTATGCGGGCAAATAGGTCTGTAGAAAGCCTGTAATTGCTTTTATTCAACTTACCTCTTAATTGTGGATTGGAAAAAGCGTGTATTGTGAACTCCAAAAAGACCTTTGACCAGTTCTTATCATCAATTATTGTCTCTAAAAAAATCCACAATTACTTCCATTACATCTTGGATAGACCTTGCCTTTTTAAGACCGTCTTTTCTAGTTTCCCTATACTCACTTAATCTTTTCTCCATTATTTCTAAAAAAAATATCGTCCTTGCTCTTCCAATACCTATAGAAATTTCCCTTTGCATACCCAGCTCGTTCTGTGATCTCTAATATAGTGGTGGAAACAAACCCCTTTTCTCCAAAAAGTTCAACAGCAGATTGCATTAACTCTAGCTTTGTTTGACGGGATTTTTGCAATTGTTTTTTTGGCCATAGTTGACTCCTGGTCATTAATTGACCGCAGGTCATTAAATCGTAGATAAAAAAAATTCCTCTTGTCAATTGTTCTTTTTCAAATTAGTTGAAAAGAAAGGATTGTTTAAATACTTTAAAAAAATTGTTTTAAATTCTAGTTTATTATATAAATTACTTTATATATAAGATTAAGTTGTTCACGTAACCTATTATGAAAATAGATTTTATTAAAACTGCACCCGTTCTCAGCTTTGTTTTAAAGTTCTGGTATAAGACTTTAAGGTATAGCCAAGTGGGTATAGAACAGGTTATAGGTTTTAGGTGTAGAGAAAAGGGGAGGGTAGTTTTATTTACCTTATGGCATGATGAGTTATTTGCCCCAATATATGTCCACAGACACGAAGATGTTGTAATTTTAGTTAGTGAAAGCAGGGATGGTGAATTTGTAAGTAGAATATTAAACAGGTTTGGATATGCTACAATAAGGGGATCCAGTACCCGGGGAGGAGTGAAGGCCCTAAAAAAATTAACCAAGATGGTTAATAATCATCCAAAGGACATAGCTGTTACAATTGATGGACCAACTGGTCCAAGACACATCCCCAAGCAAGGGGTAATATATTTGGCATGGAAGCTAAATATTCCAATAGTCCCTGTTAGATCCTTTGTAAATTTTAAAAAGATTTTTTTACAAATCATGGGATAGATTTCAACTTCCCTTACCTTTTGCCACGTGTAAAATCGTATATGGCAGTCCATATAGGATTTCACACAAAAAACTTTCCTCAGAGATCCTTAAAAAAGAGTCCTATTTGTTAAAACTAAAAATGGATCAATTAAAACCAAAATAGTTTTTGAGAAGTTGCATTTATTTTCTTATTAATGTCATTTAGCCTTGCCTGTGCTGCCTCTTTTTCAGATTTTCTCCTGGCATTTTTAACCACATCTCTCAATATTTTTTTTGCGATATAAAGGTTTCCTTTTTGTTCATATATCAAAGCCGCCCTATATAATCCTGTAATGGACCAGATATATTGATCCCTATAAAACCAATAAACTTTAAGATATTCGTCTATAGCAACGTCAAGGTTACCTTGGATCTGATGGCATTCAGCCATCCAAAATAAAATCTCTGCTTGAATTTTTCTATTCAAATTATCTTTGTTATTCCAAAGGTGCTTGAAGATTTTTTTGGCTCAAATCAATATTACTATTTTTTTTGATAATATAATGCTACTTTGATTAGTTCTTCAGGATTTAATGAATCTGGAGATATCTCAAAAATCTTTTCATAATAAGACATTGCTTTATTAAAATTGTTCTTTATTGTATAATAATCTATCATGAGCTTATAATAATTAATTAGTAGACTTTGATTTAAATTTTTATAATCAAATAATTCTATATATTTTTTTGAATAATGTTGTATTTCCTGTATCTATAACATTTTTAGCAAGCTTTAAAATAGCCATTTGTCCTAAAATAGTTTCTTTATATAAAAATATCGCTTGTTTTAACTGGGCTTCATTACCTTGTCCATTTATTATTGTATTTTTTTAGATATGCATATCTAAGAAAATAATCCAATGGATACATATTTAATTTTTTTTTCTATTTCCTGATTTGGTATATCAAAATCTGAATTGAAACCATACGGATTAAACCAAAGGGTTGTAGAAAAAGAACAAATCTACTTTAAATTCATACCTTAGTTAATCCAATATCTAAAGACGATACCTTGTCTAATAGCAATAATATGGAAATCTTTAAAGATAAAGGTAACTTCTTAAAATCCATATCAGGAAGCTCTTTTTTTAAGAGACCATAGTCTTTATTCATTAAAATTAGGGCGATTTTTATCTGTTTTAATTCTTCCTTTATCTCTGAGGGAACAAAAACACTATTGAGTTCCCCATTAATTGTATTGAGAAAATTGTTAACTCCTACTAATTGACTTTGTATTTTTAGCTTCTTCAATAGGTATGAACTGTTAGTAATAATCCATTTATTTTGATTAAGTCTTTTTATAAGTATATCAAAAAAAACTAATACACTTTGGAATATTCAATAAATCACTTTTGTGATCAAGAGAGATCTCGTCATTATTAATTTTCTCATAAACTAAATCCAATACATATCTCTGAGATGGATTCTTAAAAAGCTTTAAAGAAGAGTTAATATTATTTTTATATTTAATGGCCAAAGATGCCAGAAAAGATATAATAGAATCTCTAATTTCATTATTTGAGAGACTAAAGCTAAAATCCTTGCTATTTAGTCTTAAAATAGAGTGGTAGATAGCTGTAAATTCTTTATCCTTGGGCCAGAGAATTTGAGAAATTTTTATGATGTCTAGAACTTCTTTTTTTTTGTCGAAGGAATTTGTCGTTATTCAAAAAAAAGAACCCGTATATAATAAATCCAAAGACCACTTTAAAATAACAGATTTAAAGAAATTGCGAATGTCAGGCTCCTTAAGTAATTGTCTTGGATCTCCACTTAGGTGAAACGCCTTGGCATAGTGGAGAAGTCCATTATAAAAATCACCTTTATATCGATATGCCCTAGCTAGGGTAAATTCCAGCTTGGCCAATAAATCTTCATCCTTGAAGTCCACACCCTTTAAAATTGATATGGCTTCATCAGGTGAACCTGAAAAAAATTTTTGAGTTTGCATAGGCTAATATAGACTTATCCTTCTTGGACTTATCTTTGAGTTCAATATTAATTACATTGTATGCCCCATACCTTTTTAAAAAAAAGATATAAATTTCGATTCAGTGTAACCATATAAAACACCTGGAATAAGTAGAATAAGAATAAAAAAAACATATATATTTTCGTTTCATATAACACCCCTAAGCCAAAATTTTATATAGACTTGGCTTATAATAATGACTTATATATTATAGATTGTTATTTTAATTTCTGGGTTAGCCAGTGTTTATTAGTTTGATAAACATAAGCTAGGGAATAGTTAACTTTTAAAACAAGAAAAGTAAAGATGCCAAAATGATTTCTTCCTATGGTACAGAAAGAAATTTAACAAAATTAAACAATATTTATATGTTTAATTTTGTTAAACATATAAAATGTATAATAAAATTAAACGTAATCATCTCTATGACACATTAAAATTCGCTATTAATAAAAACACTTTTTGAGTAAAGTATTTTTAAAATCCAAGATCGTGAATGGTAAATCGTAAATTAACTAAGGGGGATAGAATAATGGTCAATAAGAAAATGACCTCATTGCGGTTCTTAATGTTAATATTTTAAGTTTACATAATATTCATTATGAGACAAAAAAATAAAATATAAATTTTTTTTTAATTATTCAATTTACTAATCACTAAATTTAGGTTCTTCATGTTGACGTGATTGTTATTCATAATCAGGAGACTCGATATATGTTTTGGATTCACTATCACTATTCACGAGTCACAATATTTAATTGGGTCTTCCTTCTAAAATCTTGATTCCTTTAGGAAGACCATAAAGGCCTTGGGGAGTTTTTTTTGTTAATATTAATATCATTAAATTCTATTATGTTTTCATTTCCAAAAAAAATCTATTATGTCTATCTTTTTGATTAAATTTTTTTTCATCTATCCACAGGTATACAAGGACCATGTTGGGCTCTGGATTAAACGGGACCAATTTTATTTTTGTCAAACCTATGTTTTTGCCTTGATCCTCTATTTTTATATTAAACTTTTCCTTTAAGTCCAATTTTCCGCTTATTAAATCAAATATAATTTTGGACTGTTCCACCTTTGATAATTTGTATTTATAAGCCAATTTTCCTCTGGAAAATAATCCCATATTGTTTCCCCATTTACTATGAGTATCTCTTTTTCTGGATCTGTTACTTCCCATCTAACTTTTACTGAATCTTTTATCTTCTCACAAAATATTTTTCCTGATCTTATTTCCTCATCCTTGGTGGTCTTACTTTTTAATATCTGATGAAATTTTGTTTCAATGGAATGAATGTTTTTGTAATTATTTAGCAAGTCATCTATTATATTTGACTGAGCTATTTGTGAGATAGAAATTAAAAAAAATTACACCAAAAATTAAAACAAAAATTCTCATATACTTTTCCTTTAGTTAGCTTTTTTTTATTATTCCTATAATATTTGGAATTACTGGACTATTTTTATTTTTGTGAAATATATCCATTTTTGAATATCCATTTAGATTTTTTTTCAAAATTTTTATATCTTAAATACATACCACAGGTACTTCCTCCTTCAGTAAACAAACAAGATTTTATTTTTATAGGTAAAGTTAACAAGATCTCATTTAAGTCATGTATTGATAACGGTAAATAACTAAATATAAATTGCACCATATCCATTTCATCAATCCCAATGGCTGAAACACTATGTGTATTATTGTCAATATGCCATAAATTTTTCCTATTTTTTTCCGATCATCCTATAATCTTGTATAACTGTATCATATTTGGTAAGTATTTCCTTCCAGTTTTTGGTATAGTCTTTTTCAATAATGGCGACCTGCGGTATATTTTTTTTGTTTTGGATTAAATACTAAAAAACCTCCAAATCTTTTGTGTATTATCTTTTGATTTACATAATCCTGATTTTTCATATATCCAGTGCTGGTACTTTTGTCTTTCCAGAACATGCTAGCATTGATCACAGCTACAAGATTGTATTTTTTTTGGACCATTCCTTCAACGACAATGGATTGATGTTTAATTTAGAAGACATAAGTAATTCAAAAGAAAAATAGCTAGGGTCTATCTTTAAAATATATATATCATATTTCTTATCTTTGTATTCGCCTTTAAAATTGTAGTATATAAGTCCCTTATCTAACTTTCGTTTCTCTACATTGTAGCTGTAAGAAAAGGTACTATTTAAAAATAAAAAGAAGAATAGGACATAAACCCATTTTTTCATGATTATAACCAGTTACACGTCTTCAAATAAATCCTTCATGGTATATAATCTCCCAGGCTCTTTGGTCACAATCCATTTTGCAGCCCTAATTGCCCCCTGGGCAAAGGTTTCCCTTGAATGTGCCCTGTGGGTTATCTCGATCCTCTCTCCAGGTCCAAAAAAAGTAGATTGTATGATCTCCTACCACATCTCCCCCCCTTAAGGTCTGGACACCTATCTCCTCCTTTGGTCTTTCACCAATTATACCCTCCCTGCAGTATCTTATTGCCTCTTTCTTGAAGCCCTTTGCCTCTTTAAGTACTTGGGCGAGTTTAACAGCTGTTCCACTTGGAGCGTCTTTTTTTGAATTTATGGTGAATCTCTGATATCTCTACATCATATAAATCCCCTAACAGCTCCACAAACTTAGGCAGTAAATTTAATAGTACATTTATTCCTACACTCATATTAGGCGCCCAAAATATAGGTATTTTTTTTTGCCGCATCTTCTAGCAATTTCATCTGTTCATCATTTAGGCCTGTTGTTCCAATTACCATGGGATTACCAGATGACACAGCCACTTCTACATTTTGTTGGGTGACTTCAGGATAAGTAAAATCAATAATAACAGCATCATTATATTTTGCTGTGATCTCCTTTAAATCACTTGAGACATTAGGAGCCACTTTTTTTTATTTTTTTTCTAAATATTCAGCCCTTTCAACTGCCCCTATAAGTTCCATATCATCATCTGTTTTAATCAAACTGCATATTGCAGAGCCCATTCTTCCAGCAGCCCCAGTTACAATTGCATAAGTACCCATAGCTTGCCTCCATTTATTTAAAATTTATTTTCTATCAAGCCTAAAAATTCATTTTCATCTATTATTTTTAATCCCAGTTCCCTTGCCCTATTAAATTTGCTCCCTGGGTCTTTACCAACCACTACAAAGTCTACATTTTTTTGATATACTACCAACTACCCGACCTCCAGCTTGTTCAACTAATTCCTTTGCCCTGCTCCTTGTAAGATTTTCTAACTTTCCCGTGAAAATAAACTTTTTTCCTGCAACATGGGGATTTACTGTTTCATCTTTATTCTTCTCTTTTTTTTGTGGGCCAGAGTCCTATTTCTTTAAATTTTTTTCAGGAGTCTTTGATTTTCTGGATTTCTAAAAAAAAGTATATATGGACCTTGCCACTTCTGGTCCAATATCTCTGATCTCCTGTAATTCTTCAATAGAGGCTTGAGCCAGTCTGTCTAAAGATCCAAATCTTTCAGCAAGTACTCTGGCTGTTTGTTCCCCTACTAATCTTATACCCAGGGCTGAAATAAATTTATCAAGTGTTGCCTTCTGCTTTGCTTCTTCAATGGCATTAAGCATATTTTCTGCAAGCTTGTCCCCCATACGTTCAAGATGTAATATCTGAGATTTTTTTGAGGAGAAATAGGTCTGCAAAATCTTTTATAATTTCCTTGTCCACAAATATCTCTATCCACTTCTCCCCTACTCCACTAATATCAAGACCTGCCTTGGATACAAAGTATGCAAGCCCCCTTTTTAGTCTTGCAGGACAAGAAGCATTTATGCACCTATGATTTGCTTCACCCGCAAGCCTCACCACACCACTCCCACAAACAGGGCATTTTTTAGGAAATACAAACTCCCTTTCCTTTCCAGACCTTTTTTTCTTTTATGGGCCTAACTACCTCTGGTATTACATTCCCAGCCTCTGTACCACTACCCAATCGCCTATTTTTAAATCCTTCGCCCTGATCTCATCTTCATTGTGCAAAGTTGCCCTTTTTACTACCGCTCCACCAATTTCAACTGGCTCTAATACAGCTACTGGAGTGAGTACACCAGTCCTTCCCACTTGCACCACTATATCTCTTAACAGAGTTTCAGCCTGTTCTGCTTTAAATTTAATGGCAATTGCCCACCTTGGAGATCTTGCTGTTGCCCCTAACCTTGATTGCTGATCTAAAGAATCTACCTTTGCCACCACCCCATCAATTTCATAGGGAAAATCATCCTTTTTTAATTCAATTTCCTTAAAATATAAATACACCTCATCTTTATCCTTACAATACTTCGCAAAGGGAACAATATTAAATCCAAGTTGTGTTAAAAGCCCCATTATTTTACTTTGTGAATTGATTAAATCTCCTGATCCATGAGCCCATCTTACTGTTCCAATACCATATGCAAAAAAATTTAAGGGGTCTTGAAGCAGTTACCTTTGGATCTAATTGCCTGATAGACCCCGCAGCAGCATTCCTGGGATTGGCAAAGGTCTTTTGATTATTTTTAAGTTGCTTTTGATTCAACAAATAAAAATCTTCTTTAGATATTACCACCTCTCCTCTAACTTCAATATATTCTGGAGAGGGATTTACTCCTTTTCTAAGTAGTAATGGTACATTTTTAATGGTCTTAACATTTTCAGTAACATCTTCTCCCACATAACCATCTCCTCTGGTGGCAGCGGCCATATACTTGCCACCTTCATATATTATTTCCAACGCCAGACCATCTAATTTGGGATCTACCCAGAAAGAAATTTCCTCCCCAGGAAGTAGCCTCTTTATCCTTGAAAAATATTCTTCAAATTCTTCTTTTGAGAAGACATTGTCCAGACTATACATGGGAATGGTGTGTTCTCGTCTTACAAATTCATCCAGTGGACTGCCCCCAATCCTCTGGGTAGGAGAATAAGGGGTTATAAACTCAGGATATTTTTCTTCTAATTCCTTTAGTTCTCTAAATAACCTATCATACTCTGCATCAGAGATCTCAGGATCATCTAATACATAGTATCTATAGTTGTGATACTCTATTTCTTGTCTCAGTTCTTCAATTCTTTTTTTTTATTTTTTTTTAGATCCATAGCATAAAAAAGTTAAAGTGTTTCTTTAAAATTTTTTTAAATCGATTTTTCTACCAACAACTATAAGGGTATCTCCCCCCTCTAATATTTCTCCAGCCTGTGGATTGTATATCATTGAGCCATTTTCTTTTTTTTATGGCAATAATAATTAAGTTGAATTTAGGTCTAAGCTCTGATTCTATTATATTTTTACCAACAATAGTGGATGAATCTGGTATTAGGACCTCTTCCATTTGTAGATTTAAATCATCTCCATGGATAGCCATGTCCAAAAAAATTAATAACTGTTGGTCTTAGAACCATCTGGGCCATCCTGAGCCCACCTAAAAGATGAGGGGTAAGTGCCTGTTAGCACCTGCAAGTTCTAATTTTTTTATAGATTGTTCATTTTCTGCCCTTGCAATTATTGTAATATCTGGCGCTGCCTGTCTTGCTGTTAGTGTTACATAGACATTTTGGGCATCGGTTGACAAGGCTGAAATTAACGCCCTGGCATTAAGAAGTCCTGCTTTATAGAGTGTTTTATCATCAGTGGCATCCCCTTCAACATATAGGGTTTTATTTTCAATAAGTTCTTCAACTGCCTTGGGATCATTTTCAATAACAACTATTTCACACCCTTCACGCCTAAGTTCCTTTGCCACTATGTTTCCAATCCTTCCATAGCCACAAATAATATAGTGGTCCTTGAGTGATAAGATTTTTGCTTCCATCCTTTTTTTTCCCCAAAAAAATTTGTATTTTGCCCTCTAAAAAGGCATTGGTAAATGATCCAATAATGTATGCATAGGTTCCAACTCCAAGCAAGATTAATATGGAGGTATGGAGTTTTCCCTGGTCTGAAATCTCATGAACTTCTCTAAATCCCACTGTGGAGAGTGTTATAACAACCTGGTAGAAACTATCCAAAAGTCCCCACCCTTCTATATGCATAAAGATATATAATCCATATAAGTAAACACAAATTAGTATCACAAAGCCAATAATTAGTGGATAAAATTCTTTGACAAATTCCTTTGAAAACAAGAACTCCAATCGAGATTTATGAATTTTTCCGTCCATAGATTAACGCTCAATATTTTAAAAGAATTTCCTTTAATTCGAAGATCCTGTCTCTGAATAGAGCTGCTTTTTCAAATTCTAGGTCCCTTGCTGCTTTCCTCATCTTTTTTTTCCAACTTTCTAATTTCCTTCTCTATTGTTTCCCTGTCTAGATAATAAAGTTCTGTTGATTCTGCAACAGATAAAACCTTCTTCTTTTTTTCTTTCTCCAAACTCATATAATGGGTTTGACATTGATTTGATTATGGTTTTTGGAGTGATATTGTGTTCTTTGTTGTGTTTTATCTGTTTTTTTCCTTCTCCTTTCTGTCTCTAATATGGCCTGTTTCATTGAATCAGTGATTGTATCTGCATACATAATCACCTTTCCATTGACATTTCTCGCTGCCCTGCCAAAGGTCTGGATTAAAGATGAAGTAGATCTCAAAAAACCTTCTTTATCTGCATCAAGTATTGCCACTAGAGATACCTCAGGTATATCAAGTCCTTCCCTTAAAAGATTTATACCCACAAGCACATAAAAAGTTCCATCCCTGAGCTCCTTAATTATAGAAATCCTCTCCAGGGTATCAATGTCAGAGTGCATATATTTTGAAGGAATACCATTTTCATTTAAAAAGTCAGTTAAGTCTTCAGCCATTCTTTTTGTTAAGGTGGTGACCAGGACCCTTTCATTTTTTTGACATCCTTTTTTTTGCATTCTGAGAGAAGATGGTCTATCTGTGCCATGGTAGGACGCACTTCTACCTGTGGGTCAACAAGTCCAGTTGGTCTGATTATTAGCTCTACCACCCTACCCTCTGCAATTTCCATTTCAAATGGACCAGGGGTTGCTGAAACATAGACCACCTGATTTATCCTGGACATAAACTCGTTAAAATTAAGGGGCCGATTATCTAATGCAGAGGGAAGTCTGAATCCAAAATCCACCAAATTTTGTTTTCTCGACTATCCCCGTTATACATACCCCTGATTTGAGGATAGTAATGTGAGACTCGTCAATAAATAATAAAAAAATCCTCTGGAAAGTAATCCAATAAACAGGCAGGAGGAGTACCTGGCTTTCTTCCATCTAAATGTCTGGAATAATTTTCAATTCCATTACAATATCCCAACTCTTCCAGCATCTCAAGGTCCAGTTGTGTCCTCTGCTCCAACCTCTGTGCTTCTACCAATTTGTTATTTGAATAAAACCAGTCTAACCTTTCCCTTAATTCTTCTCTAATATCTGAGATGGCCTCATGAGGTTATCTTTTTCAGATACATAGTGGGATCCTGGAAAGATAACCGTCTTTTCCAATTGATCCATGACCTCCCCTGTAATGGGGTTTATCTCAGAAATAGACTCCACCTCGTCTCCAAAAAATTCTATCCTGATGGCCTGTTCCTGTTTATATGCTGGAATTATTTCAACAACATCTCCCCTGACCCTAAAAGTCCCCCTGTGGAAGTCATAGTCATTCCTCTCATAATATATCTCAACCAGTCGCTCTAAAAAATCCTCCATTATTACCCTTTGACCAACCCCTATTGGAATGACCATATTTTTATAGTATTCAGGGATCCCAGGCCATATATACACGATACAGAGGCCACTATAATAACGTCTCTACGGGTGAGCAGGGAATAAGTAGCTGCATGTCTTAATTTATCTATGTCTTCATTTATTGATGAATCTTTTTCAATATATAAGTCACTTTCTGGCACGTAAGCCTCTGGCTGGTAGTAATCATAGTAGCTAACAAAGTATTCAACTGCGTTTTCAGGAAATAGTTGTTTAAACTCATTGTAGAGCTGGGCGGCCAGGGTCTTGTTTGGTGCCATTACCAGGGTAGGCCTGTTTATTCTGGCTATTACATTTGCATGGTATAAGTCTTTCCAGAACCTGTAACACCAAGCAATACTTGATGTTTAGCCCCTGTTTTTAAATTTTTATACAGCTCATCGATGGCCTTTGGCTGATCTCCTGCAGGTTTAAACTTGGATACTAATTTAAATTTCATAACAGGGCTTCCTGTAAAAATCTTTGTAGGGTATTTATATAGAATAATGTTGATAATGTTGATTATAGAAATCTAACAGATAGGAATCAATTGAAAAGTTTTAGAAACAGGAATTCTCGGTGAACACCGAGGCAAGTTAATCAGTTATAAATTTTTTTACCCCTGATTAGTTTAAATTTTAGTGTTCACCGAGAATTGCTTTTAAAATAATCCAACCTAAATCAAATGGGCTAAAATCTTTTTAAAAATGGCATAATAATAGGAATAATTTTTCACAAAAAGCTTTAGTGCTACAGCTAAGAGCACTATAGCAAACATCTGCTTTATCCATTTTGCCTTCATCTTTTCCTTCATTACCTTGGCACCTATTTGAGAGCCAATTATAACTGCAATAGTAGTTGCCAGCATAAATGGAAGATTAAAGTGCCCTTCTGCTATGTGACCTGCAAATCCAGAAAATGATGAAAACACAACCACAAAACTACTTGTAGCAGCAGCTTCTTTGGTCTTATATCCCATGAGAAGTAGCATTGGGACAAATAAAAATCCACCACCAACCCCAAGTAACCCTGCAATAAAACCAACAAAAAAAGCCTCCAACAATCATAAGTAGCATCTTTAAAGTGGTGGCCATTTTCTTTTCCCTATCAGGCTGGGTGGAGGAGATAAGCATACGAGTTCCAGCAAATGCCATTGCAATGACAAAAAAAGAATATAAGGAGCTTGGTTGGGACAAATTTTGTAAAATAGGCCCCTACTGGGGCTCCAATAAATGATGAAATTATAAGGGGTATTCCTCCCTTAATATCAACCATTTTGGCCTTGATGTAAAATACGGCCGCAGACAAGGCAGTAACCCCATTTAAAAGTAGCCCTGTTGGTATGGCCACGCTCTTGAAATCATAGCCAAGCCAGTGAAATACTGGAATGTAGAGCATGGCCCCACCTAAACCTAACATTGCAAAAATAAAGGATAAAACCAAAACGCAGAGACTTGCAATTAAGATCATCATACGGGTAAATCTCCTGTGTTAATCTTCATATCCACTGCATGGAATACACACCAGTTTTCCGTCCTCTAAGACTCTTAGCTTATTTACAAATGTGAGCTCGCCACACACATCACACCTCTTTGCCTCAAATACTGACTTTCCTTTTTTTTACCTCAAACTCTGTAATCTCGCCAATATCCAAAAACTTTTCTTCTGGTACTTTAAATATATTTTCTATTAAGGGATCAGCAATTGCAGGTTCAATATCCTGGGGAGGTATGCCCTGTTTTCTCTTTTGAACAAAAGGAGAATTTAGGGCCTTTTCAAAAAAAATCTGGTTTAATAGATACCCTGACTGCCTTTTTGTTTTTTTACATCCACCAGGGTAAATGCCATTTTGTTGTAATATAACTTCTGAATATTGGACTTCCCATAGGTGCAACCTGTGGCAGCCATAATGCCGTCTAAAAAAACACCCTGCAGCATGGCCCTTTCCAGTTTCTGCCAAGACCATAAGCTCTTTGTCCTTTGACCTTTCTACTCCTAAAACCCTCATTGCAGCAAGACCTGCCCTAAGGCCAAGGGGCATTGCAGGGCACCTGTGTCCATGAAATTTTAGTGCCATATCATATAATTCTTGGAAGTCCATAGCTTTCCTCCTATTTATTTTAAATTGAACAATTTTTTTAAAAATAATTTTATCTTATGCAGATAAACTGCGATAAAAGAAAATATCGCGCCCAGGATTCCAGCAGATGCAAATCCCACTGGACATCCAGTTTGTCCACAAAAGGGACATACAGCAGATGATGAATAAAGTCCCATAAATCCAAGCCACCATCCAAAAAGATGTATTATTTTATGGAAAAATCCCTTGTGGGATTTTCCTGGGATTTACCTATATTATTTTCCATAATAATTACCTGTCATATCCAGAACATGGGATACACATGTGTTTTTGCCCAACTACCTTAAATATGGCCTGGCAACTAACTCACCACAACTATCACATGGGACAAGCCCCATTACCTCTCCATAGTCCTCATATGGATGGTCCTTGACTTCCTCTACTGTTAAGATCTCATCTTCAGGTGCATCCCAGATTATATTAACCATCTCCATTGCCTCTTCTCTTGGAATTTGAGTAGGAGGAATACCCTGTGCCCTTTTCCTCATAAAGGCAGATTCTGCAATCAATTTATGTCTGGTAGGTTTATACGATACCCTCACACTCTTTTCATTAATTTTATCAATTAACGTTAAGGCCAATTTCCCCCATCCTGCCTTTTCAATGTTTCCTTTGCCCAATGTGCAACCTGTTGCATATTGCACACCATCAGCAAAACATTGGGCCCCATGGTTATCACCTATCTCTACAATACAATGTAGCTCCCCTGAAGTCCCAGTTCTCTTAACACCCAGGGCCTTAAGTGCAGCAAGTCCAGCCCTTACTCCCACAGCAGATGCCCAACAGATGTGACCGTGAAACTCAAATGCCTTTTCTAATACTTTCCTTTCATCCATTTTTTTTCGCCTCCTTGTCTTTGTTTTAGTATATTTCTATATCGCTCATTGGGAATATATAAATGCAATCTTCTAATTGTCAAGGAACTTATTTAAAAAAAGTTTAGAAGAAAATTTATAAGTAATCATAAAAAATACCCAATCTGCTTGGGTATTTGAAGCTACCTTTTTAGCAAATTCATCTGGCCAAAAGTGTCCATATCCCACCTGTATCTCAGCGTATTTACAGGGATTAAATTTAGTCACCACATCAAATTCCTTACCCACCTTATCTCCTGATCCACCACTTTTGTCCCTATATATTTTTGCATTATGGTACCAACCATCTCTTTTTTTGAGCCAGATAGAACCTATGGAATTCCAGCTTTACATAAGATTTTTTTTCCAGGATAGAGCTCTAAATTTATTTCCTGATCTTTTAAATTTTGCCATTTAAAAAGGTTCATCCTTCCATAGGCCTTGTCTTTTGAACCATAAGCACCATCAAAGGTCTCGTGCTTTCCATCTCTTGGGTTGCTGTCACCTGATCCATATGAATATTCCAAACTGATCTGTGGTTTCAGATATATTGATGTTAATTTATACCCAAGCCACACATGATACCCATATGCATCCACATCATCCTGTGAATAATCTCCTTTTTGGGTCACATACAAAAAAATCAAATTTAAAGCCTTTTATATATCCAGTATATGCCCTGGCCCCAAAATAATAGGTATCAAGGTCTCCATATATTCCATTTTCACTTTTGTATCTATTGTGGTTGTCTTTTTTTGGTCATGGAAAACGGCTCTAAAAAGATCAAATTATCAGGCATCTTAATATGACCATAAAAACCAAGACACTCGTATCCATGGCGGTGGTTTAAACTAAAGTCATCTGGGTCATGGATCTCAGAGCGTCCATAAAATGCACTCAAATACCCTACTGGAACTTTAACATTAGCCCTAGCTGCATCCCATATCCAGCTACCTGTATTGCCCCACTGTCCTGGTCCAAATATCCTGTTGTTACCAAAATAAATCCTCTGTCTCCCAGCTTTAATAGTAATTGGAAGATTAGCAGGTTCTATTAATTCAATGTATGAGTCCCAGATCTCCATTGGATCCTTATATGGGTTATGCTCTCTGTTGAAATTGTATTTGTAAAAATCATCATCTGGTATATCCAGATCCCACACCCTGGAATCCTGTATCCATAGAGACAGATGTAATTTTGACAAAAAAATAATAATCAAGGCCTGTTCTAAACCTCCCAATTATAAAGCCGTCATTCTCCTCTCCCACCACAGGATCTTTTCCATAGGATTTTATGTTAAAGTTATTTTGATATTCATACCTAAACCTTACATTTACCCCTAACTTTAAACTGTGTAATTTTTGATGAGATGTCTCTGCATATAAAACTCCAGAAGACAAAAATAAAACCAAAAAGATAAAAATTGTTTTACCTGGATTCATCTGAGTCTCCAATGGCCACTTTTTGTCTATTTATGTGATGTTTTAAAACCTTTGTGGAACACTCAAAAAAATTCAATCACACACGGAATCTCTAATTTATATATCATGTCTTTTTTTTATTTTCTTAGACGATACAACTCCCACTTCCTTTAGAACTGACAGGTGTTTAGAAATAGTGGATTTGTCTAAATCAAATATATCCTTTAAATAAGCAAAGCTTTTCTCACTTTCCCTTAAAATATCCACAATCATGAGCCTAACAGGATGGGCTAAGGCCTTTATAATCTTTGCCCTCACTTCAGCCTCTTCAAAGGTAATCATTGACAGGTTTCTCCTTTTATTTTAATTTCTTCGTTGGCAAAACTACCAATAAACTAATCATTAGTCAACGTAAATCCAGGGGAGGATAAAATGTTGATCCAAAAATGGGAAAAAGAGATAACAAAGTCCAAGTGTAATCCCAAACAAGAAGGGGTGCATTGCATAATTCAGGTAGATGCTGACCTATCAGATGTAATTCCATATCTAAATGCAGAATTGGGGGGTGATTTTTGTACTAAAAATCCTCCATCTGTTACCTTTAAGATCCATGGTAAACTGCTAACAGTCCATCCCCATAAAATTGCTGTAAACGCACTTAAGGACGAAGAAGAGGCAACCAAAGTTGCAAATTGGATAATTGGTGAGATAAACCGCGTATGGGAAAATAGGGCAGAAATAACACCTATGTATGAAATCCCCAAAAAGCCCCAGCCCCTTGAAATTCTAAAAAGACTTCCGAAAACCAATTGCAAAAAAATGTGGCTGTCCAACATGTCTTGTATTTGCAACATATGTCTGTCAGGGAATAAAAACCATAGAAGATTGCCCAGAACTTGAGGATGATAAGAAAAAAGAGCTTGAAAGTTACTTAAAAAAATTTTAAATTTATTAGTTTTGAGTAGTTCAATTCCTTTACAATAACTTTGCCACCATTAAGAGATTGACAGAAAATTAATATTTAGCTATTTAGCTAATTAACTAAATATTTCATAGGTCAAGGGAAATGGATTCTATTAGTAATATCTTTGCAGCATTATCAAACAAAAACAGATTAAGGATCGTGGCTGTTCTGTTCTACTACAATGAGCTATGTGTGTGTTATTTAAAGGATTTCCTTGGGGTGTCAGGTGCTACCGTCTCAAGGCACCTTTCAATTTTGCAACATACAAAAATAATTTCAGGAAGAAAACAGGGCAAATGGATATATTACTCTCTTACTGAAAACTTTAAAAAGGAGGTGGAACTAGTAACTTGGCTAAATGAAAAAAATAAAACACAATGAAAAATACTTAAAAGACCTTGATTTGCTAAAAGAGTTGTTAGAAAAAAAACCAATTTGTTAAAAGGAGGTTTTAACTATGAGTCAACAAAAAAAAGCTTAGCTTTTTAGATAGATATTTGACCATTTGGATATTTCTGGCCATGGTCATTGGTGTGGGAATTGGCTATTTCTTTCCTGGTATCACAAAATTTATGGACAGATTTACCATAGGAACAACCAATATCCCAATAGCCATTGGCTTAATACTTATGATGTATCCTCCCCTTGCAAAGGTAAAGTATGAAAAACTTGGATTTGTATTTAAAGATTTTAAGATACTTTTTTTTGTCTCTGATACAAAATTGGATTATTGGACCAATCCTTATGTTTTTGCTGGCAATCTCTTTTTTTATCAGGTTACCATGAATACATGGTTGGTCTTGTTTTGATTGGACTTGCCAGGTGTATAGCTATGGTCATTGTATGGAATGACCTGGCAGAAGGCGATTCAGAATATTGTGCTGGTCTTGTAGCATTTAACTCAGTTTTTCAGGTCTTCTTTTATTCTATTTATGCATATATTTTTATCACACTACTTCCCAAATATCTAGGACTACAGAGTATTATTGTTGATATTTCAATAAAAGAAATTGCCAAGAGTGTATTTATCTATTTAGGTATTCCCTTTATAGGTGGAATCATATCAAGGATAATAGGACTTAAAACTGTAGGTAAGGAGGTATATGAGAAAAAAATTTATTCCCAAGATTAGCCCAATAACCCTAATCGCCCTTCTATTTACCATTATTGTAATGTTTTCCCTTAAGGGAGAATATATTGTGGCACTTCCAATGGATGTTCTTCATATAGCAATTCCTCTTTGTCTATACTTTTTATTAATGTTTTTTTATTACCTTTTTTTATGTCAATGAGGGCAAATGCAACATATGAACAAACAGTAACCCTATCCTTTACTGCAGCCTCCAATAATTTTGAACTTGCAATAGCAGTTGCAGTGGCAGTATTTGGGATAAATTCTGGTGAGGCATTTGCCGCGGTAATAGGCCCACTCATGGAGGTACCAGTGTTAATATCCCTTGTTAATGTAGCACTTTACTTTAAGCGCAAATTCTTCCCAAAACAAATAAAAACCCCCTTGGGAATTGCACATATCAGGGATTAAATATTACTGGTTATAGATAATTTTTTTAGGGGAGCTAGTTGACTAAAGAGGCTAGCTCCTTTATCTTTTTTTCTTGCCAATTATTAATATCAACCTAACAAGGAACCATGAACATTCAAAAAAACAGACATTTTATTATTTTTAATCCCTTTTGTTTTTATAATGGTATTTCAAGGCTCCCGTGGACTCTGGGAAAGGGATGAGGTAGATATACCGATGTAGCCCTTATTATGCTAAAAAATAAAAATTTTTTTGTACCAAAATTAAATGATGATATATTACACTTTTCAAAACCTCCTCTAACTTACTGGGCCATTGCCTCGGGAATTGCCATTTTGGGCAAGAATGAATGGGGAGCGAGACTTCCAAATGCACTGTGCTTTTCTCTTACAGTATTGATCATATACTTGATTTCCAAAAGATTATATACAGAAAATATTTTATCCCCCCTATTATTTATGCCACATCTATATTCCCTTATTTTGCTGCAATTTTATCACCACAGACACAATATTAACCTGTTTTGAAACTCTAGCTGTTTATGGATTTATTCTCTGTTTTTTAGAAGATGAAACCAATAAAAAGAAGCTACTATATCTTATAATTATGTGGCTTGGATTTGGTCTTGCCTTTCTAACCAAAGGTCCACCAGGTATCATTCCTTTCATTGCAATTATTGTATTTTTGTTTTTTTTTAAACCATAGAGAAAAAAATAGGTAAACTCTTTAATCCCATTGGTATATTGGTATTCTTTATTTTTGGATTTACCTGGTATATATTGGTAGTTATAAAATATAAAAATCTTTTTTTCATATTTTTTTTAGTTGATGAATTCTTTAAAAGAATTGCAACTGGTCATTATCATAGAAATCCACAGTGGTATAAACCATTTATCATATACCTCCCCATCCTTGTATTTGGCATCCTTCCATGGACATTTATCTTTTTTTTAAAAAGTTTCCAATCTTCAGATACAGAATCTGGTCCAAGAAATGGTGGGAAATAAAAATAAATAAAGAACCAATAGAATGTTTTCTTCTACTATGGATATTAATTCCCCTGGTAATTTTCTTTATTGCCAAATCAAGCTGCCTTTATACATACTTCCTCTTTTTGCACCCATTTCTCTTTTTGTGGGAAATTATATTCAAATTAATTTAAGTTCAAAAAAAACATTGGTAAGCCTAATTATATGGAGCATCTTTTTGTTTGGGATAAAATTTGCTATGGCAAAATTTCCATATAAAAAAAAGACAGTAGATTAATGGCACATCAAATAAAAAAAATAAGTCCTTTTGCACCTAATGAGGTCGTGTTTATTGATACAGTCCCTTTTTGGACTTAGTCTTTATCTGAATGCAGAGGTAGAAGAACTAACTATTAGTAAAACTAAAGCACAAAAATCCTCTGAAGAATATTTAATAGATGAGATTAAAGAAGGAGAAAAAAATATTTTATATATAACCAGAAAAAAAACCATGCCATATGTGATATCATTATTGAAGATGAGATTTATACCGTATAGGTTAATTGGGGAATACAATGAATATGTCTTTTTTTTATATACATAGATAAATAGTTATAGCTTCTAATAACATAATAAACAATAATTTAATAAGGGGAATATTTTAGAGCATTTTTCCCTTAAAAAGTGAAAGTTCAACATAAATTGATAAAAAAAAGGGGGATCATTGTGGCAAATGAGGTTTTTAAAAGGGTGGATGATTTTATTATTAACTGGACAGATTGTACTGCCAAAAATGGATTTTTAGGACTTAAGGAATTGATTTTTGGTTTTAAAGATGTGGAGATAGATTTTATAGAGAGAAAAGGGATTAGTTATTCCCTTAGGGCAAAGCACAAAAATCAGACTACCAGAAAACTTTTTGTTATGGTGGATGTGATAGATGACGAGCCAGATAACAGATGGCTGTCAGTATGTTTTTATGGTGACATGATTTCTGACCCAGATGAGAAAGGAGACTTAATACCCGGAGGACTTTTGGGCGAAGATGGATATTGCTTTGATGTAGAAAAATTTTCAGAAGAAGAGGTAAATTACATTAAAGAGAGGATAAAAGAGGCCTATAAGAACGCAGCAAATTAAAGTTACAGTTATAAGGGACAAGTGGGTCTTTGGGGATACTTAACCCAAGTTATCAAATTGAGAGACGTGGGTTAGTTTATGACCTCTATAAAGCGTGAAGCGTAAAATGAAACCCGAGAATCGGATATGGGATCACGGGTTACGGATCACAGCTAACAACAACTATATCCCCTTTTTTTTCTCCAAAACACAATATATGTAGTCTAGGAGTCATTTTTAATCCATATTTTTTTGCAAAATTCAAATACTATTGGCATATTTTCCAGTTGTTTTTCCTTTGTTGCTCCAAAGGGCATAATATATATTTTTTCTTTCTTAAGATTATTGGAGAGAATAAATTTCACTATAAGATCTAAGTTGTTTTTATTTGCTAGTAATTTAAAATAATCACACCTAGATAAGTTTGCATAAGGAATGCACCATCTTCCAGAGATATATTTGGGGCTGCAAACCACTGTTCTTTGAATTCTGTGGGATTTCTACTTTTCCACTGGTTTCATATTGAATAAAGAAAGATTCTTGTTTTAATAAGTTCACTAAATTATTTAATCCTGAATCCCACTGTAAAAATGGCTCTCCTCCAGTTATTACTAAATTTTTACATTGAAATCGCTTTATTTCTCCAACAATATCTTCAATTGTCATACATTTAAAATCAGCCCAGGCATATTTTGTATCACAAAAAGGACAATATGGCTCAACACAACCAGAAAGTCTTAAAAAAACAAAGGGATGCCCTAGAAATGGTCCTTCCCCCTGAAGGGAATAAAAAAATCTCATTTACTTTTAGCCTCATGGTGGATTTTGTTATAACTATCACAAGCAAATTAAGTCAATATACCCTACCTTATTTAAAAAAATTAATAAAAATTTTTCTTGCCAAAAGAAAAAAAAATACCTATATTTTTCCTTTGTCAGGGCGAGGTAGCTCAGTTGGTTAGAGCATGCGGCTCATATCCGCAGAGTCGGGGGTTCAAGTCCCTCCCTCGCTATTTTTTTATTTGATCTTTTAAAAATTCCCCCTCCAAGTTTTAAGGGGGCGAAATGGCTTCGACGGGGATAGCGAAGCAAGGGTGGCAGGCCGAGGTGCCGTGAGGCCTCGTAAAACACACGGCAAAAAAATTAAGTGCCGACAATAATTACGAATACGCAATGGCTGCTTAAAGTCAGCCACGCCTCATCTAGGCGACGCCTGATAGCTTAGATGAGGTGACAAATTAATCAGGCTAAACTCAAATGCCCGCCTTCTGGCATTTGAGTGAAATCAAAGAAGGAGGCTCGTTGTCAGAGACCCTGGTCAGGGGGGATCTGGCAATTAAATCAAAACCTGACCTAAGCCTGTAGAAGCTCTTGTGTAGTATCTCCGGACGCGGGTTCGATTCCCGCCGCCTCCACCATTTATTGATTTCACACCGTTTAAACAAATATAAAAACTACCATAAATTCCCTATTTACAAGGCTTTTAACGTATAGTGTAGTTCAAGACAATTCAAGGTAAGCAGAAAAAAAATGGTGGGACGGAAATTTTTCTTTTAGAACGTCCCATCAAATTGACTTTATATCCTTTTATTTTAACCCCTTACAA